>JBFHWX010000174.1:0-6556 GCA_041599275.1 Desulfobulbales bacterium | reverse complement strand
TTTCCCCTTGCCTTGGGCGAGCTCGGCCGGCGGGTGCCGCATCTGGTGCCCTGGGCCTGGGCGGTGAACGGCTGCGCCTCGGTGGCCGCCGCTCTCCTTGCTTCGTTGGTGGCGGTGCATGGCGGCTTCACGATGGTGATCGGGGTGGCGGCGGTTCTCTACGGGCTTGCCGGCTGGGTGGCGCCGGCCGGCAAGGGGGGGCTTGACGGAGATATTCTTGCTCCAGTATGCTGAAGTCTATGGAATTTGTTGTTTTCTCCGTAAAAATACACCAGCAGGAATGGGAGGTTGCGTGGAACGGTTTCGGATCCTGACCCTGAACAAGATCGCCCCCGAGGGGATCGCTCTCTTTGGTCCACGTTACCAGGTGTCCGGCGACGAGCCGGCGCCACACGCTATCCTGGTGCGCTCGGCCGAGCTCGACACCGGCAGCTACCCCAGTCTGCTGGCCGTGGCCCGGGCCGGCGCCGGGGTCAACAACATCACGGTGCAGAAGGCCACCGAGCGCGGCATCTGCGTGTTCAACACACCGGGCGCCAACGCCAACGCGGTGGCCGAGCTGGTCTTCACCATGCTCGGGGTCTGGATGCGCAACATCCACCGGGGCCTTCTCTTCTGCCGGGAGCAGGCGGGCCTCGACGACTCCGAGATCAGCCGCCGGGTGGAATCCCAGAAGATCGCCTTCCGCGGCGTCGAGCTGGCCGGCCGCACCCTGGGCGTTATCGGGCTTGGCAAGATCGGCACCCTGGTGGCCAATGGCGGGGTGGAGCGCCACATGCAGGTGGTGGGCTTCGACCCCTTCCCGGCGCTGGAGAACATCCATCTTCTCTCGCCAGCGGTGACCCTTGCCCGGTCGCTTGGCGAAGTGCTGCAGCAGGCCGAT
The DNA here is from genome assembly GCA_041599275.1 of Desulfobulbales bacterium. Taxonomy (GTDB): domain Bacteria; phylum Desulfobacterota; class Desulfobulbia; order Desulfobulbales; family BM004; genus JBFHWX01. The sequence continues at coordinate 5,673 of JBFHWX010000174.1, read as the reverse complement.
ATCCTGTCGATCCACGTGCCCCTCGGCAAGAAGACGCGGGGGTTGGTGAACGCGGCGTTTCTCGAACGCATGAAGCCGGGCACGGTGCTCATGAACTATGCCCGGGCCGAGGTGGTGGAGGAGGAGGCGGTGCTGGCGGCCCTGGCCTCCGGCCGGCTCGACGGCTATATCACCGATTTCCCCACCGCCGCCACGGTCAGCCATCCCCGGGCCTTGGTCTCGCCGCACTTGGGGGCGAGCACCGAGGAGAGCGAGGAGAACTGCGCGCGGCTGGCGGTGAAGGAATTGAAGGGCTACCTCGAGTACGGCTCGGTGGTGCGTTCGGTCAACTTCCCCACCGCCGAGTCGATCCCGGCCTCGAGCTGCCACACCCGCTTCATCGTCATCAACCACGACGTGCCGGACATGATCGGCTTCGTCTCCCACGCCATCGGCGGCCACGGCATCAACATCGCCTCGTACTTGAACGAGAGCAACGGCACGCTGGGCTACAACATCATCGACTGCGAGGCGCCGATCCCCGAAGAGCTCATCCGCCAGATCGAGGCCCACGCCGGGGTTATCCGCACCCGCTGCATCCCGGTGGTTGGCGGCTGAGGGCTTCAGCCGTACAGCGCTGAGAAGCCGATGCGCAGGGCGGCAATGGCGATGGCCGCGGCCAGCAGGGCCCGCAGGCCGAAGACCGGCGTCCGGCGGCTGGCCAGGGCGCCAAGGTGAGTGGCGGGGCAGGCCGTGAGCAGGATGGGAACGGTCAGCAGCCAGTTGATCTGGCCAGTGGCCGCCTTACCGAGGAAGGCGGCAAGGGTCGAGAGAAAGACGATGCCCAGATTGCTGCCGATGGCGATGCGGGTGGGTACCTGCAGAAAGGAGGTCATCAGCGGGATAAGCAGGAAGGAGCCACCCTGGCCGACCAGGCCACCCAGAAAGCCCACCGTGCCGGCGGCAAGCACCGCCCGCGGTCGGCTGAAGGAAAAGGCGGCGAGATCCGGGGCGTCGGAGTCGGCAGCGGTGGGAACGAACAGCAGAATGGCGGCGGCCAGGGCCAGCAGGGCGAGGATCAGGAGCAGGGTTTTGTTGCCCACCAGATGGGAGCCGGCGCCGCCCGCGAGGGCACAGAGGAAGATGGTTGCACCCATCCAGCCTATCAGGATGGGGGAGGAGAACTGGAAGCGGCGGTGGGTGAGGCCGCCGATGATGCAGGAGCAGAGGCCCTGCACCACCGTGAGGCCGGCCACCGTCTTCATGGAAAGTTCCTCAAAGCCGAAGAACGGTGGCACGTAGAGCAGAAGCGGCGCCATGACGATGCCGCCGCCGATGCCCAGAAGCCCCGAGAGGAAGCCGGTGAGCAGGCCGAGTCCGGCCAGAAGGAGAAGAAGGGCGGTCATCCATGCCTCCGGGGTTCAGGTATGGCGCGGTTGCCCTTGTCTCTTCGCTGCGGAAAGCAGGACATGCAAAGAATCATTCCACCCGGATTCCCACCGCTTCGTCGGTCACCGTGCCGATGCGGGCTGCCACCGTGGTGCCGGCCTTCTTCATGGCGGCCACCAGCTCGGCCGCCTGGGCTTCGGGTACGGCGAGCAGCAGGCCACCCGAGGTCTGCGGGTCGTAGAGCAGCTCGTCTTCCTGCCTGGAGAGCGAGGCCGCCATCTGCAGCTTGTGCCGAGCCACCATCTCCCGGTTCGCCCGGTTGCTGCCGGTGGTCTCGCCCTTCTTGTACATGGCGAGAGCCCCGGGATAGAAGGGCAGTTCCCGGTAGTACACGACGATCTTGTGGTTGCAGCCGTGGGCCATCTCCAGCAGGTGGCCAAGGATTCCGAAACCGGTGACGTCGGTGCAGGCGTGCAGGTCGAAACCGAGCGCCGCCTCCATGGCCGGGCCATTGAGCGCCGCCAGCGACGGCAGCACGTCGCGCTCGAGGTCGGCAAAGGAGTGCTTGCCCGAGCGCACGGCGTTGAACAACACCCCCGAGCCCAGCGGCTTGGTGAGGATGATGGCATCCCCCGGCCGCGCCCCGGCGTTGGTGATGATCCGTTGCGGGTGCACGACGCCGTTCACGCAGAGGCCGTATTTGGGTTCCTCGTCGTCCACCGTGTGGCCGCCCACCAGACAGGCTCCGGCCTCCACCACCTTGTCGTGGCCACCGCGCAGGATTTGTTTCAGAAAACCCATGTCCAGGTGCTTCGATGGAAACATCACGACATTCAAAGCGGTGACCGGCCTGCCGCCCATGGAATAGACGTCGGAGATCGAGTTGGCCGCCGAGATCTGTCCGTACCAGTAAGGGTCGTCCACCGGCGGCGTGATGAAGTCCACCGTGTTGATCATGGCGATCTCGTCGGAAAGCCGGTAGACCGCCGCGTCGTCCGAGGTTTCGATGCCGACCAGGAGGTTCGGGTCGTTGGGAGGGGCGAGCCCCTCGAGCGCGTCCGACAGAGCCGTCGGACCGATTTTGGCTGCTCAGCCGCAGGTGCGGGCGAGGCCGGTGAGGGTTTTTTTCTTGAACAGATCCATCTGCTACCTCCTTATGGTGCAAAAGCGGGATGTTGCATTTACTTTGCCTATCCTTGTTGATATATTAATTGGCATTTTCGATTTGCGCAAGGGCGAGATACCGCGGGGTGGCACCACCTCCAACGGCTGCATCCCATGCAACTTGAGCTTTCCCTCCGCCGCTTTGCCTTGACAACCGCTGTGCCGCACTTATAGTGAGTGCGATTGCCCGCCGTTCCGGATCGGCCGGCGGCTTCCCGGGCAGCAGACTTTTTCTGGAGGAAAAGCATCTCTTTATGATGAACACCGCAAAGACTTTCATTCTGATGGCCGGCCTCACCGCTCTTTTCATGGTGGCCGGCCAGGCCCTGGGTGGCCGGGGCGGCATGCAGTTCGCCCTGATCATGGCGCTCGGCATGAATTTCTTCAGCTACTGGTTCAGCGACAAGCTGGCGCTGGCCATGAGCCGCGCCCGGCAGGTGTCGCCCGCCGAAGCCCCCGAGTTGCACGCCATGGTGGAGGAACTCTCGCAGCGGGCACGGCTGCCCAAGCCCCGGGTCTACATCATGCCCGGCCAGACCCCCAACGCCTTTGCCACCGGCCGCAACCCGGAGCACGCCGCGGTGGCGGTGACCGAAGGGTTGCTGCAGATCCTCAGTCGCGAGGAACTGGCCGGCGTTCTGGCCCACGAGTTGGCCCACATCAAGAACCGCGACATCCTGATCAGTTCCATTGCCGCGGTGATGGCCGGCGCTATCAGCTACCTGGCCAGCATGGCCCAGTGGGCCCTCATCTTCGGCGGCGGCAGGAGCGATGACGAAGAGGGAGGCGGCGGGCTCGGCATGCTGGTGTCGATGATCGTCGCGCCCATTGCCGCGGCACTCATCCAGATGGCCATCTCCCGAAGCCGCGAGTTCCTGGCCGACGCGACCGGCGCCGAGATCGCCGGCTCGCCCCGGGGGTTGGCCAGCGCCCTGCAGCAGCTCGAAAACTACAACCGGCGGTTGCCCATGCAGGTCAACCCGGCCACCGCCCAGATGTACATCGTCAACCCCCTGAGCGGCTCTTCGGTAGCACGCCTCTTCAGCACCCACCCGCCGATCCGGGAGAGGGTGGAGCGGTTGCTGGGCCGGAAGTAGAGAGTCAGCCGGTTTGGTGCACGAACGGCAAGAAAAAAACCTGTCGCGAGGAAATCCTCGGACAGGTTTTTTGTGGCCCGGATGCCGGCCGTGGGGTCAGTGGCCCCAGGGCCGGCCGTACTTGGAGACGATGGTCTGGGCCTGCAGTTGTTTGAGGCGGTCCATGGTTTCGGTGAGGCTCTTGCTGGTGGCGTCGAGGCTCTCTTCCCGTTCCTGAAGCTGGCGTTCGAGGCTCTCGAGGAGGCTCTTCAGGCCGCGGATGAGCTCCTGCTCGCGCTGCACTCTTTTAAGTTTGGCCTCCAACTCGTCGGACATGAAAGGCTTGGTGATGTAATCGCTGGCCCCGGCGTTGATCACCTCGGTGTAGGAAAGCGAATCATAGTAGCCGGTGACCACGATCACCTCGGTGTTCGGGTACTGTTCCCGGATGTGTTTGAGCAGCTGCATGCCGTCCATGTTGGGCATCATGAGGTCGGTGATGACGATGGGGAACTCGTCGCTCCGCAGCCTGGCCATGGCCTCGACGCCGTCGCTGGCCTTGGCGTATTCATAGCCCAGGGCGGTGAGGCGCAGCCCGAGCAGATCGAGCATTGCCGGTTCGTCGTCGACTATGAGGATTTTCGGGTTGGCCATGGTGGTCACGGGGGCTGGTGCCACAAAAGGGTGGCGCCGTTTAAGCGCGGTATGCCGTACTAACCGATTATCGGCACGAATTTTCAAAATTTTTAATTTATTTCCGGAAAAAGGCAAGTGACCAAAGGTTCCTTGCCCCCGGCCTGAGGACGGCTCGGCCCGCAACCGGCCAGGCCGCATTTCTTGCGCCGATCGGGCAAGTACAGTATGTTGCTTTCCGGATAGCCAAGGAGTACTCAAATGCGGCGGATACCGGCAAGGTTTTTCTTTCTTTTTCTCCTCCCTCTTTTGGTGAGCATCATGCAGAGCACCCAGGTCCGGGCCGTGGAGCTGGCGCCCAATCTCTACAAGTCGACGCTCGACAACGGCCTCACCGTGCTGGTGAAGGAGGCGCCGGACACCAACGTCGCCACCGTCCAGCTCTGGGTCAGGGCGGGATCCATCTACGAGGAACCGCAGGAAGCCGGCATCACCCACGTCATCGAGCACATGATCTTCAAGGGCACCCCGAGCCGCGGCCCGGGCCAGCTTGCCGGCGCCATCGAATCGGCGGGCGGCCGGGTCAATGCCTACACTTCGTACGAATACACGGTCTATCACGCCACCCTGCCGGCCGGCGAGTGGGCCATGGCCCTCGACGTGCTGACCGATGCTGTGCTCCATTCGAGCTTCGACCCCCAGGAACTCGAGCGCGAGAAAAAGGTGGTGCTCGAAGAACTGGGCATGCGCAACGACCGGCCCAACGTCAAGCTCTTCGAGCAGCTCATGGCCCGGGCCTATGCCCAGCACCCCTACCGGTTGCCGGTGATCGGCCGGGCCGAGACCATTTCCGCCTTCAGCCGGGAGGATATCCTCTCTTATATGGACAAACACTACCATCCCGAGAATTTCACGGTGGTGGTGGTGGGCGAGGTGGCGGCGGCCGAGGTGGTTGCTGAGGTGGACAAGGCCATGGGGGGGCTCGCCCGCAGCCAGCACCTGCGGCCCGAGTTGCCCCGGGAGCCCACCCGGCAGAACCCCGAGCTGTTCACCGTCGAGGGCGATATCTTCCAGCCCCACATGATGCTTGCCCTGCCGATCAGCTCTTTTGACAACCCCGACGCGCCGGTGCTCGACATCATCGCCCATATCCTCGGCCAGGGGGAGAGCTCGCGGCTCTACCGTTCCCTGCGCGACCGCCGGGGGCTGGTGTTCAATGTGCACGCCTCGGCCTTCACGCCCCAGGACCCCGGCCTCTTCGAGATCTCCGCCGTGCTCGATGCCGCCAACATGGTTCCTGCCCTGGAGGCGGCCCTCGAGGAAATTTTCACGCTCAAGTACCATCCGGTAGACGAGCAGGAACTGGTGCGGGCCAAGCGCAACCTGGAGAGCGATTTTGTCTTCTCCCTGGAGCAGGTGGAAGGCATGGCCC
>JBFHWX010000173.1:0-6576 GCA_041599275.1 Desulfobulbales bacterium | reverse complement strand
GGTGTCACGCTTGCCCACAACGCCCGCAGCAGAGACGATGTTGTTGACATAGTAAAACGTGCTGAGTCGGCTGGTGCCCGTGTACTGAAAGAACCACAGGAAACATTCTGGGGCGGATTTAGTGGATACTTCGCTGACCTTGATGGGCACTGCTGGGAAGTGGCATGGGGGCCAATGTTCGATTTTACAGAGAATGGAGAATTAAAATTTAAAAAAAACGCATAGCTAATACGCATTGATGCGATCCGCAGTTGGTCGCTCCATTGCTTTGGACAGGCAGGAGCGGTAGTCTTTCCAAGAGGATATGGTGTACGACGGGCCCAAAAAGCCCACTTGACCAGCGCCTCACTACAGTTGAAAGACAACCCCTCAGTGTTCCCTTTATGGGAACTTTTCACTTGCGCCCAGCAAGGGAAAATCTTATATTCCAATGAGAGTCATATCAAAAAAGAGGATGAAAGAGTTCTTGGAAGTATACCCGGATTCTGAAGAATCTTTGCTGGCCTGGCATGCCGAGGCAAAGAATGCCGCCTGGCGGAACCCGGCTGACATAAAGGCCCAATATGGCAGTGCCAGCATCCTGAAGGACAGCCGGGTGGTGTTCAATATCTGCGGCAATAAATACCGGCTGGTCGTGAAGATACATTATTCTTCCTCTGTGGTTTTTGTCCGCTTTGTCGGCACACATAAAGAATACGATGCCATTGATGCTGAGGTTGTGTGATGATCCCCAAAATCATTAAGACTGAAGAAGAATACGAAAGCACCCTGGAGCGGATCAACGCCCTCATGGACGCGGTCCCCGACACCCCTGAGAGCGATGAGCTTGAACTGCTGGTGACACTGGTGGAACTTTATGAGGATAAAGTCTATCCCCTCGAGCTACCTGATCCTGTCGCGGCCATCAGATTTCGCATGGAGCAGCAGGGACTCAAGCAGAAAGACCTGATCCCCTTTTTCGGTAGCCGCAGCAAGGTGTCTGAAGTTCTGTCCGGCCGCAGACCACTAAGCTTGGCCATGATCCGAAAGCTCCATGCCGGCCTGGGTATCCCCGCTGAAGTTTTATTGCAGGAGCCGGGGGCGGAAGTGCCCGCCCCGCCAGCCAAACTGTCATGGGACAAGTTCCCGATCAATGAAATGCTCAACCGGAAATGGCTTGATTTCACAGGAAGCCTGGCGGATGCAAAGGAAAGGGCTGAGGAACTGATCACCACCTGGGCGGCCCCCCTTGGTGCTTTTGCCTTTCAACAGGCGGCCCAGCTCCGCCAGCATGTAAGGGGCAATGGCCAGACCGATGATTACGCTTTGACTGCCTGGCGGATCAGAATTTCCCTTCTGGCTGCTCAACAGGAACTGCCCGCCTACCAACCAGGAACCATCAATCATGATTTTGCCCATGAACTGGTAAAACTGAGTTTTTTGGAAAACGGCCCGCTCCTGGCCCGTGAATTTCTCCAGAAGAACGGCATCCGCTTCGTGGTTGAACCGCATCTGCCCAAAACCCATCTTGATGGCGCGGCCCTCCGCCTGCCGGACGGCTCGCCGGTTGCCGCCATGACCCTTCGCTATGACCGGATCGACAATTTCTGGTTTACCCTCTGCCATGAACTGGCGCACCTTGCCCTGCATCAGGGAGATGACGGCTGGGAGGTCTTTCTTGACGACCTGGAAAGCACTGACACAAACGCCATTGAAGGCGAAGCCGACCAGTGGGCCACCGAGGCCCTCATTCCTGGTGAAATATGGGAAACCTCAGGATTGAGCCAGCATCCTACAACCAAAAATATCCTTGGGTTTGCCGCAAAGCACCGCCTTCACCCTGCCATCCCGGCCGGCCGCATCCGTCGTGAACGAAAGAATTACAAGCTGTTCAGCAAGCTCGTAGGCAGCGGCCAGGTCAGAGAACTCTTTCTTTCCTGATCTGCCAGTATCACGCAATGCACAACCTTCACGAAACGCACAGGGTGCCGGAGCGCCTTACCTGAAATTAGCCAGAAAGTACGCAACAACAAGGCATTGGTTTGATCAGATGGCTCTCCGCACGGTGCGACTATCGTCCCATCTCGCTCCGCAACGATCTGATAAGACATTAAATATCGCGACGATGCAGTTATAAAAAAGTTTTCCAGCCCCGTTTGGACTTAAGAACATAGCGCAGATCGCTTGTTCGCTGCCAATACTCAGATCTGGAATTGCCGGTTGGCAAACATGAGATCCATGGAAGCAGGATGCCCAAGCTCTTTCGGCCCGGCCAGTTTTACAGAAAGGATTTCGAAGTTCGCTCCGCAGCCTTTTTCGTTTCTCGCCCTTTGCCTCCCATCTTTTCCCTTCCCATTTTCCTTTCATATTGACAACTTTTAGCAATTGTTGTTGTTTTTATCTTGGGCAGCGCCAGCGAAGCGCTGTTGTAATCCGCCACACTTCTCTCATGGCCTGGACAGATCACCATGAAAATCTGGCAAAAGTCGCCGCTTTTCTTTTTAGCCAAGAGGAAGGCTGACCCCGGTTGCTGGCCCAATGGAAAATGAGGGCGACTTGACGACCCATAGCGACGCTTCGTCCACCGAGAGAGCGCCAGGCTGGAGGGCAGAAGTCATGCCGGCAGGTCGCACGGCCGCTCATGATGTTTTCCTTGGCATCGACATCGGCCAGCAGCGACTTCGGTTGGCCAAGCTGGGTCTTTCCGCCGACGGGACATGGAAAGTTCTCGACCTGCGGGAGATGTCCTTTCATCCTGCGCTCCACCAGGACCGAATCGGTTTCGCCGATTTTCTTCGCCGCTTTATCGCCCAGGTTCGCCTCCCAGGCGCCGACATTCCCGTCTGGTCCGTTCTCAATGCCCCGGCCGTAGAAGTGCGGCATTTCACGGTCTCCGCCGCTTCCCGTGACCGCCTGCATGCTACGGTGGCCAACGAGTTTCGCAAGAAAACCGGCTTTGACGAACCCAGGAGCCGCTTCGGTTTCGAAGCAACCGCTTCCCCCCCCACCGCTGACGGCGACCATCGCTACAAGATCACCGCCTTTGCGGTTTCCGCCGCTGAGGCGACGGCGGCGGAGGATCTTTTCGACACCAGCGGTTTCCCGCTCACCGGCTTGCTCTCTTCTTCCTTCGCGCTGCGGCAAGTATTGCGGGCAGGTCTTGTCCGGCCCTCGGCCGAAAATTTCTGTTTGTTGTCGATTGGTGACGCCGAGACCCGGGTCGACGTCTTTTCCGGCGCCGATCTTCTCTTTTGCCGCGTCATTGCGGTGGGCGTGGACGATCTCGTCGACGGTTTTATCAGCCAGACAAACATGGAGATGGCAACAGATGCGGCCGGCGGCGGAAAGGCGGTGGTGGACCTGGGACTTTCCGAGGCCCGCAAGGGGAGCACCTGGGCCTTCTCCCTGCGGACCAAGCCCATGGACCGCCACGAAGCGCGGGAGGTGCTGGGGGGCCTGTTTGCAAAGCCCGCCATGAAGGGCAGGGCAGGGATACTTCGCCGCCTTCGTCCCGCACTCCTGCGCCTTATCGAGCAGGTTCAGGAGAGCTTGCAGGAATTCAGCACCAGCCAGGAAGGCCGCCGGGTTTCCCAGGTCTATCTGGTCGGGCCCGCTGCCGGCGGCGCTCTGCTGGCCGAGGAACTGGGAGCAGGGCTTGGCATGCCCTGCCAAATCTTCGATCCACTCTTTTCCCTCGAAGCCGATGTGGCTCTTCCCATCGATGCGGCGAGCCGCTCCTGCTTCGCCCCGGCCCTCGGGCTGGCCCTTTCGGGAAGCGAAAGCTCGCCCAACTTCCTTCAGATGGGCAGTCACGAGGACAAAAAGGAAAGTGTACTCGACCGCCCGCCGGTGTTCTCGGCTCTGCTGTTGCTCATGGTTTTCTGCCTGTCCGCCTCTTTCTGGCAGTCGAACGCCATCTCCCGCCGGCAGATGACTCTGGCGGAGCTCGACCAGAGGCTCGCTGCTTTCATCCCCCCCGACGGAAACAGCATCGAAAACGCGCGCACCAGAGCGCTGCGGTCCCTGGAGAACCTCACCGGCCACGGCCTCCGCCTGCAATCCAACGCCGTGCTCGAAGAATTGTTGCGCCTGGTTCCTGACGGCATCTTCCTGGAAAAAGTATCTGCCGAATTCGGGCCGCCGGCCCCTGGCACACTCTTCGCCCGCGCTGCCACCGTCCGGGTGGCCGGCACGGTTTCCGGGGACGAGGGGAAGGGCAGGAGTCTGCTCGAAGAATTCGCGAACCAGTTGGAAAAGGAAACCAGGTTCACCCGAGCCGATATCGTCGCCGCCCCTTTCCAGCGCAGAGCGGTGGGCGCCGGGGGTGTCCTTGCCTTCGAACTCCAGCTCGACGAGGAGCAGTGATGGCAGAGAAATTGTCCCAGGCGCCGCCCCTGTCGAGGCGCTCCATCGTGTATCTGCTGCTCTGCCTGGCCGGCGTGCTGGTCTTTGCCCTGTTCGGTCTCTTGCCGGGCCACTTGCACCTGCGCCGGCTCGATTCCGCCGTTGCCGCCCGCAACGAGTTGCTCAAGAAGCAGGAAATCCTCGTCAAACAGGCCGAAGACCTCGAGGCATTGGCCAGGGCTCTGGACGAAAGCCTGGAGGCCCTGCCCGTTGCCTCCCCCCTCGAGCGCTCGCAAAAGGATGGGGCAGCGGGGATCCTCGCCGGCCTGGCAGAGCGTTCCGGGCTCAAGGCAAAGGTGGTGGCCGAAAACATGGTCGACCTTCCTGGCGGCTCCTTTTTGCCGCTGACCGTCGATGCCCATGGCGAATTCAGCGGGTTCAGGTCGTTTCTCTCGGAGCTCTCCGCGCTTGCCTTTTTCGTGAAACTCGAAGAAATGACCCTGCAGGTGGAACCGGACCCGGCGCAATACCACATGAAAGTATGGCTTCAGGTAAGCCCCTGAGCCGAGCAAAGCGAGACGGACCCGTGCTATGAAAATGCGAGAAAAAATCATACTGGTCGCCACGGCCTGCCTGGTCGGCTATGGCGGCTTTCGATTTCTTACCGGCATGCCGACCACCGGCGACGTTTCCACCGGAATCCCCCCGGCCCGGGAGGCAGAGACCAGCCAATTGCAGGAGCGGGTGAGCGAGACGCTTCGGGTGCTCGCCGACATCAAACAGCTCGAGAAAGTACGCGCCAACCTGAGCAGCGCCGGCCAGCCCCTGAACGACAAACCTTTCCAGGCACCGCCGCCTCCGGTGGCGGCCCTGTCTGTCTCCCTTGCCGAACCGGAACCCGCGCCGGAGAGCGTACCTGCTGCGGCGCCTCCGCCGGCCCCGCAACCCGCTCCGCAAGCGCCAGCCTTGGCCCAAGCCGTGGAACAGGAACCAAAAGATACCGGTTCGGCGGCTCCCGCCCTCGGGCCCGGCATCCTCGGCGAGCTCACGGTGCGCCCCGATCTCACCCTGGGCGACATGATCCGCCGGACCTACGGCCCCTATTCCTTTCACGCCAAGAACACCGAACGGGTCCTTCAGGCCAACCCGCATGTCACCAACCCCAACGTCCTGCAGGTCGGCACCAAGATACAACTGCCTTTCCTCGACGATTACCCCAGGGCTTTTCCCAAGGGCAGCTTCCTGGTGCAACTTGCCGTCTACCACAGCCTGGCCGAGGCCTGTGATGCTTTTGTGGCCTTCCGGGAAAAAGGCGAAAAGACCATCATTCTGCACCGGCCCGTCGAGGGCGGCTACGCTTTTCCCATGGTGCTCGAGGAATCCTTCGACAGCGAAGAGCGGGCAAAGGAGGCCCTGGCAGCCAGAGCTGAATCGGGCCGCGAGAGCGCGGTCTACCCTAGCGGCCAGGGTGGCTGAGAGGCTTTACCTGGCCGATTGCTTCACTTCCTCCCACCTTCCGGTGGGAGCTGGCGTTCGCTGTCCCTCCTGACATGCTCTGGCATTTTGCCCTTGCTTTTCCTCGCCGTTTTCATTCCTGTTGAGAGAAACATCCATGGGCCGTGATCGGCCCGAAATCAAAGGGAGGTTGCGGTTATGAAGGGAAAAATTTTCTCGATGTTCTGCTCGCTCATGCTCTGCGCCACAACCGCGGCCCAGGCAGAAGAGGCCGCCGGGGTGGAAATAACACCGGTGTCGGTATCCGAAAAAGTTTCCATGCTGGCCGGTGAGGGCGGCAACATCGGGCTGTTCATCGGCGAGGACGGCACCTTCCTGGTCGACGACCAGTTTGCGCCGCTCACCGGCAAAATCCTTGCCGCCATCCGGTCAATGGGGGGCGACCACCCGAAATTCCTGATAAACACCCACTATCACGGCGACCACACCGGCGGTAACGAAAGCCTGGGCGGGCAGGGCACCCTCATTTTTTCCCACCACAATGTGCGGCAAAGGCTGCAGGCCGGCACCTTTCTCAAGGCCTTCGACACCAAACGCGAGCCCTTGGCCCGGGAAGGACTGCCGGTGGTCACCTTTTCCGAGGACATCACCTTTCACCTCAACGGCGACACGGTGCGGGTCATCCACGTGCCCCGGGCCCATACCGATGGCGATTCCTTTATCGTTTTCGAAAAGGCCAACGTCATCCATGCCGGTGACTTTTTCTTCAACGGGTTCTATCCGTTTATCGACGTCGAT
>JBFHWX010000172.1:0-6636 GCA_041599275.1 Desulfobulbales bacterium | reverse complement strand
GCACGTCAAGATCGGCCTGAAGGGCTACCAGGTGAACGCCGCCATGAACTTCGTGCGCGAGCTGCTGCGGGCCGAAGTCCATGCCCGGGTGCAGGACGGTGTGGCCGACGCCTCGGTGCTCGATTCCCTGCACAAGGCCCTCGACATCAACCTCTCGGTGCTCACCAGCTCCTTCCAGGAAGAAAAGTTCAAAAAAGTCTTTCTCTCCCAGAAATTTGAAACCAAGCTTGTGGGCTGGGCCAACCGCCTGCTGCATGGCCTCAACCTGGTGCTGATGGTCGGGCTCCTGGTCATGGGCATGGGCTGCGTGGCCATGCTGGTCTACGACATCTTCGTGGCCTTCACCGGCCGCTTCGATTACGGCGTCATCCGCGCCCTGGGCTCGCTGCTGGTGCTGTGGATGATGATCGAGCTGTTGCACACGGAAATCGAGCATCTGCAGGGCGGCAAGTTTCATGTCAGGATCTTCGTGGAGCTGGCGCTCGTCGCCTTCATCCGCAAACTGTTCGTGGCCTCCTTCGAGTCCAAGGACCCGAAGAGCTTCGCCGTGCTTCTGGGCTCGCTGCTTACCCTGGGCATGATCTACTTCGTGGTCGGTCACATCGAGCAGAAAAAGCCAGGCTGACCGTTTCCATCAAAAACACAATGAGTTGATGGTATGGACGAAATTATTTCAAATACCCCGGCCCCCTTCCCTTGACTTTTGTCACTCCCTTCGATATAAGACAAAAAACATCTCATTAGTCCAACAAGGCGTTCCGGCGTTCCTCTGCCGCAGCTTTCTCCACAACCTTTCCGCGAGTGTTCGCCATGGCCACAGCCAGGAGCCGAAAGAAGACGATTGCAAGCGCAGCGGCAGCGGACCAGAAGCTCCTGCTCCTGGGCTCCGACGTACGGATCATGAACCTGCCAGTGAAGGAAGTGAGCCTGCTGGCCGAGGGCAGCCTGCCGGCCTATGGCTACAACCCGGGGGACCACATCGAGCTGCTGGCCGGCCGGGTCTCGGTGGAAGCCGGCCGCCTCGAACAGTGCCTGACCTGGCTCACCAGTCATCTCGGCACCGCCGGCCTGGCGCCGAAGATCGGCACCGTTGCCTACGGCGACCAGAAGGAGGTCTACCAGCTCTTCCGCAACCGGCTGGGAAGCAGGGGCTATGAAGCAGGGCACGGCTGGTTCATGTTCCAGCAGCTTCTGCCTCCAGAAGGCAGGGCGGCGGCGGACCATGCCTTCCGGGTCACGCCGGAGAACCGCGACAAGCTCACGGGCAACCGGGCCATCCTCATCGTCGATGACTCCGGCCGCCCGCCAGCGGTGGCGGCCGACTTGAAAAAACAAAATCCCGAGGCCTGGGTCATCGCGCTGGGCATCGGAGTGGCCCACTGGCAGGAATGGGCCCGCCGGTTTGGCGAACGGTTCTGTCTTTTCTGCCGGCTTTCCGATCTCGAGACCACCCGCATGGAGATGGACTCTTCGGCGATCTGGGAGACCATCGTCGCCATGGCGCTTCGCGCCCTGCGCACCAGCGAGGTGGGGCTCTGGTCGAAGAACCGCTTTATCTGCCATATCGTGGTGGAGATGTATCCCCACGGCATCCTGTACATCGGCCCTGACGGCGGCTTCTTCCGGCACCGGCCGGGGGCGCTCCCCGAGAAGAGCTCGCCCCGCCACAAGGGCGCGGTGCCCTGCTACGACACCCTGGCCACCTCGCTGCTTGCCTGCGACTGGCTGCAGATCGGCGAGCCGGCCTTCTGCCGCAACGCTTTCTTCGACTACTCCACCCGCCTTCTCAAGAACTGGAAGCAGCTCCACGACACAGGCTACGCCTTCGACGGGGAGCTCATCTTTCCCGCCCTCGACTTCGCCTCCACTTTCCCGGGCGGCGCCCCCTGCTCCTTCGTACAGACCGGCGACGACCCCTGTTTTATCGATCTTCCTCCCTTCACCCCGGAACTCGAACGCGCCATCGAACTGGTGGCGAGCCAGCAGTGGGACGAAGCCAAGAAGGAAGGCATCCGCGCCTTTTTCCCGCGGCCGGCCTCCGTCTCCCAGAAGAGTCAGCTTCTGCCGCCTCCCTCCGACTCCCTGGGGGTGATCTCCGAGGTCCTTCACTACCTGAAGGAAGAGGTGAGCTGGCAGAAAGGTTTCGAGGAACTGCGCATGTTCCACGTCGGTAACCTGCGCACCACGGACCCCGCCGAGATCGAGCCGGTGGTCACCCTGCAGAACGTCATGGACTCCTACGTCTCCCGGCCCGTGGTGCAGCGGCCGCTCTGCATCGGGGTCTTCGGGCCGCCGGGTTCCGGCAAGTCCTTCGCGGTGAAGGAGGTGGCCCGGGTCATCGGCCGCCGCTTCGACACCAGCCCCTTCGACTTCTTCGAGTTCAACCTCACCCAATTCGACGGCCCCGAGGAGATCAACTCGGCCATCGACGCCATCCGCGCCTCGGTGGCCAAGGGCAAGGTGCCCATCGTCTTCTGGGACGAGTTCGACTGCCGCTACGACGGTTTCGAGTTCGGCTACCTGCGCTATTTCCTGCCCTCCATGCAGGACGGCGTCACCTACGTGCACGGCGTGCCCTACAACATCGGCCGCGCCATCTTCGCCTTCGCCGGCGGCGTCAAGGCGAGCTGGGACGGGCTCACGGCGCTCCTCGACGGCGAGCCCGAAGACCTGCAACTCGCCAAGACCCTTAAAATACCCGATTTCCTGAGCAGATTGCGGGTGGTGCTCGACATCGACGGCATCGAGATCCCGGACGACCTGCTCAGCCCCCGGGCCACCTCGCCCCAGCTCGAGACCCTGCGCCGCATCCTCATTAAACGCGCCTTCATCATCGCCCACCAGATGGACACCCACTGGAAGAAGGCGGCCCGCAAGACCTCGGGGCTGCTGCTCCGCCTGCTGCTGGCCCGCTACAAGTTCGGGGCCCGCTCCATCGAAGCGGTGATCGAAGCCTCCGGCGCCTCCGACCGCTTGGTCTATGGCCTGCCGGAGCTCATCGCTCCCTCCGCCGCCCGGGTGCACGCCGACTGGCGGGTGGAGCTCGAGCGTGAGGTGGACCGGGTCCGCAAACAGCAGGGGTTGCGGGAAATCTGGTAAGACGCAGCATCGAGCGGTAGCACGGCTTCCGTCCTTATTCTTCGCGAAACCGGAACCCAATCAGATTTACTAAAAAACAAGGAGAAAACGGAGAGAACACCATGACCAAGGAACAGTATGACTATCAGATCGTGAGAAGCTTCGTGAACTGGAGCATTCTCTGGGGCGTGGTGGCGGTGCTGGTGGGGGTGCTGATCGCCTTCCAGCTCGTGGCCCCCCAACTCAACCTGCCGCCGTTCCTCACCTACGGACGGCTGCGGCCGCTGCACACCAACGCCGGCATCTTCGGCTGGGGCATCGGCTCCTTCTTCGCGCTCTTCTACTACATGGTGCAGCGCCTCTGCCGGCGGCCTCTGTGGAGCGAGGGGCTGGCCCGCTTCCAGCTCTGGCTGTTTAACGCCACCATCGTCACGGCGGCGGTGACCCTGCTCCTGGGCTTCAGCCAGAGCAAGGAATACCACGAGCTCGAGTGGCCGGTGGACCTGATGATCGTGGTGCTCTGGGTGGTTTTCTCCATCAACATCGTGATGACCATCGTCAAACGGAAAGAGGAGCAGATGTACATCTCGCTCTGGTACATGATGGCGGCCCTGGTCGGCGTTGCCGTGCTTTTTCTGGTGAACGCCGCCGCCGTGCCGGTGTCGCTCTTCAAGAGCTACTCGGCCTACGCCGGCACCAACGACGCCAACGTCCAGTGGTGGTTCGGCCACAACGCCGTGGCCATGGTGCTCACCGCGCCGCCCTTGGCGGTGTTCTACTACTTCCTGCCGAAATCCACCGGGGTGCCGATCTATTCCCACCGAATGTCCATCATCGCCTTCTGGAGCCTCATCTTCATGTATCTCTGGACCGGCGCCCACCACCTGCTCTGGACCCCGGTGCCCGACTGGGTGCAGACCCTGGCCATGGCCTTTTCGGTGATGCTCATCGCCCCCTCCTGGGGCTCGGTGTTCAACGGCTACCTGTCGATGAACGGCCAGTGGCACCAGATGAAGGAGAACTATCTCGTCAAGTTCCTCATCCTCGGCATCACCTTTTACGGGCTCCAGACCCTGCAGGGGCCGCTGCAGGCGATCCGCACCTTCTCGGCCTTCATCCATTACTCCGAGTGGGTGCCGGGCCACGTCCACATGGGCACCATGGGCTGGGTGTCGCTGGTGCTGTTTGCCGCCATCTACTACCTGGTGCCCCGCATCTACGGCCGCCCCCTCTACTCGGTGCCGCTCGCCAACCTGCACTTCTGGCTGGTGCTGGTGGGCCAGCTGGTGTTCTCGGTCTCCATGTGGCTAGGCGGCGTGCTGCAGGCCTCCATGTGGCAGGCCATGGGCCCGGACGGCTCGCTTTCCTACTCCTTCATGGAGGCGCTGGTCGAGCTCTATCCCTACTGGTGGATCCGCGCCTTCAGCGGCGTGCTCTACCTCGTGGGGGTGCTCATTTTCATCTACAACCTGTTCATGACCTGCAAACAGGAAAAGCAGCCGGTGCTCGAGCCCGCTGCCCAGAACGCATAAGGAGGTGACGATATGTGGGAAAAGAAACCGATCCTCTTTCTGCTGCTGGCCACCGGCGCCATCCTGGTGGGCACCATCATCACCATGGTGCTGCCCTTTGCCTGGGTGAACACCGAAAAAGACCGCATCGAGTCGGTCACGCCCTATACCGCTCTCCAGCTCGCCGGCCGCGACGTTTATATCCGCGAAGGCTGCAACAACTGCCATTCCCAGACCGTACGCCCCCTGGTGGCCGAGGTCCTGCGCTATGGCGACTACTCCAAGTCCGGCGAGTTCGTCTACGACCGGCCGCATCTCTGGGGCTCCCGCCGCACCGGCCCCGATCTCGCCCGCATCGGCGGCAAGTACCCTGACCAGTGGCACTACGAGCACATGCGGGTGCCCACCTCCATCGTGCCACGCTCCAACATGCCGGCCTACGCCTTTCTCGATGACAGCACCATCGACCCGGAGCTTGCCCGCCGCAAGATGGAGATTCTGGGTTTCCCCGTGGCGCCCGGTGAAATCGACGCCCTGGCCGGCAAGACCGAGATGGACGCCATGGTCGCTTACCTCCAGAAACTGGGGAACGACATCCCCTGGCGGCAGGCGGTGCAGACCGAGATCGTCGGCGAGCTCCAGAACCCCTTCCTCGATGACCCCACCGTGCTCGCCGAGGGCGGCGCGCTCTACGTGGAATACTGCGCCGGCTGCCACGGCGAGAAGTTCGAAGGCGGCATCGGGCCAGAGATCACCGACGTCGACATGGAAGACGGCGAGCTCTTCGAGCTTCTCTACAACGGCCTCCCGGATTCGGGCATGCCGGGCTACAGCACCATCGGCTCGACCCGGATCTGGAAAATGGTTTCCTATATCAAATCACAGAAGAGACACTGATGGACTGGGCCAGCATCTTCTACCTCGGCGTCACCGTCGGCCTCTTTGCAGTCTTCGCGGTCATCGTCATCCGCACCTACCGGGGCCGCAACCGCGAGCGGCTGGAGGCCCCCAAACACCGCATGCTCGACGACGATGCGTAATATTCTGGAGATACGAACATGAACGACATCCATGAAGTGGACGGCATAAGGGAAAACCGCACCAACCCGCCTCCGGGTTATTTCAACATCCTCTACTACGGACTCATCGCCTGGGGCGTGCTGTTCAGTGCCTACTACCTGCTGAGCGGCTGGAGCTCGAGCTCCGAGTTCGAGGCCAAGATGAGCGCCCACCAGCAGCAGGTGGCCGAGCAGGCGGAAACCCGCTAGGGCCAGGAAGGGTGACCAGCAGGCATGAAAGGTTTTTCAAAAAAAACACGGCTGCTGGCGCCCTGGCGCCGCTCGCTGCAGACCGTGGCCGCCCTCGCCTTTTTCCTGCTGCCCTTCGGCAGGCTGGGGGGGCGGCCGCTGCTGCGGCTCGACGTGGAGGCCCTTACCCTGCATTTTTTCGGCCTCACCCTGCGGGTCACCGAGCTCACCCTCTTTCTGTTTCTGGCCGGAGCCGGGCTCTTCCTGCTGCTGCTGCTCACCATCATACTGGGCCGGGTCTGGTGCGGCTGGGGCTGCCCCCAGACCACTCTCTCCGACCTGGCCGAAGCGCTGCTGCACCGTTTGGAAAAATGGGGACTGGCGGGGAAGATCTTCTTCCACCTCTTGCTTGGCCTCATGGGCCTTCTCGTTGGCGCCGTACTGGTCTGGTACTTCGTGGCGCCGGCCGAGTACTTCGAAAGGCTGCTCGCAGGCCGGTTGAACGGCTGGCCACTGGGCACCACCCTGGTGACCGCACTCATCGTCTACCTCGACGCAGCCTTTGTGCGCCGCCTGCTCTGCCGCGAATTCTGCCCCTATGGCCGCTTCCAGACAACACTGGTCGACCCCGGCACCCTGACCCTGCGCTTTCACCCGGACGAGGCGGCGCGCTGTATCGACTGCCAGGCCTGCCTGCGGGCCTGCCCCATGGGAATCGACATCCGGCGCGGCTTCCAGGTAGAGTGCATCAACTGCGCCGCCTGCCTCGATGCCTGCCGCACGGTGATGGCCAAGCGACG
>JBFHWX010000171.1:0-6685 GCA_041599275.1 Desulfobulbales bacterium | reverse complement strand
GGCTCGGCGGCCAGCTGGTAGTGGAGGAAGGAGGAAAGCGCCAGAAACTGCTGGGTGTCGATGATCGGTTCCATGGGCGGCCTCGTTATTTCTGGTCAGCGGCGACGGCATGGGTGCCTGCCCGGGCTCCCTGCTGTCTAGTGGCCTGTTTGGTTAATCCTGTCTCATAATTGTTGGTCCTCGCGGCCGCTTGCTGTGTTGTGAAAAACTCGACATAGCGCTGCTATGCCTTCGTTTTCGCGCCTTGCGAGGCACCACGATTCTTCAACAATTTCCGGTCACGATTAACCGCACAGCAACTAGCATAGGCCGGCGACGGTGGGCATGGCAATTTTTTTCCTTCATTGAGAGGTCTGGGCGTTTTTAAAACGGAGAAGAGCATGGCCGGGGACCTCTACTGTTTCGACATCACCTGCCAGGAAGTGCGTCACGGCCTGCGGGTGGTGCGTCACCCCTCCGAATCCCTTTCCTACCTGCTTTGCCGGGTGCTGGCCTATGTGCTCCACTACGAGCCGGGCATGGCCTTCGGGCCCGGGGTCTGCCGGGGGGAGGAGCCCGCCGTGTTCTGCCGGGACGGGTCAGGGGCGCTCAGCCTCTGGGTCGACATCAACAACCCCGGCGAACGCAAGCTGCGCGTCGCCCTGCGCCGGGCCGAACGGGTGCTTTGCTACCTCTACCGGGACGAGGAGGCGATGAAAAAATTGCTTGCCAGCCTTCCTTCGGCTACAATCACGGTCTACCAACTGGAGTGGGGCCTGCTCGACACCCTGGCCACCGGCCTTGCCCGCCGCACTTCCTGGGAGGTCGCCCTGGAAGGCGACGTCCTGGTGGTCAACGGGATGCACGGCCGGCGCCGGCTTCTTTCCTCGTCGTGAGGAAGGCCTGTTTCCAGAGAAACCAACCAGGCGGCAGTCCCGCCGTCTCCGGTAAGTTATGCAGCGTTTCCGCATCGCTCCCACCCCGAGCGGCTATCTTCATATCGGCAACGGCGTCAATTTCCTTCTCACCTGGCTCTTTGCGCGCCGGGCCGGCGGCTCCCTCCGGTTGCGGATCGACGATCTCGACGGCGCCCGCAGCCGGCCGGAATACGTCGAGGACATCTTCCGCCAGCTCGACTGGCTGAGCCTTGCCTGGCAGCAGGGGCCGAGCGGCCCCGATGACTTTTTCCGCCGCCATTCCCAGCATCTGCGGCTCGACCGCTACCGGGCCGTGCTCGATGAGCTTGCGGCCGGTGGCCGGCTTTTTGTCTGCACCTGTTCCCGCACCGAAATCCGGCGGCGGAATGCCGACGGTCTCTACCCCGGCACCTGCCGTCATCGGTGCCTCGATCCCGCCGGGCCGGGGGCAGTGCGCATCCGGGTCGAGGCGGAGAGGGTGGTGGCCGTGCAGGATACCCCCGTGCCTCTGGGGCGATCCATGGGAGATTTCGTGCTGCGGCGGCGCGACGGTCTGCCTTCTTATCAGTTGGCCAGCCTGGTGGACGACCTCGACCACTCCATCACCTCCATCGTCCGCGGCGCCGATCTCCTGGAATCCAGCGCCGCCCAGCTCTTTCTGGCCGAATGCCTGGGCCGCCAGACCTTTGGCTCCGTCACCTTTCACCACCATCCGCTCATCGCCGATTCGGCGGGGGGCAAGCTTTCCAAGTCCGACAACGCCCTGTCCCTCCAGGCCATGCGGGAGCAAGGCGTGCGGCCCGCCGCGGTCTACCGGGCAGCGGCCGGGGTGCTGGGCCTGGAGAAAGAAGGCATCGAAACCCTGGCGGATCTCTGGCAGGCCTTTGCCGCCCTGGGCGAGGGGCCGGAGCTGCTCGGGGCAGCGAGTCGGGCCGCCCAGGTCAGGAAATAGGCTTGCCCGGCCCGCCCTTGCCGGCGGTGACGGCGGACAGCATCCGGCGCAGGCACAGGGCCAGGAGGTAGAGCAGGCCCGGCGGCAGCAGCAGGAAGAAGAAAAGAAAAGAGACATAGAACAGCACGAGTTTGCGGCCGGCCCGTTTTCTGGCCTCGGTCAGGCGCTCCGCCACCTCGGCCGCCCGTGCTTTGATCTCGGCCGCCGGCTGCGCGAGGCAGGAATCGGCCGCGGCCCTCTGGCCGCGCAGTTCCCCCTGGCGTTGGCAAAGGGCGATCAGTTCCCGGCGGGCCTCTTCCTCCACCCGTTCCGGCAGGAGGCGCTGGCCGGCCTCCCGGTACTCCCGGTGGACCCGGCCGAAATCGTTGGCCCCCAGCACCAGCATGATGCCGAGGTAGAGGAGGGTGCCGGCGGCCCAGGCCAGGGGCCAGAGCTTTTTTCGCAGGCCGCGGCCCGCCATCATTTCGTGTCTTTCTGCTGCCACTCGACCTCCCCGGGGGCGGCGGCCCGCCATTCGTGGATGATTTTTTCTGCCTTTTCGAAATTCTCCTCGGCCACCCGCAGCATTCCCCAGCCGTACTGTTTCTGGAAAAGGCCATCGTAGGCCGTGTCGTGGAAGCTCCGGATCTCCGCCGCGATGCCGTGCTCGAGCAGCAGGTTCCGCAGGGCCAGGGCCTCGGCTTCGTTTTCCGGTTTGAGCAGGTTGCGCATGGCGTTTCTGGTTGATGGAAAAGGGAGAAAAGCGGTGCTGCTGCCCGGTGGGTGCTCATCTGTAAGAAACTGTACTGTATGGTATGCGCTCCTGGCAACCAGGCATGCAGCCTTGTCCGCTCTCGTTGCCGGGCAAGAACTAAGTGATGGTCAGGTAAATCTCTTTTTTCTTTGCGTTGATGAGAAAAATTATTACGTTAGGGAAATGTTCGGTGGCTGCTTGCGACTAGCCTGCCGGCCATGGGCCGCAGTTTTTTTTGAGAAAACCGCCTGCCGCACCCAGGGAGCACGCCTTTTGCGGCAACGGTTTTTCTGTTCGCCAACATAAGTCAAGGAGGTGCGCCATGGAAAAAGAGTATCTCAAAAAAGTTCTGGCCGGCATCGGTATCGCCGGGCTGGTGGCCGGGGTCGGGGTCGGCTCCGCCACCCAGGCCGGGGCCAGCGGTTGAGGCGGAAGCAAGCCCAGTGCCGTGAGCACTGAACAGAAGGCCGCCGAGGAAGCCGCTCCCGCCGAAACCGAGGAGGAAAAGAGCGAGGAAGAGGCCAAGGCCGAAGAGGGCGCTGCCGGTGAGCAGGCAGCCGGCGACACCGAGGAACAGAAGGAAAAGGAAGAGGCCGAAGAGGAAGCCGGCGGCAGCGGTTGAGGAGGCTCCAAATGACGGTGCGGTCGCACCGGAAATTCTGTTGAAAAACCCGATCACCGATGCATCAGAACAAACCCCGCGGCTCCGGCCTCGGGGTTTTTTGATAAATATGCTTGCCCGTGCCGGCGGTTTCGGGGAAAGAAGAGAACATGGCAGAGAAAAAAGACGATCCGCGCAGAGTGTTCCCGCGCACCTTCGGGCTGCTGGAGCCCGCCCTGCGGTCAGAGCTTGCCGGGCTCTTGCCGGCGGGCCGCTCCGACGCTCTTCCGGAACATCTTCAGGCCCGGGGAGAGGCCCTCGGGCTTGCCGCCTATCTGGCTGACCTGGCCCGCATCGAGCTGCAGGTCGCCCGCAGCCGCGATCTGGCCCGGGTGTTGCCGGCCGAAGCGCCTGCGCTTTCGGTGAACCCGACCCTGGGCCTCGTGGCGGTGGGTTGGAAAGAGCTGCCCGCCTTCTTCGATGATTCCCGCAAAAAGCCGGTAACGCCGGTGGCAGGCCCCGACCTGGTACTGGTCTGGGTTACCCCTGAAAAAGGCGAGTTGCGGGTGCGGTCCGCCGCTCCCGATGAACTCCTGGCCCTGAAAATAGTGCTGGAGGAGCTCGACCGGCAGGAGGTGGCCCGGCAGCAGGGGGTAACCCCGCTCGTGCTCGACCGCACCGTGCGCCGGGCCGTGGCCCGCGGCCTGCTGCTCGCCCCGCCCTCGCGCCTTGAGCGGCACGAGACGGTCTTTGCCGCGCATTCGCTGCTTCCCGAGAAATACCGCGCCGCCCGGGTCTTTACCCTGCAGTGGCATCTCACCCAGGCCTGCGACCTGCACTGCCGCCACTGCTATGACCGCTCCGCCCGCCAGGCCGTCTCTCTGCCCGACGCCCTCGATGCCCTCGACCAACTCCGCGCTTTCTGCGAAGCCCGCCAGGTGGCCGGCCAGGTGAGCTTCACCGGCGGCAATCCGCTTCTGCATCCGCAGTTTTTCGAGATCTACCAGGCCGCCGCCGACCGGGGGCTGATGACCGCCATTCTCGGCAACCCGACGGACCGGCACACCCTGGGCAGGATCACGGCGATCCAGCAGCCGGAATTCTTCCAGGTGAGCCTCGAGGGGCTCGAGGAGCATAACGACTTCATCCGCGGGGCGGGCCACTTCGAGAGGGTGCTCGATTTCCTTGTCGAGCTGAAGCAAGCGGGCATCTACTCCATGGTGATGCTCACCCTCACCCGCGACAACATGAACCAGGTGCTGCCGCTAGGCGAGCTGCTGCGCGGCCGCACCGATCTCTTTACTTTCAACCGCCTTTCCATGGTGGGCGAGGGCGCCAGCCTCGTGACCCCGGACCGGGCCGAATACGAGGTTTTTCTGGAAAAATACCTGGCGGCCCGGCCCGGCAACCCGGTTCTCGCCCTGAAGGACAACCTGATCAACTGCCTGCTTTACAAAAAAAATGAGCCCCTCTTCGGCGGCTGCGCCGGCTTCGGCTGCGGCGCCGCCTTCAACTTCGCGGCCCTGCTGCCCGACGGCGAGCTGCACGCCTGCCGCAAGTTCCCTTCCCCCATCGGCTCACTTGCAGAAAAAAGTCTGGCCGCCCTCTACGATTCGCAAACCGCCGAGAACTACCGCCTGGGCCCAACCGCTTGCCGGGGCTGCCCCATCCGCCCGGTCTGCGGCGGCTGCCTGGCCGTGGTCTCGAGCCAGGGCCTCGACTGCCTGGTGGAGCGCGATCCCTGCTGTCTGCTGGCCGAAGGGTAGTGCCGGTTCCGGGGATGGCTCAGATCTGTCCCCGCCTTCAGGAAAAAACAAATTATTTGTGGACCACGATGTTGCCGCCGCCCAGCACGGTCGTTGCCTCGGCGTTTTCCTCGGCGCCGAACTGGGAGTCGTAGACCACCTCGCCCGTTGTCTTGTCCTGGATCTTGATCCGGAAAGTGTCCGTCTTTTGGCCGGTGATATCGCCGTCCACCGCCGAGATCAGGAAGCCGTAGTCGCCCTGGCCGTTTATCGTGCCGGTGCCCTTGTACATGGCGCGAGCCCCGGCCACCACCAGCCATTGGTAGCTCTTGGAGTGGAAGTGAAGACCTGCCGTCTTGAACCGGAACTCGGTTTCGCCCTCGGGCACCTGGGCGCCTTTCTTGTACCGGGAGACGAAGCCGAAGCTGGCCCGGCCGCTGAGGTCGGGCGCGGGCAGGTAGGCGCCGGGGAGCGAGGTGATCCAGCCGCCGCCGGTGACGAAGCCGCCGGCCGGGTCGTAGACTACAGCGTATTCCTGGCTGGCCAGCGTTGTGCTGCCGCCGAAGTCGTCGGTCACCGTAAGGGTGATGGTGTAGACCCCGGGGGTGGTGTATGAATGGCTGCCGGTGGCGGTGCCGGAGCCGGCCTGTTCCCCGACCTGGCCTTCCGATATGTTGCCGTCGCCCCAGTTCCAGGAGGCCCGGTGTACATCTTCCAGGTCCGGGTCGGTGAATGGGGCCCGGGCCGTCACCTCGCCGCCCACCACGGTCGGCGCCAGGGGGATGATGAGATCAACCAGCCGCGGCACGGCGTTGACCTGTATGGTCACGGTGTCCGGTGCGCTGGGCTCCCGGCCGTCGTGGACCACGAGCTCGAGCCGGTAGTCGCCTTCCAGGTCCGGGCTGATCGAGGGCTGCCCGCTCGCCGGGTCGCTCAGTTGGGCTGTGCTGCCTTCTGGGGTGGCGACGAGCCGCCACTGGTAGGTGAGCGGGTCAGCGTCCGGGTCACTGCTTGCCGTGCCGTCAAGCGTAACAATGGTGCCGGCCGCCACCCGCGTGTCCGGCCCGGCCTCGGCCACCGGCGGCCGGTTGACCACATCGACCACCACCGTGTCCGGCAGGCTTTCCGCATAGCCGTCCCACACCACCAGTTGCAGCACGAAGCGCCCCCGCTGGTCGGCGACAAACGAGGGCGTGGCCGTCTCGGCGGTGTTGAGCTCCGCTCTGCTTGACGCCGGCCTTTCAACAAAAGTCCAGAGAAAGGTGAGCGGGTCGCCGTCCGGGTCGCTGCTTGCCGTGCCGTCAAGGAGCACGGTGGAGGCGAGAAAGGCAGTCTGGTCCGGTCCGGCCATTGCCGTCGGCGGCGTGTTGGGCACCGACTGCGGGTCGTTCGGGTCGCTGCCGCCCCGCACTTCGGCCAGGTCATCGAACCCGTCGCCGTCGCTGTCCGCCGCCAACGGGTTGCTGCCATGCACCAGCAGCTCGTCGCCGTCGCCCAGGCCGTCGCCGTCGGTGTCGGCCCGGCAGGGATCGGTCTCACCCGGGTCCTGCAGGCCGTTCTGGTTGGCGTCTTCGCTGCCGTCCGCCAGGCCGTCGCCGTCCGAATCCGGGTTGTCGGGCTCCATGCAGCCCGCCGTTTCCAGTTCGTCGGGCACCAGATCACCGTCGGAGTCCACGTTTTCCCGGAGCCGGTTTCCCACCTTGTCGTATCCGTAGGAAAGCGTCGCCTGGCCCTCGTACACCGCACCGCTGAGCCGTC
>JBFHWX010000170.1:0-6845 GCA_041599275.1 Desulfobulbales bacterium | reverse complement strand
GCCACCAAGATGTCGAAATCCATCGGCAACGTGGTGCGGCCCGCCGAGCTGGTGGCGGAGTACGGAGTGGACGCGGTGCGCTATTTT
Organism: Desulfobulbales bacterium; assembly: GCA_041599275.1. Lineage (GTDB taxonomy): Bacteria > Desulfobacterota > Desulfobulbia > Desulfobulbales > BM004 > JBFHWX01. The sequence goes on along the minus strand of JBFHWX010000170.1, from coordinate 6,758 downwards.
CTGCTGCGGGAGATGAGTTTCGGGCTCGACGCCAGCTTCAGCACCGAAGCCCTGGTGGACCGTCAGAACTCGGACCTGGCCAACGATCTCGGCAACCTGGTGAGCCGCTCGCTCACCATGATCGACAAGTTCGGGTCAGGCAAAATCCCAGAGCCCGGACCGGAAGAGGAAAGCGACGCCGAGCTGCGGGCCGCCGCCGCCGGAATGCTTGCCGAATACCGGCAGCACATGCTCCGTTTCGAGTTCCACCGGGCCCTGCAGGCAGTGTGGGCGGTGATCGGGCTCGCCAACCGCTACATCGTGACCAACGCTCCCTGGGAGCTGGCCAAGGAGCCGGAGAAAGCCGCGCGACTCGGCACCGTGCTCTACAATCTGGCGGAAATTCTTCGTCTTGTCGGCCTGGTCATGGGCCCGGTGATGCCGGAAACCGCCGCCAAGATGTTCGCCGCTCTCGGCATGAAAGAGCAACAGAGTCTGGCCGGCCACGACCGCTGGGGGCTCACCGTGGCCGGCACCCGGATCGCGCCGGCGGCCCAGCTCTTTCCTCGGATCGACAAGAAGAAGCCGGCGGCGGCCGTTCCGGTCGCTGAAGCCAAGGCCGGCAAGGCCAAGGAAGGGAAGAAGGAGAAGCCGCCGGCCACCAAGGAAGAGGCCCCCCTTGAGGGCGCCATCAGCTTCGAGCAGTTCAAGGCGGTGGACCTGCGGGTGGCCGAGGTCACCGCCGCCGAGCGGATCCCCAAATCCGACCGGCTGCTCAAGCTCACGGTCCTGGCCCCGGAGGAGCGCACCATCGTGGCTGGCATCGCCGAGCATTACCAGCCCGAGGAGGTGGTGGGCCGGCAGGTGATCATCGTGGCCAACCTCAAGCCCTCCAAACTCATGGGGGTGGTCTCCCAGGGCATGGTGCTGGCGGTGCGCCACAGGCAGGGCGAAGAGGAAAAACTCCTGCTGTCGGCGGTTGCCGGCCAGGTGGCGCCGGGCAGCAAGGTCTCCTGAACCAGCCGTTTTTTTGGGGGGGTAACGCACTCTGCCGTTGAAATTTTCGCGTATCGATTACAGAGTTATCCGGAGGAAAACGAACCGATGGTCATTGTCAGCTATTTTTTCAACGCCCTTGCCATGGTCCTCAGCTTCGTGCTGCAGGCCTACATGTTTATCATCATCGGCCGGGCCATCATCAGCTGGGTGAACCCTGACCCTTACAATCCCATTGTCCGCTTTCTGCACGAGGTCACGGAACCGGTGCTCTCGCGGCTGCGCCGGCACCTGCCGCTGTTTGCCGGGGGTATCGATTTCTCGCCCATGGTACTTATCGTCATCATTTACTTTCTGCTCAACTTTCTCGTCCCCACCCTGCAGCACATGGCCCGCGCCTTGGGCTGATGCGGTCGGGGTTCTCATTCAAGGAGTTCTGCCATGGCCATGACCCCGGAAGACATTCAGAAAAAAGAATTCACCGTCAGGTTTCGAGGTTTCGACGTCGACGAGGTGGATGGTTTTCTCGAGGAGATCGCGGAAAACTACTACAACCTGATCCTTGGCAACAACGAACTGGCCAAGAAGGCCGAGGATCTGCAGGAAGAGATCCGCGAGTTCAAGAGCCAGGAGCACATTTTCAAGGACGCCATCCTCTCGGCCCAGAAGGTGGGGGAGGAGCTCAAGCAGAAGAGCCAGGGGGAGGCGGAAAAATACCTGGCCACCGCCAAGAAGCAGGCGGCGGACATGCTGGAGCGGGCCAACGGCCAGATCAGTGAGATGAAGGAGGCCGCGGCCCGTGAGAAAGCGGCGGCCGAGGCCGAGCTTGCCGGCCTGCGGAGCCAGATCGACCAGTTGCGCAATCTGCGGGCCGAGGTCATCGGCGAGCTGCAGGCCACCCTCAACGGCTACCTCGACCGGCTGGCCCTGATGGACAAGGAGCCAGCCGCTGCTGTCGCCACGGTGGCGACGGCAGCCGTGGTTTCGGCGGTGGAGGAAGAGGAACCGGTTTACGAGCCCGAGGATATGGCGGAGGCCGGCGCGGAGCAACAAGCCGAGACAACGGGAGCCGACACCATCGGCGCCCTGGGTGTGCTGATGGAAGAGGCCGAGGCCGCCGGCGAGGATGACGACCTCAGTGACCTCTACGAAAAGATGGATCTCGAGGAGATCATGGGCCCGTCCAAGGGCCGCGAGGCCAGGGAAATATCCGGTGGGGGCGAAGAGGGCGACGAGTCCGGGCCGGAACCCTTCGATGACGAGGCCGAACCCATGGGCTCCATAGCCATCGGCGAAGAGGACGGCGAGGAAGACGGCGAGGAAGACGAAGGGCCGCGGCCGCACTGAGTTGCGATGGATTTTGTACAACGGCGGCCGGACGGCTCGCTCTCCCTTGCCGTTTTCGTCCAGCCCCGCTCTTCCCGCAACCGCATCGCCGGCGTCCACGACGGGGCGCTGAAGATCGCCCTCACCGCTCCCCCGGTGGATGGCAAGGCGAACCGGGCGGTGGTGGTGTTCGTCGCCAAATTTTTCGGTCTGCCGAGAAGCAACGTCTCCCTGCTGCAGGGCGCTTCAAGCCGCTCGAAGCTCCTGGTGCTTACCGGCATCGGTCTTGATGCCGCCCGCCGGCTGCTGGCGGAAGTTCTGGGCGATCCGGTCTGAGCGGCCCCCTCTTATTGGTTGAAAAGAAGTTCCAGAAGCTCGCTTATGGAGGTGATACCCACCACTTCCAGGGCGGGCTTTTTTTTGGCGCCCAGGTGGCCGGTGTTGGATTTCGGCAGGATGAGGCGGGAAAAGCCGAGGCGGGCCGCTTCCTGCAACCGGCTGTCGATCTGGCCCACGGCCCGCACCTCGCCGGCCAGGCCTACCTCGCCGCAGACCGCGGTGGTGGCGCCGATGGGCCGCTCGAGCAGACTCGAGGCCAGGGCGCAGACCACACCGAGATCGAGGGCCGGCTCCAGGATGCGGATGCCGCCGGCGATGTTGAGAAATATGTCGTGCTGGTGAAGGGCCATGCCCGCTTTCTTGTCGAGTACCGCGGTAAGCAGCGCCAGCCGCTGGGGATCGGCGCCGATCGCCGTGCGCCGCGGGGTGCCGAGGGAAGATGGTGAAACCAGGGCCTGCACCTCGACCAGAATCGGCCGCGTTCCTTCCATGCTGGGCAGCACCACCGAGCCGGGCACACCGAGCGGCCGCTCGGCCAGGAACATCTCCGAGGGGTTGACCACTTCGCGCAGCCCCTCCTCCTTCATCTCAAAGACGCCGATTTCGTTGGTCGAACCGAAGCGGTTCTTCACCGTGCGCAGGATGCGGTAGGCGTTGCCGCGGTCGCCCTCGAAGTAGAGCACCGTATCCACCATGTGCTCCAGCACCTTGGGCCCGGCGATCGCCCCCTCTTTGGTGACGTGGCCCACCAGCACCACCGGGATGTTCTCGGTCTTGGCCAGGGTCAGGAGCCGGGCCGCGGTTTCACGGATCTGGGTGACCGAGCCCGGGGCCGAGGGAAATTCCTCGCTGACCAGGGTCTGGATCGAATCCACCGCCAGCAGCCGGGGCCGCATGGCAAGGGTGGCCTCGACGATGGCTTCCACCCCGTTCTCGGTGGCCACGAAGAGCTCCGGCTGATGGACCCCCAGGCGGCCGGCCCGCATCTTCACCTGGCGGGCCGATTCCTCGCCGGTGACGTAGAGCACCGGCCCCTGGGCCCCGGCCACGTGGCCCAGCATCTGCAAGATGAGGGTGGACTTGCCGATTCCCGGATCCCCGCCCACCAGCACCAGCGAACCCGGCACGATGCCGCCGCCCAGCACCCGGTCGAATTCGTCGAGGCCACTTGACCAGCGCTCGCTGTCGGTGTCGGAAGCCGTGTGCAGCGGGATCGGCGTGCAGGCCGGGACGCCCGAACGGCGGCCGGCCATGGCCGGCGCCGGCCGTTCCTCGACGAGGGTTTCCCACTGCCGGCAGTCCGGGCAGCGGCCCAGCCAGGAGCCGCTCTGGTAGCCGCAGTTCTGGCAGACGAATAAAATTCCCTTTTTTTTCGCTTTCATTTTTCTGGGGGCAAAGGCCAAAGGGTAAAGGTAAAAGGGCAAAGGGCAAACCGGGGGAGCCCTGCCGGCTGCCAACGGCCGACTGCGCCTTGAGCAACCGTTCACCAAGGACGCTAAAACTCCCAGCAGCCGAAAACTTGTAAGCGTGCAGCAGCTGCACGCTTACCGATTTTATACAAGCTCGGCCAGCACCAGGTTGGCCAGCGCCAGGCCCCTTTTCGACAGCCGCAGCCGGTCGTGGTCGCGCACCACCAGGCCCTGGTCGCGCAGGGCCTCGAGCACCGGGCCGTAATAGCTCACCGGGTCGAGACCGAACCGTTCGGTAAGTCTCGAAAGCGACACGCCGCCGGTGGTCCTTAGCCCCATGATCACCGTCTCCCGAAAGCGCGGCTCGCGGCCCAGGCATTCGGCCTCGGTGAACACGGTTTTACCGCTTTCGGTCCGTTCGATAAAAGTTTCCGCATCTTCCACCGTGCGCAGCCGGCAGCCCGAGAGGCAGGAGACCGCGGCGGCGCCGAGACCCAGGTAGGAGCCGTTTTCCCAGTACGTCGTGTTGTGGCGGCAGCGGCGGCCGGGGCGTGCGTAATTTGAGATCTCATACCGCTCGAGGCCGGATGCGGCCATTTTTTCCTGAAGCAGCACGTCCATCTGCCAGCGCAGCTCCTCGTCGGGCAGGCCGAGCTCGGCGCGGGCGGCAAAGGGTGTGCCTTCCTCGATGGTCAATTCGTACACCGACAGGTGCTCCGGCGCAAGCGCCAGGGCCCGGTCGATGGTGCGGGTCCAGCTCGAACCGTCCTGGCCGGGCAGGCCGTACATGAGATCGAGGCTGAGGTTGTCGAAGCCCGCCAGGCGGGCCGTCTGCACCGCGGCCACCGCTTCGGCCGCCGTGTGGGTGCGGCCGAGCGCTCCGAGCACGGTGTCGTCGAGGGACTGGATGCCGATGGAAAGGCGGTTGGCGCCGGCGGCCCGCAGCGCGGCGAGCGACTCTTCGGTCACGGTGTTGGGGTTGGTCTCCACGCTGATTTCAGGCTCTGCGGAAAAACGGAAGAGCTCGAGGCAGCGTTTGATGAACCCGCCCAGCTCTCGTCCCCCATAGACGGTGGGGGTACCGCCGCCCACGAAGAGGGTGTCGAAGGAGCGGCCCCGCAGCCAGGGATGGCGGGCCAGTGCTTCGGCTTGACGGTGCAGGGCGGCCAGGTAGCGGCCGAGAAGCGCCTCGCCTGGCCCGGGTTGGGAGACAAAGGCGCAGTAGGGGCATTTCGAGAGACAGAACGGGATGTGGACGTAGAGCCCGGCCGGGCCCTCGGCGGCTTCCGGAGCAGGAGGAGTCGCGGCGGCCAGTTCAGACATCGGCCGCCGGCCTGAGCGGGGTTTCCTGGTTGCGGATCGAGGCCATGATCCCGTGGTCGGCAAAGCTGAAGGTTTTTCCACTGCCGCCCACGATCAGGTGGTCGAGCAGATTTATGTGCATGAAGGCGCAGATGTTGTGGAGGGTGCGGGTCAGCTCGATGTCCTGCTGGGAGGGCTGGATGCGGCCCGAGGGGTGGTTGTGGGCGAGGACCAGGGCGGCGGCGTTGTGCTGGAGCGTTTTTTTGATCAACTCCCTGGGGTAGACGGTGTTCACCGAGATGGTGCCCTGGGCCACGATCTCGGAGGCGATGACCCGGTGGCCGGCGTCGAGGAAGATAGCGAGAAAAACCTCGTGCTGGAGCCCCCGCAGTTCGTGGACCAGGTAGTCGGCCACCTCCCGGGAGGAGCGCAGGTAGTTTTTCTGGGTCAGCCGTTCCTTGAGATAGCGGCGGGCCACGCCGTGCAGGAAGCGGAGCGCGAAGCTGTTCCGCGGCCCAATCCCCTTCACCTGCTGGAGCTCGGCGGGGGTGGCCTCGAGCACCGCGGCCAGGGTCTTGAAGTGGGCCAGCGCGGCGCGTGCCTCCTGTTTGCAGTCGCGCCGCGGCGTGGCCAGGGTCAGCAGCAGCTCGAGCACCTCCTCGTCGGAGAGGCCGTTTATGCCGCGCTCCTCGAATTTGTCCCGCAGGCGCTGCCGGTGGCCGGCAACCCGCTCCTGCCACGCCTTTTTTTCCATTTTTTTTGTCGCGGGCGGGACGCCCGCTCCTATTCGCTCAACGCCTTGGCAAAGAGCTGGTTGGCGAGCTGGGGGTTGGCCCGGCCCTTGGTGCTCTGCATCAGCTGACCCACGAAAAAGCCCATGAGCTTGGTCTTGCCGGCCCGGTAGTCGGCGGCCTGCTGGGGATTGGCGGCGATGATCTGGCGCACCATGTTCTCGAGCTCGTTTTCGTCGCTCATCTGCACCAGGTTTTTTTCGCTCACCACGGTCTCGGCGTCCTTGCCGGAGAGCATCATCTCGGCGAACACGGTCTTGGCGATCTTGCCGGAGATGGTGCCTTTCTCCATCATGGCGAGGAGCCTGGCGAGGCTCTCCGGGCCCACCGGGCAGTCGGTGATGGAGGCGTCCTCGCCCTTCAGTTCCCGCATGAGCTCGGTCATGATCCAGTTGCCGAGCTTTTTCGGCTGGTTGTATCCTTCGAGCGCTTTCTCGAAATAATCGGCGAGCTCCCGGGCCGAGGTCAGCACCCGGGCATCTTCCTCGGAAAGCTCGTAATCGCGCACGAAGCGGGTCTTTCTGTCGTCGGGCAGCTCCGGCATGGTGCGCAGGGCCTCCTCGATCCAGGTCTCGTCGATCACCACCGGCACCAGGTCCGGGTCCGGGAAATAGCG
>JBFHWX010000169.1:0-6895 GCA_041599275.1 Desulfobulbales bacterium | reverse complement strand
TCGAGGTGGGCGGCCTGGTGGGCGAGGTGCTGGCCGTCGATCTGCTGTCGGTGAAACTGAAGACCTTCGACAACCTCTTTGTCCGCATCCCCAACGAGACGCTGATCAAATCCAACGTGGTCACCCGTACCAAGTTCCCGATCCGCCGCTTCGACATGCTCTTGGGCGTGGCCTACAAGGAAGACATTGGCCGGGTGCGGGACGTGCTCCTGCAGGTGGCGGCGGACAACCCCCTCTGCCTCGAGGAGCCGAAGCCGCTCTTCATCTTCAAAGGCTTCGGCGAGTCCTCCCTCGACATCCAGTTCTCGGCCTGGGCCCTGCGGGAAAATTTTCTCGATCTGCGCAACTCCATGCACGAAGAAGTGAAAAAGGCCTTCGACCGTTCGGGCATCGAGATTCCCTTCCCGCACCGCACCCTCTACACGGGAAGCGTCACCCAGCCCTTTCCGGTGCGCCTGACCGAAGAGCCTGCCCAGAAAGCAAACCTGCAACAGGGAGAGTGAGATGACCGAAGCGACTGGCCTGCAGGCCGCCTACCTGATCGATGCAACGGGCCGCGGCAAAAAAATCAGCTGGCCCGAACTCCTCGGCTGGCAGCCGGAGCAGGGCCTGCTCTGGGTGCACCTCGACTACACGGCGCCCCGGGTGCGGCAGTGGCTCGAAGAGGAAAGCGGCCTCGAAGCGGTGGTGGCAGACCGCCTGCTCACCGAGGAGACGCGGCCCCGGGTGACCAAGACCGACGGCGGCCTGCTGGCCGCCCTGCGCGGCGTCAACCTCAACCCCAACGCCGATCCCGAGGACATGGTGTCGGTCCGCCTGTGGCTCGACGAACACCGCATCATCAGCACCGGCCGCCGCCGCCTCAACGCGCTGGAAGAGATCCAGGCCAGCCTCGAGGCCGGCCGGGGCCCCGGCAGCAGCGCCGAATTCCTGGTGGACATCGCCGATCGCCTCACCGAGCGGATGGGCCCGGTGATCGACGAGGTCGAAGAGCAGGTGGCGGTAATGGAGGAGGATATCCTCGAAAAAGAAAGCTACTCCCTGCGGATGCCCCTTTCCGCGGTGCGCCGGCAGACCATCGCCCTTCGGCGTTACATCGCGCCGCAGCGCGAGGCCCTGGCGCGGCTGCTCACCGAGCAGGTGAGCTGGCTCGGGGCCGACGACAAAATGCGGCTGCGGGAAATCGCCGACCATGTGACCCGCTATGTGGAAGACCTCGACTCGGTGCGCGACCGGGCGGCGGTGGCCCACGAAGAACTGGCCAGCCGGCTCTCCGAGCAGATGGAAAGCCGCATGTACGTCCTCTCCATCGTCGCCGCCATCTTCCTGCCGCTCGGCTTCCTCACCGGGCTCCTGGGCATCAACGTCGGCGGCATCCCCGGCGCCAACGCCCCGCAGGCCTTCCTGGTCTTCTGCCTGCTTCTGGTCGGGGTTGCCGCAGGGCTCCTCGTTCTCTTCAAGAAAAAGAACTGGATGTAGGTCGCACAACACGCCAAACCGTTGACCGACACCGGCCGCTGCGGTACGTTTCGGCAGACATTCCCACCGGGACAACATCACCCCTCTCTACCTTAGAGGAAAGCATTATGCACCGCCTACTCACCGCTCTTCTCCTGCTCCTCGCCCTGCTGGCGAGCGGCTGCAACACCATCCAGGGCTTCGGCAAGGACCTCGAACGGGCCGGGGAAAAAACCCAGGACGCGGCCGACGCCGTCAAACGCAACCTGTAAGGAACAAAAAAAAGCCGCGCGCCATACTATGGCTCCGCGGCTTTTCGTGGCCTTCGAGAGAAAACTCCTTTCAGGAGCCTGCTTCCGGCACCGGCGGCTCCTCTGCCGGGTTGCGAGCCAGCCCTTTGGCCAGTCCCTTGATATCGCCCCCCTTGAGGCCGATCTCCTCGAGCAGAGAGTCGACCAGCGGTGCCTGGCCCCGGTAGCGTAGCGCACTGTTCACCAGTTGGTCGGCAAGGGAGCCGGCCGGCGCACCACCGTTTTCGGCGCCCGCGCCCTGGCCGCCCGCCTGCAGACCGTCCACCTGGATGATCTTGATGGAATCGATCTGCTCCATGGGCTTGACGCTCTCGTGGATGATGTCCGGCAGCACCTTCATCAACTCGAGCTTCACCCGCATGGCGATCTGCTCGACGGAGAGGGTGTTCCTCGCCTCATTGAGGGCCTGCTCGCCCTGGGCCTCGACCCCGTAGCGCACCGCCGCCGCCTCGGCCTGCAGCTTCTCGGCCTCGGCCTCGCCCTGGGCCTGGATCCGCCGCTTGTCCGCCTCGGCATTGGCCAGGGTCTTCACCGCCTCGGCCCGGTCGGCGGCCGCCATCTTTTCGGCCTGGGCCGCCACCTGGATGGCGATGGCGTCGCGCTCCGCCTTCTTGCGGGCCTCGACCAGCTCCACCGCCTTCTGGCGCTCGGCCTGCTCGGTCTCGCGCACCGTGACCACCCGCTCCTCCTCACGTACCGCCTCGCTCCGGGCCTTGTCGGCCTGGGCCTGGGCCACTGACTGTTCCTTGGATTTTTCGGCAATGGCAATGGCCCGGTCCTGCTCGGCAAGTTCCACCGCCTTGCGCTGGTCGATGGTGGCGGTCTCCACCGCCTTGGCCTTGGCAACCTCCTTTTCCTGGAGGAGACGCGCCTTCTCGATGCCCTCCTCCTCCACCGCCCGCTCGGCCATGATCCGCGCCGTGTCGACCTTTTTTTTGGCCTCTATCTGCGCCTCTTCGGCCTCCCGCATCTTTTCGGCCCTTTCCCGGGCTATTTCCGTGGTCTGGGTGGCTCGGCGGATCTCGACCTCGCGCTCCTGATCGAGCTTGGCGTATTCCACGTCACGGGCGATTTCGAGTTTCTTGCGGTCGGCTTCGAGGTTCTTGTTCTCGATGGCCACCTGGGTGTCCTGCTCGATGTCGTTGCGCTTCTTGCGGCGCTCCTCGATCTCCTGGGTCAACTTGGTCAGACCCTCGGCGTCGAAGGCATTGTCCGGGTTGAAAAACTCCTTGCTGGTCTGGTCAAGGCCGGTAAGGGACACCGATTCGAGCTCGAGACCGTTCTTCAGGAGATCCTCACTCACCGCCTGCTGCACCTTGTTGACGAAGTCGGCCCGCTGCTCATGCAGCTCCTCCATGGCCATCTCAGCGGCCACGGCCCGCAGGGCGTCGACGAACTTGCCCTCGACGAGCTGCTTGAGCTCCTGGGGATTCATGGTTTTGTGGCCCAGGGTCTGGGCGGCGTTGGCGATGGACTCCTCGGTCGGCTTCACCCGTACGTAAAATTCCACCGCCACGTCCACCCGCATGCGGTCCCGGGTGATGAGGGCCTCCTCGTTCTTGCGCTGGACTTCTAAGCGCAGGGTGTTCATGTTGACCGGGATCACGTCGTGCAGCACCGGCAGCACCAGAGCGCCGCCGTTCAACACCACCTTCTGGCCCCGGAAGCCGGTGCGCACGAAGGAAATCTCCTTGGTGCTCTTCTTGTAGAGCCTGGCCAAAATGAAGGCCAATGCGGTGAGTGCGACGACGATGAAACCGGATATCACCGCGACATTGACGAGAACCTGCATATCTTACTCCCTCCTTCCCCTAAAATTTGCGTGATGAAGCGCAGCTTCAAGCCCCCGGCACGCCCTCCGGCCAGAGGAGCATGGGCCTCGTCAGTTCAGGTATCGTTCAGGGCGGCGCTGTCGCTCCGGATCGCCCGAAACACCGCGCCCTGCCGGCTGACCAGCACCACCCGCTCGCCCTGCCCGAACTCGGCGGCCGCTTCGTCCGGCTCCACCAGAACATAATGGGCCTGGCCGTGCCTGTCCCTGAGCTTCGCCTGGGCGGGACTCCCCTGCCGGGCCCGGCCGGTGGTGATGGTGGCGACCCCGCCGATGAAACTCTTCTCGCTCACCGCATAGGTTTCGTCCTTCGGCATGTAGCGGCCCAGAAGCCATCCGCACCAGCGAACCACCGGCAGCGCCGCCAGGAAGGACGGCACACTGGCCAGCAAAGCGGGCAGCAGGAGACCGGTGGCGGCCTGGAACACGGTCTGCAGCAGCAGTCCCACGCAACCGAAAGCGGTGAGAAAAATGATGAACAGCATGAGCACCGGCACCTCGCCGACCCGGAACCAGCTGAGCAGCTTCGATATGGTGGCGGGGGAGGCGTCGGCCCCATCGAAGCCGGCATCCATATCGACATCGGCTTCGAAGTCCGGCAGCACCGAATCCACAAAGTCGGAAAGACCGGCACCAAAGCTCACCGAGGCCACTTCGAGCGCGGTCAGAAGCAGCATGACCGTCAACGCCACGGTGAAAGGCATGTTCTGGGACGCGGTCAAAAAGGCGAACACGGTCATTTTTCCTCGAGTCTGCTTCTGATGGCGGCAAGGCGCTCCTCAACCCGGTTCCGGCGGGCGAGATCCTCGAGCTCGGCGAGTTGGGTTGAGGTCTTGCGGTCAGCGCTGGGGGCGGCCGGATGCCCGGCCCTGCCCAGAACGCGCTCGAAGACTGATTCGGCCCGGCTCACACGCCCTTCAACTCCTCCGCCAGGATGCCCGCCCGCCGATGCCGAAGGTGCGCCCATCGCCGCAGCGGCGGCCTCCCGCCGGCTTTCCCGGAAAAGCCGCAACTCCTCCTGCATTTCCCTTCTTTTACCCTGGAGAGCCGCGGTATAGCCTTCGAGCTCCCTCTCCTGGGCGGCCAGCTCGCTCAGCTGGTTCTCGAGAATGGGAATCTGCGCCTCGATGTCGAGTTGCTGGGATACCGCCGCCGAAGCCAAGTCGTCACGATTTTCCTGGATGGCCAGCTCCGCCTTGCCGGCCAGGTCCTCGTGTTTCTGGTTGGCCTGCATGAGCCGCGCGTTGGCGAGGTGCTTGGCGGCGATCACCCGGCCGAGCTCGGCACGCACGTCGTCTATGGCCTCCTCCACCTCACGGATCGCCTGTTCCATCACGGTTTCCGGTGCCGCGCTCTCCACGGCGTCCACCAGCGCGTTGAAGCTTCCGGCGATGAGCCGCCCCACCCTGCCTGCGAGTTTCTCTTTCATGACCTGCTCTCTCCTTCTTCCTTGATTGATCTGCTGATGACCTCGGCAAGCTGCAACACCGGCCGGATCCGGCTCCGCATGAGCTCCGGGGTGTAGCACGGACACTCCCTGGTGACCGCAAGCTGAACCATGGATTCGAGAAGCCGGAAAACCCGGTCGGTCACCCCCTTTTCGGTATCGACAAGGACCGGTGCGGTAATTTCGTCATCCCCCGGGTGGACCGTTGCCATCAGGTAAGCAACGAAGTCGGGCAACCACTCCACCACCCGGGCAAGAATTTCGGAGTGCATCTCTCCTTCGAGCTCGCCCTTCTTTATCCGCTCGGTTACCGGCGTCAGTTGTTCACGAAGCATTTGAAAACAGCCGAGGTAGTCGAGCTGCCGGGCCCGGCGCTGCCGGGCCTCGACGATGAGGGCCCGCAGTTTCTCACTGGCGGTGGTCGCCCCATCGATCTGAAGCTGGTTGATAAAGGTTGCATCCTCTTGGGATATACGGACACTGATGGGAATCGTCTTCATGGCATCCTCGTTTCTCGCTGGATTGTCAAGGGCGCAAGCCCTCCATGATCACAATCATAACACACTTGCATGCAAATGAAAACATTTGCATTTAATTGATGTTTTTCGTTCGAAAACAAGCCGTTAGGATGCTCAGACGGCCATCCCCAAGACGCTGAAAGCCCACCTCCTTACAGCGATGAGGAGTAATTCGGTCATAAGAACAGAAAAAAGAACGGTACGTCAACAAATGAATATTGTTGGTTTATTCAGGAAGTCGGGGCGCCGCAAAAAAAATCCCCTTGCCTGCTTTGGGCAGGGCAAGGGGCGTAAGTTTACAAAAAGCTGGATGAACCAGGGCGCAGCGTCTACTGCAGGTGCCGAACCAGCACCGGGCATTGGGTGAAGCCGATCACCCGTTCGGTAACCGAACCCATGAGGAGCCGCGAGAGGCCGCGGCGGCCGTGGGAGCCCATGACGATGCAGTCGGCCTGGCATCTGGCGGCCGCCTCGGCGATCCCCAGATGGGGGTCGCCCTCCCGCACCTCGGTGCGGGCCTCGATGCCCTGGGCTGCGGCCTGCCGTTTCAACTCCTCGAGCTTGGCCTCGGCCTTCGCCACCATCTCGGCCACCGCCCGCGGGGCGAGGGCCAGGAACTCATCGTTCACGTAGACCACCGAAACCATGGTGAGACGGGCCCCGTGGTGCAGGGCGAGCTCCATGGCGCGCTCGGCCGCTGCCGCACTGTGGGCCGAGCCGTCGGTGGCGAGCAGGATGGAGTTCCAGGCGAGATCCCCTGTTTCCCGCACCACGAGAACGTCCTTCGTGGTGTGGCCGATCACCCGGGCGGTGACCCCGCCCATCAGTTCCCGCTCCAGGGAATGCTGGCCCTTGTTGCCCATGACGATGCAGTCACAGTTCTCCTCCCGGGCCACCGAGACGATGCGATCGTACGGCTCCCCCTGTTCGAGGTCGGTGAGGATGGTGCGCTCGGCCTGGCGGGCGATTTTCTGGGCCTCGGCGAGGAGTTTCTTGCCCGGCCCGAGAATGACTTCCTTGGGGGAATCGACGGCGGTAAGATCGAGCTCGCCCCGGAAATCCGGCACCACCGCCACCACCTTTACCCACGGCGCCAGCCGGAACGCCTGGAAAAGGGCGTTCCGGCTGGCACGGGAGCCGTCGTAGGCAACCAGTACCTTGCGGTACTTATCCATGGCGCACGGTGGCGGCCACCGTCTGGCGCTCGGCGCGGGCGGCGAGCATACCCTTCACCATGGCGATGGTGATGATCAGGCCTGAAGAGGCCAGGGCGGTGACCAGGGCCCAGAAGGAAACCGACTCGAGAAGCGCCGTGGTCGAGGCGTCCAGT
>JBFHWX010000168.1:0-6911 GCA_041599275.1 Desulfobulbales bacterium | reverse complement strand
CTGGTCGGCGAGATGGCGGCCAACCGGGGCCGGCGAGCCGAGATACTCTCGAACTTCCCGGCAGAGCTCGGACGCCACCCGTTCGGCGGCTTTGCCCTTCTGGCCGAAACCGGTGAACAGCTCCCTGGTCCCATCGCTCTCCACCTCGATGCAGGACATTGCCGGGCCCTGCCGAGTCGACACCGCGGGCTGTGGTTTGCAGCGGCATGCCAGACAGTTCCTGGCGGACCGTGGCGAGTTCCCGCTCGGCGATGGAGAGGGGGAGCCTGGCCACCAGGGCTTCGGCCCGCAGTTCGCGAAGCGGCCCGCGCTCCACCAGTTCCAGGCGTTCCAACCGCGAAGCAGGTTGGATGCTGACGGTAAAGAGGCCGCCGCCGGCCGGGTAGAAACCGTAGGCCGTGAGCCGGACGCAGAGGGTTGGACCCTGCCTGCCGAGGAGGGGTAAAAAAATTTTCTGGAGAAAATCGAAGCTGGGTGCAAAGGGATTGTGGGTGCCGCCTTGAAGCACCAGTTCACTTGCCCCATCCGCGGTGAGCAGGGCTGGCAACACGGTCTGCAGCACCAGGGTGGTGCTGCCGGCGCTGCCGATGTCGAAGCGGTAGGAGCCGGGGCGGACAGTCCGTGGGGTGAAGGTGAGGAGACCGGAACCGATAAAGGCGCCGCTCACTTCCGCCGCGCCGACCAGGGCCGCGGCCTGCACCGCGGCCAGATGCTGGCGCCGGAGCCCGGGCCTGGGCCGGCGGGCCCGGATGTTTTCGATCCGGAAGGGACGGCCGGTGACCAGCGACAGGGAAAGGCAGCTGCGCAGGATCTGGCCGCCGCCCTCGCCGCGGGAACCGTCGATGGAAAGGGTCTTTTCAGGCATGGCGCGGTGCCGGGCGGGGGGGAGGACCGCTGTTCGGGCACCCTGCCGGTAGTATCGGCAATCATGGCGCCGGCCGCAAGGTTTTTCGCCGGGAGCGATCTGATGCTCAGCGCTTCAGGGCTTCGACGATCGCACGCCCCAGTTCCTGCCGCTGCCAGTTCTTCATGGCGGTAAAACCGTCGAAGGCCGCCACGTCCTGCGGCGGTTGCCGGGCGATTTCCTCGAGCAGCGCGGTGTTGATCAGGATGCCGGGGTCGATGCCCAGGATTTGGGCCTTTTCGGAACGCCAGCTCTTGAGTTTCTTGAGCCTGGCCTCGGCCGCGGGATCGCGCTCCGGCCGTACGAAGGGCGGGTAGACGGGAAGTTTTTCTTCGGCAACGGCAAGGCCCGCCTTCACCGCCGCCAGGAGTTGGCGGCCGTAGCGGTCGAGCAATCGCGGCGGCACGCCCTCCACCGCTGCCAGTGCCTTGAGGGAGGTCGGCATGGCCTGGGCGATGTTGCCCAGTTCCCGGTTGCCGATCACCTTGAAATGGGGCCGGTCGCGGCGTTCGGCCTCCTGGTCGCGCCAGACCAGGAGCTCCTCGAGCACCGCCAGTTGGCGGCGACCGAAGGCGGCGGCGCCCTTGAAACGAAGGAAGAAAGGAGGCCCTGCCGGGCCGTTGGAGCGGGCCTGTTCGAGGAGTGAAAATTCTTCGCTGACCCACGCCCAGCGGTTAGCCTCTCTTATCCTTTCTTCGAGCAGACTGGCCAGTTTCAGCAGGTGCCGGGTGTCGGCGGCGGCGTAGTCGAGCATCTCCTGCGACAGGGGGCGTTTGGACCAGTCGGCGCGCTGGAATTTTTTGTCGAGGCTGACCCCGAAATATTTGCCCAGCACATCGGCCAGGCCCACCCGCGGCTCCCCCAGGAACTGGCAGCAGATCATGGTATCGAACAGCCCCCGCACCTCGAACCGGTAATCGCGGAACAGGCAGCGGATGTCGTAATCCGCGGCGTGAAAGATTTTCCGGATCTTTTCGTCTTGCAGAACCGCTGCCAGCGGCTGCAGATCCGGCACAACCAGGGGGTCAACCAGCACCGTGCGGGTTGGCGTGGAAAACTGCAGAAGACAGACCTTTTCCCGGTAGGAATGCATGGAGTCCGCCTCGAGATCGACGGCAACAACAGGCTCCCGGCCCAGCTCGGCGGCGAGCCGGGCAAGGTCGCGGGCAGTGGTGACCAGATCGGCGGCGGACTCTTTCTGCATGATTTCTCTAACCGGTGACTTTGGGCGATCAGGCGATTGCCACCAGTTCGATGGCAAAGGTGAGGTCCTTGCCGGCCAGCGGCGGGTTGGCGTCGAGGATGATGTGCTCGGGGGTGACTTCCACCACCTCCACCACCACGGTTTCGCCATTGGGCCCACCCATCTGTAACCGCATGCCCACCTCCGGGTTGAGATCGTCCGGCACATTGGCCATGGGAGCGGTAATCACCAGCTCTTCGTTGCGCGGGCCATAGGCCTTGTCCGAGGGGATGGTCACTTCCTTCTTGTCGCCGGGGTTCATGCCGGTCACCGCCTCGTCGAAACCGGGGATGACCTGGCCGCTGCCCAGGGTGAAGGAAAGGGGCTCGCGGCCCTCTGAGGAGTCAAACACCGTGCCGTCGGACAGGGTGCCGGTGTAATGGATCTGGACGGAGTCGCCCTTCTTTGCCTGTGCCATGAATTTCTCCTGTGTAGTGGCTCCGTTGCCGCGCGGATCTGGTCTCGCTTCATGGAGGAGGTGCCGGCGGCGCGGGGCATTAGGGAATGAAAGGTCGGCACTATAGCACACTTTGGAGGGAAAAGATACGGCGGGAGGATTTTTTCTGGCGTTTTCAGGTCGTGGCGGCGAACACGGCCGCCACCTCGGTGCAGATGCTGGCGAACTCGTGGGCGTCGAGGCTCGCTCCTCCCACCATGAGGCCGGACACCCCGGCCATTGCCGCGTAGGAAGCCGCATTGTCGGGCCGCACCGAACCGCCGTAGAGCAGCTCCACGCCCGGTGCCAGCTTTCCTAAGCTTGTGATGCCGGCGGCCGCTCCCTGCAGAGACTGCGGAATGGTCACGCCGATGGCCTCCACCGGCCCGTAGCCGATGAGGAGTTTTTCCGGCATGTGGTGAAGGGCAGCTATCTGGGCCTGAGCATAATCAAGGTCGAGGCAGAGGATGGTGGTCATGGAGGCGGCCGTTGCCTCGCGCACCTTGTTGGCCACTTCCTGGAGAGTTTCGTGGAAGTGGCGGCGGCGTTCCGAGTGACCCACCATGACGTATTCCACCAGGCCCTGCAGCATTTCGCCGCACACCGCCCCGGTATAGGCGCCGGCGGGGAAAGGCGAGATGTCCTGGGCCGCCAGGGATAACCAGGCCAGATCGTGTTCGGCCCGGAGCTCTGCCAGCAGGGGCAGATGGACGAAGGGCGCGGCCAGGATGATGCCGACGTGGGGCGCGGGCTGGTAGAGCTCGGCAAAGCGCAGGAGCCATGCCCTGGCTGTTTTGGTGTTTTTATGGGACTTCCAGTTGGCCAGCAGATATTTTTTCTTATCCGTGTTCATCGAGTTTTCCAGTATAATGCGGGCGGCATGTCGGTTGCGGCGTCTGGCCGGCGGCCGGCGCCTCTCAAGAGCTGGCAGCCGGAACAACCGGCCGTGAAACTGCAGCATATGATCAATGCATCGGAAACTCGAGTAAAAATGTATCCTGGAGAAATATCATGAACCGTCTCGTCGCCCCCCTCCTTCTTCTGTTTTCCCTGGTAGCCTGCGGTATGGGCGATCTGTCCCTGGTCATCCGTTATGACCGCACCGACGGCCTGGCCGCCGGTGCGCCGGTGCTTCTCGAACGGGCGCAGATCGGCTCGGTGCGCGAAATTTCCTTCTCCACCGCCGGCACCTATGAGGTGAAGGTGGGAATCGACCGCGCCCATGCCAAGTCGCTGACCGAACATGCCCGTTTCGTGATCGTCGACGACCCGGCCAAGGCTGGCGCCAAGGCCATCGCGGTGAGCATCGCCGAGGCCGGCGGCACGCCGCTCGCCAACGGCGCGGTGGTGGACGGCTCGACGCCGGTGGCGGCCATGGTCGACAGCTTCGGCGCCGGGCTCAAACAGGGCATCGAGGAACTGGGCAGCCAGGTGGAAGCGGTGCAGCGGCAGGTGGAGGAGCTGGCCAAGAGTGATGAAGTGAAGCGCCTCGAAGAGGAGGTGCGCAACCTCGCCAACGCCATGCAGCGTTCCGGCGAAGAGGCCCGGAAACGGTTGGAAAACCAGGTCCTGCCCATGCTGCGCCACGAAGCGGAGCAGCTCCGGGAAAAGCTTAAGGAACTCGGCCGGGAAGGGGAGATGGCGCCCATCGACCAGCAGCTCGAGGAGATGACCCGGATCTGACCGTTTCCGCCGGCTCCACAACCGTGCTCAGAGGGTGATTACCTGCCAGCCCTCGGCCAGGTAGCGGGCCATGCCGGCGTGTCCCGCCATGTCGTCGAGAAGCGGCAGAGCCGCCGCTTCAACAGCCTCCAGGGCGCCGAACTTGACGGCGCAGGCCCGGCAGGCGCCGTCCACCAGGCCCTGGCCGCGGGCTTTGCGCCACAGCCCATGGAGTGGCTGGCCCGGATCCTCGAGATCTTTGACCAAAGTGACTGCCTCACCTTCCAGCACGATGCGGCATGTACCACCCTTTTCGGCGATGTCGAGCCCGTTCAGCAGGACGTGAACGAAGCAGATGGGGTTGCCCTTGAAGGCGAAGAGAACGGTGTTCTGCATGGCTTGTCCTCCTGGAGCACGGTTGGGTTTGGGGTGTGCCGGCGCGGCGTGAGGCCACCGGCCGGGATTTGTCGGCCTACAGACAAAAAGATGTTATTTTTCGCCAGGTGTGTATAATGCCGGCAATTTTCGTTGGCCCGCGGGCCGACACTTTCCCTGAGCGGTCTTGGAACCGGTCAGGGCATCATCCATAATTTATACCTGGAACGAAATGCCAAAAGCAAAAAAAGATCTCAATTTTTTCGGCCTGGAACGGCTCCGTCGCCGGCGCCCGGCAAAGAAAGAGGCGGCCAAGGAAACGGCGGCTCCGGTCGTGGTCGAGAAGGAAGCCGGGGAAAGCGTTTCTCCTGCCAAAGCGGCAAAGCCCGGCAAGACAGCGGAAGCCGGCCTGGCTGCCGAAGCCACCGAGCAGGCCCGCAAGAAAAAGCGCCGGCGCCGGAAAAAGAGCGAAGCCGAACCCGTGCCGGAACAGGTCGTGCTGCCCGAGCTCGACACCAATTGGGACCCCGCCTCCTGGGAGGTGACGCCGATGCCGGGCAAGACCCGGTTCCACGATCTCGAACTGCCGGCCGCCATTCTCCACGCCGTGGCCGATCTCGGTTTTTCCTACTGCACGCCGATCCAGGCCGAGGCCCTGCCCAAGTCCCTTGCCGGCGCCGATCTCATCGGCCAGGCCCAGACCGGCACCGGTAAGACCGCCGCCTTTCTGATCACTCTCCTTGCCCGCTTCCTGGCAATTCCGCCGGACCCTGACCGGGAACCGGGCCGGCCCCGGGCGCTGGTCATCGCCCCCACCCGGGAGCTCGTCATCCAGATCACCAAGGAAGCCCAGGAGCTTGGCAAATACTGCCCGCTTCGGGTGTTGAGCGTGTTCGGCGGCATCGACTACCAGAAGCAGAAAAACGATGTGACCGCGGCGCCGGTCGACATCATGGTCGCCACCCCGGGCAGGCTGCTCGACTTTATCCGGCAGCGCGCCGTGCAGCTCGATGCCGTGGAGATCGTGGTGCTCGACGAGGCCGACCGCATGCTCGACATGGGCTTCATCCCCGATGTGCGACGGATCATCGCCGCCACCCCGGACAAGGAGAAGCGCCAGACTCTCTTCTTCTCCGCCACCATGACCCCGGAGGTCAACCGGCTCGCCGTGCAGTGGACCCGCAAGGGCGAGCACATCGAGATCGAGCCCGAGCACGTGGCGGTGGACTCCGTCGACCAGGTCGTCTACATCCTCACCAAGGATGACAAGTTCAACCTGCTGTACAACCTGATCACCAAGCACGACCTGCAGCGGGTCATGGTCTTTGCCAACCGCCGCGACGAGACGCGGAGACTCACCGACCGCCTGAAACGGGCCGGTATTTCCTGCGACATGCTCTCCGGCGAAGTCTCCCAGGCCCAGAGGATCAAGACCCTCGAAAATTTCCGTTCGGGCACGATCCGGGTACTGGTGGCCACCGATGTGGCCGGCCGCGGCATCCACATCGACGACGTCAGCCATGTGGTGAACTACACCGTGCCCTACGAGTCCGAGGACTACGTGCACCGCATCGGCCGCACGGGTCGGGCCGGCGCCACCGGCACCTCCATCACCTTCGCCGACGAGGAGGGCTCCTTCTATCTGCCGGAGATCGAGGAGTTCATCGGCCGCAGCCTCAACTGCACCTACCCCGACGAGTCCCTGCTCACCCCGGCCCCCAAGGGCACGGCGGAAAAGGTCGAGGAGAAGAGAAGAAGCTCCGGCCGCGGCGGTTCGGCTAGAGCCAAATCGAGCCGCACCCCCCGGCCGCGGGCCAGAAAGCCGAAGGTTGTCGAGTCGACGGAAGGAGGCGGGGGGGGAAACTGAGGCCTCTCATTACCACGTTACAATTTTGGGAGGCAATCCACTCATGATTCCACCCTGGACAGTAACTGGAACATTGCCGCCAATCAGACCGGGGCGGCAGGGACATGATGTGGACCGTTCGCCGTACCGAGTGCCCCTGCAGCAAATGGTCGAATATTTTGCGGTGACACCGGAGCGGCAGACCATAGTCGAAGGTTTTCTCGAGTATCGCCGGGCTCTGCACCGTGTCGGCATTGTCTCCGGCTTCCAGTGGCTCGACGGCAGCTTCATGGAACAGGTTGAAGTGCAGGAAAACCGTGCGCCCAACGATGTGGATGTGGTGACTTTTTTCTTTTTGCCGCCTGGGGGAGATCAACGGTCCCTCGCCCGGGAACACGGCAACCTCTTCGATCCAACCGAGACCAGAGCCAAATACCAAGTCGAT
>JBFHWX010000167.1:0-6983 GCA_041599275.1 Desulfobulbales bacterium | reverse complement strand
GGGCGATGCAGCAGATGGTGGAGGTGATCCTCTTCGATCGCGACCTGGCGCCCTCTCAGGCCAGGGCGGTGGCCGAGGTCACCTCGGTGAAGATCCTCGACCGCACCCAGCTCATCCTCGACATCTTCGCCCGGAGGGCCCGCTCCCGGGAGGGCAAGCTGCAGATCGAGATGGCCCAACTGAAGTACATGCTGCCGCGGCTGGGAAGCCGCGACGACGCGCTCTCCCGCCTCACCGGCGGCATCGGCGCCCGCGGTCCGGGCGAGACCCGGCTCGAGATCGACCGGCGGCGGATCAACGACCGCCTGGCCCGGCTGGCCAAGGAATTGAAAGCGGTGAGCCGCGAACGCCACCACCGGCGGAGCCGCCGCAGAAAGAAGGAGGTGCCGGTGATTTCCCTGGTCGGCTACACCAACGCCGGCAAATCGACCTTTCTCAATACCCTGACCAGCAGCGACATCCTGGCCGAGGACAAACTGTTCGCCACCCTCGACCCGACCAGCCGCAGGCTCCGCTTTCCCCGCGACATCGAGGTGATCATCACCGACACCGTGGGTTTTATCCGCCACCTGCCCGACGAGCTCATGCAGGCCTTCAAGGCGACGCTCGAGGAACTGCACGAGGCGGATCTGCTGGTGCACGTGATCGACTGCAGCAACCCGCGCTTCCGGGACCAGATGCGGGTGGTGGAGAACATCCTGGGCGACCTGGAGCTTGCCGGCATCCCCTGCCTGCGGGTGTTCAACAAGATCGACCGGGTGCCTGGGGAACAGCTCGAGAACCTGCTGCGGGACGAGGACGGGGTGGGACTCTCGGCCCTCGACGCCTCGACCTTCGGGCCCTTTCTGGCCCGGGCCCAGGAGATGATCGTGACGCTGGAAGGGTTGCCGCTGACGATGGAAGGAGAAGAGGAGGGAGAGGAATTGTCCGACGGGTCGGAGTTGTCTGACTGGTCGGACCCGTCGGGCCTGGAGCATTGAGCGCCACCGCGCTCAATGCTCAGTCGTAGATGATGCAGGTATAGCGTTCGAGGATGGCCTCGGTCTCGGGGTCGAGCCGGTCCGCCACCTCGTGGATCTGGAACTCGGTGTGGCATTTCCGGCACTTGAGCCGGATCCGCCGGCACATGCGCACCACTTCGAGGCTGCCCGCCTCGCACTTCTTGCACTGCATTTTTCCGGTATCCTCCGAAACCAGGCCTACTCGGCCAGCAACTCGGCCCGGGTGAAGACGGCGGCCAAGGGATAACCCCGCTCGGCCAGAGCCTCGGCGCCGCCCTCCTGGCGGTCGACCACGGTGGCCACCAGCCCCACCTTGAGGCCCTGGGCCTCCACCCGGTCGATCACTTTCAAGATCGTGCCGCCGGTGGTCACCACGTCTTCGACCAGCGCTACCACCGTACCGTCGGCCAGGTTGTTCCTGCCCTCGATGAAATTCTGGGTGCCGTGGCCCTTGGCCTCTTTACGCACGATGAAGGCGGGAATCGGTTGTTTCTCGAGGTAGCTCACCATGCTCACGGCGGTGACCAGGGGGTCGGCGCCCAGGGTCATGCCGCCGACGCCGCCGATGGACTGCGGAAATTTCTTCACCAGATCGAACAGGAGCTTGCCGCAGAGATAGGAGCCCTCGGCGTCCAGGGTGGTCTGCTTGCCGTCGATATAGAAATCCGAGGTCCGGCCCGAGGAGAGTTTTACCGTGCCCTTGCGGTAGGACTTGGTCAGCAGCAGTTCCTTCAACCGCTGGCGCAGCTTCTGCAGATCGTCGCTCATATGTTTCGTGCCTCTCGTGTTGGTGCGTGTTCGGATACCGGCCGGGCGGCTCCCGCCGGGAGCCCTATCTCTACTAAGTTTTTCCGCGAGAAGAAAGAAAAAACTCGCCTTTCCCCCTGTTGTTTAGTAGTTTTCCGTGGCGGCGGCCCCGGCCCCTCCCCGCTACCGGGAGCAGGCAATCTCGCCGCTTTGCCGGAAAAACATGCCTGCCGAACTCCACCAGCCTCTCCAGCAACCGGTTCTTCCGCCCCGCTCTCCTCTTGGTCTGCCGGCGGGAACGGCACAGGATACTCCCCACCTTCGGCCGGCCCAAGCCATCTCTTCCCCACGAGGACTCTTCACCCCATGTGCGGCATAGTCGGATACATCGGGGCACGCCGGGTCGTGCCCATTCTGCTTGAAGGCCTCAAGCGCCTTGAGTACCGGGGCTACGATTCCGCCGGCCTGGTCTACCTGGAAAACGGCGCTCTCACCAAGCACCGGGCCGAGGGCAAGCTGGCCCGGCTCGAGGGCATGGTGGAAGCCTTCTTCTCGGTGGACAGCCACCTGGGTCTCGGCCACACCCGCTGGGCCACCCACGGCGCCCCCACCACCAACAACGCCCATCCCCACTCGGATTGCAGTGGCAATCTGGTGGTGGTGCACAACGGCATCATCGAAAATTACCAGGCCCTGCGCGACGAGCTCCTCGAAAAGGGCCACGTCTTCACCTCGGAGACCGACACCGAGGTTCTGGCCCACCTCATCGAAAGCTTTCTCGAGAAGGACCTGGCCACCGCGGTGCGCAAGGCGCTCAAAAGGGTGGAGGGCTCCTACGCCCTGGGGGTGCTGTGGACCGGCCAGCCCGACCGGCTGGTCGCCGCCCGCAACCACTCTCCCCTGGTGCTGGGCCTGCAGAACGAATCCGGCTGCCTGATCGCCTCCGACGTGCCGGCGCTGCTGCCCTACACCCGCAAGGTGGTGTTCCTCGACGACCAGGAGATGGCCATTCTCAAGGCCGACGGCTACGAAGTGCTGAAGCTCACCAACGGCCGCCGGATCAGCAAGGAAGTGACCAGTATCGACTGGGACGCCGGCATGGCCGAAAAGGCGGGCTACAAGCACTTCATGCTGAAGGAGATCTTCGAGCAGCCCGACGCGGTGATGAACACCGCCCGGGGCCGGATCGAGCCGGCCAGCGGCCTGGTCGACCTGCCCGAGCTCGGCCTCGAGCCGGCCTGGCTCCGGCACCTGCAGCGCATAAAGCTCGTCGCCTGCGGCACCTCCTGGCACGCCGGGCTGGTTGCCAAGTACTGGATCGAGTCCCTGGCGGGCATCCCGGTGGAAGTGGACATCGCCTCGGAATTCCGCTACCGGCGGCCGCTGATCGACGCCCACACCCTGACCATCACCATTTCCCAGTCCGGCGAGACCGCCGACACCCTGGCCGGCCTGCGGCTCGCTTTAGAAAAAGGCTCGAAGGTGGTGACCATCTGCAACGTGGTGGGCAGCACCATGACCCGGGAGGCCCACGGCACCCTCTACACCCATGCCGGGCCCGAGATCGGGGTGGCCTCCACCAAGGCCTTCACCGCCCAGTTGACCGCTCTCTTCCTCCTCGCCCTCTACCTGGGCCAGGTCCGCAAGACGATTCCGGCGGCCCGCCGCAAGGCCCTGGCCCGGGGGCTCGTCGAGCTTCCCACCCTGCTGCGCGAAACCACCGACGAACTGCGGCAGCAGATCGCGCCGGTGGCCGAGCGCTTTTACCAGGCCAGGGACTTTCTGTTCGTAGGCCGCGGCAGCTGCTTTCCCATCGCCCTCGAGGGCGCCCTGAAACTCAAAGAGATCTCCTATATCCACGCCGAGGGCTACGCCGCCGGCGAGCTCAAGCACGGCCCCATCGCCCTCATCGACCGTGAAATGCCGGTGGTGGGTCTGGTGCCGATGGACGCGGTGCACGACAAGACCGTTTCCAACATCGAAGAGATCAAGGCCCGCCAGGGCCAGCTCATCGTCATCGGCCAGCAGGGCGACCGGGCCCTTCCGCGGCTCACCGACCACGTGGTCACCCTGCCCGAGGTCATCGAAGAGCTGCAGCCCCTGCTCTACACCGTGCCCACCCAGCTCTTGGCCTACGAGATCGCCACCCTGCGCGGCTGCGACGTGGACCAACCCCGCAATCTGGCCAAGAGCGTCACCGTCGAGTAGGCGGACCCGAATCTCAGCAACCCTCCACTCCCCGGAACCCCGATGACGATGACTTCTCCCCTTGCCTCCCTTGCCGAAAAGATCGAAGCCCGGAAAATCCTCCTGGGAGTGATCGGCCTGGGCTACGTGGGCCTGCCCCTCTCGCTCACCTTCCTGCGCAAAGGCATCCCGGTGCTGGGCTTCGATCTCGACCGGAAGAAGATCGACAAAATCGAAGCAGGCCAAAGCTACATCAAGCATATCCCGGCCGCGGATCTGGCCTGTTTCACCGGGACCGGGAGCTTTGCCGCCACCACGGATTTTTCCCGGCTGCGCGAGCCCGACGTGCTGCTCATCTGCGTGCCCACGCCACTCACCGCCAACCGCGAGCCTGATCTCCAATATATCGAATCCACCGGCCGGGCCATCGCCCGGGTGCTGCGGCCCGGCCAACTCGTGGTCCTCGAATCCACTACCTACCCGGGCACCACGGTGGAGGTGCTGCAGCCGATTCTCGAAGAGAGCAAGCTTGCCGCCGGCCGCGACTTCGCCCTGGCCTATTCGCCGGAGCGGGAAGATCCCGGCAACCGGCAGTTCTCCACCGCCACGATTCCCAAGCTGGTGGGCGGCAACGACCCGGACTCCACCCGGCTCGCCGCCGCGGTATACCAAATCGCCATGGCCCAGGTGGTGGAGGTTTCCTCCTCCCAGGCGGCGGAGATGGCCAAGCTCCTCGAGAACATCTTCCGCAGCGTCAACATCGCTCTGGTCAACGAACTGAAAATCCTCTGCCACCGCATGGGCATCGACATCTGGGAAGTGATCCGGGCGGCCAGCACCAAGCCCTTCGGTTTCATGCCCTTCCACCCGGGCCCCGGCCTCGGCGGCCACTGCATACCCATCGATCCCTTCTACCTGACCAGCAAGGCGCGGGAGTTCGACTTTTCCACCAAGTTCATCGAACTGGCCGGCGAGATCAACACCTCCATGCCCTACTACGTGGTGTTCCGCACCATGGAGGCACTGAACAGCCGGCAGCAGGCCCTTTCCGGAGCCCGCATCCTCATCCTCGGCATGGCCTACAAAAAAGACGTCGACGACTCCCGGGAGTCGCCGTCGCTGAAACTGGTGGAGCTCTTCCGCAAGCGGGGGGCCATGGTGTTCTACAACGACCCGCACATCCCGGTTATCGGCCCGGTGCGCAAGTACGACCTGCAGCTCGAAAGCACCGAGCTGACCCCGGAGAACATCGCCGCCATGGACTGCCTGGTGCTGGCCACCGACCACTCGGCCTACGACTACCGGCACCTGCTCGACCATGCCCGGCTCATCGTCGACACCCGCAATGCCTTCGCTGGCCTCGAAGGCGCTGCCAACAAGGTGGTGCCGGCCTGAACTGTCACGCCGAGCCCCCACTTTTCACCTCCCCGTCAGCAGGCTTCAATACAAAATTATGGTAACCCTCGGCATCGAAAGACTGGTCTCCGCGCCGCCCGCCTCCCTCGCCGGCAAACGGCTGGGCCTACTCTGCAACCAGGCCTCGACGGACAGCCGCTTCCGGCACAGCCGCGACCTGGTACAGGCCGCCTTCCCGGGCCAGCTCACCTGCCTCTTCTCGCCCCAGCACGGCTTCTTCGCCGAGAAGCAGGACAACATGATCGAGAGCGACCACAGCATCGACGCGGCCAGCGGCCTGCCGGTGTTTTCGCTCTACGGCGAGCTCAGGAAGCCCTCCGCCGCCATGTTCGACCATTTCGACCTGCTTCTCGTCGACATCGTCGATGTCGGCACCCGGGTCTACACCTTTCTCTACACCCTGGCCTATTGCCTGGAGCGCGCCGCCGAGTGCGGCAAGCAGGTGCTCATCCTCGACCGCCCCAACCCCCTGGGCGGGCTGCACATCGAGGGCAACCTGCTGCGCCAGGAGTGCCGCTCCTTTGTCGGACTCTACCCGTTGCCCATGCGGCATGGCCTCACTTTCGGGGAGCTGGGCCAGCTGCTGAACGATCACTTCGGCATCGGCGCCCGGCTCGAGGTTTTGCCCATGCAGGGCTGGCGCCGCGCCATGCTGTTTGCCGAAACCGGCCTGCCCTGGGTCTTTCCCTCCCCCAACATGCCCTCGCCAACCACGGCCCTCACCTATCCGGGCCAGGTGATCTGGGAAGGCGCCAACGTCTCCGAGGGCCGCGGCACCACCCTGCCCTTCGAACTCCTGGGCGCGCCCTTTGTCGAGCCCCGGGAAGTGCTCGATTGGCTCGGGAAACACGCCCCATTGCCCGGCTGCCTGCTGCGGCCGCTGGTCTTCGAGCCCACCAGCAACAAGTGGGCGTCCACCCCCTGCCGCGGCTTCCAGCTCCACGTCACCGACCGCGATGGCTTTTTGCCCTACCGCACCGGCCTCGCCCTGCTGCAGGCCATGCTCCTGCTCTACCCGGAGCAGTTCCGTTACAAGGAGCCGCCCTACGAGTACGAGTTCGAGCGGCTGCCCATGGACCTCATCCTGGGCGACCGCGAACTGCGCCAGGGACTCGAGCGGGGAGACGATCTCCTGCAGCTCGAAGCGGCCTGGCAGGAAGAACTGGCAGCTTTCGACCGGTTACGGCGGCGCTTCTTCCTCTACGACTGAGCACACCGGCCAGGCGGGCCGATTACCCTTGAATTAGGGGGGGGAACCGGGTATTTTTACCGTTTCCCCGCCGCCGGCAACGGGCCCGCTTTTTCCTGAAAAAACGGTACAGATTCCGGCCGGCCATTCCAGAAAACCATGACTTTTTTGCACTCAATGTCCGCCCAGCAACTCACCCTTCAGGAGATCGCAGTCCTTGTCGATGGCCAGCTTACGGGCGAGCCGACGATAAGGATTACCGGCCTCAACGACCTCGACCAGGCGGGACCGACCGAGATCACCTTCCTGGCCAAGGCCAGCCGCCAGGAGAAAATCGGCTCGACCCGGGCGGCAGCCCTTCTCGTGCCCATGGGGATCGAAAAGGCTTCGAAACCGATCATCCGGGTGGCGGATCCTTACTGGGCCGCCACTGTGGTGCACCG
>JBFHWX010000166.1:0-7007 GCA_041599275.1 Desulfobulbales bacterium | reverse complement strand
GCTGTCCTGGGGCAGTGTGGCCGCGGCGTGCCAACTGAGCCCGTCCGGCGACCGCTCCACGGTAAAACCCAGCTCGTTGTCGGCATTATCGGTCCAGACCAGCCCGATGCTACTGCCCGAAAGGGTTTCGGCCAACAGGCCGCTCGGCGCCGCCGGCAGGGTGGGCGGCTCGGTATTGCTGCGGATGAAGAGGTGGTCGACGAACAGCCTGTCCTTGTCGCCGTTGCCCGGGTCCTGGTTTGTATCCCGAACCCGCACGAAGACCTGGCCGGCGGTGGAAGGCGCAAGGACTCCGCTCTGGTAGGAGCCGTCGTCTTCCGTGGCAGTTACGGTAAAAAGGTCTGAGTAGACCAGGTCGTCGGTGGAATAGGCAAAGACGAACCGGTCCCCGTCGCTTGAGGCCGGGGCCCAGACATTGGCGAAGAGGGTTACCGTCTGCCCCGGCTGCACGGTGAAAAGCCATTTGTGCTCGAGGAAGCTCGTCCTCCTTCTGGGCGAGCCGCCGGAGGTTTCCTCCTGGATGCTCTCCACCGTGCCGTCGTTGACCGCGGTGTCCGGGTAGGAGCCACTCACCGAGCCTGAGACGGCGAGCTCGCCGCTGGCGAGTTGGTCTACCATGGGCGGCGGCGGGTCGGTGCTGGCGCTGGCCTGGTTGCTGACCGACTCGCCGGCCGTATTGTAGGCCACCACCAGGTAGTGCCAGGTGGAGCCGGGCGTGAGGCCGGTATCGGTATAGGTCGAGCTGTTGGCAGGGAGAGAGGCGATCTGGAGCCAGTTGCCCAGGCCATCGGCCGAGCGGCGGACGAGAAAACCGTTTTCGTTGTCCGCCGTGTCGGTCCAGGAGAGCACGATACGGTCAGAACCGGCGGCGGTGGCAGCGAGCCCCTCCGGCGCCAAGGGCACCACCTGGTCGGTGCTGGCGCTGGCCGTGTTGCTTGCCGGGGAATTGCCCAAGGCATTCAGCGCGAAAATCCTGTAGAAATACGTGGTGGCCGGGGCCAGCGGGGTATCGGCATAAAAGACGGTGTCCACCGCCAGGTCGGCCACGGCCTGCCAGCCATTTACGCCGTCCGGGGAGCGTTCCAGCCTGAAACCGGTTTCGTTGTCCGAGGTATCGGTCCAGGCAAGATCGATGCGATCCGGCCCGCCGGCGCTGGCAACGAGACCGGCAGGCGCGCTGGGCACCGTGGGCGGCAGCACGGTATGGGTATCGATTTCGGCGCCGGAGCGGTTCACGAAACGGAAAGAAAGAGCCGCTTCCCCCGCCTCCACCAGCATGGCGCCGTAATCACCGTTATAACGGGCCGCCGATTCGGCCAGCGGTGTGCCGAAGCCATAGATCGAGCGGCCACCGAGACCGTTGACGAAATAGGGAATACCGTCCACCTGCAGCCGCTCGTAGGTGTGGTCGTGGCCGGCCAGCACCGCGTCCGCGCCCCAGGCGGCAAAGGGCCACTGCATGGCGGTTACCGAGCCGTGCACGGAGGACGACGAGTAGGGCGCGTGGTGCATGACCACCACCTGCCAGGGCACGGAAGAAGCGGCGAGCCCGGCCTGAAGCCAGGCCTGCTGGGCGATCAGGTCGGCCCCGTCGGTGACCGCGCCGTGGCTGTCCAGCACGAAAAACTGCACCGGGCCGCGGATGAAATCGTAGTAGCGCTCGCTGCCCGAAGTGTTGCTCGAGACTTCACCGGCGCCCGGCAGGGTAAAATAATCGAGGTATTGGGCGAGGCCGCCGGAATCGGTGTAGTCGTGGTTGCCGAGGGCGGGGAAGAAATCGTTTTCGTTGCTGGTGCCGCCCCCGCAGAAAGTGCCCGGCCCGGCGTCTTTCAGATAGGCGCAGTAGAACTGGCCCACCACCGTATCGAAGCTGGTGGCGCCGTAGCGGTTGTCGCCGGTGGTGACGATGAAGTCCGTTGCCCATGAATCGACCAGGCCGGCGACATCCCCTTCTGCGGAAGAGCCGTCGCCGTAGTCGCCGATCACCGCGAAACGGCTGCTGGCCGAGCTGTAGGTCAGCGTGTACTGGCCGAGGCTGCCGTAACCGGAATAGCCGGTGGCGGGGTCGCCGGTGCCGACCCCGCTCAGCCGCACAAAGTATTGGCCTCCGGCAACCGCCGTGGTGAGTGCCGCCGCCAGCTCGGGCGAAGGGGGATCGGCGGCGGCCAGCCGGGTGCCGGATTGGTCGAACACTTCGAGAAGCACATCGAGATTGGCGTCGGGCTGGGCCGGTTGCACCGCCACCGACAGATCTCCGGCGCCGGACCACAGAGAAAACCAATCGGCATCGGTACGGCGTTCGACGATGCCGGTGGCACCATCCTGCCGGTCGGCAAGCGAGGTTGCCGTCGCCGGCGAGTCGCCGTGGTCGTCGCTGCGGTACTGGGCGCCATACCCCAGCATCACGGCGAGATCGTCTTCGGTGTTGTTGGCGCCGGGGTACTCGCCCCTGCTCCACTGGACGATGGGCCTGTAATACCCCACCCCCATGATCGGCGCCCAGTTGCCGTGACCCTGGTAATATTCGGTGCCGCCGACTTTGCCGTCATGGTACAGGCCAAGGGTGTGGCCGACTTCGTGGGAAGTGGCCTCGGCAACGTATTTCTCGACGTTCGGCCCCAGATTGTTCGAAAAAACAAAGGCCGGCGTGTCGCTCCCCCACCCGAAGGAACCGATGTAGGCCACCCCGCCGTAGGGACCGAGCCAACCACTCGACGGGCTCACCACCACCCGCACCCCGTATTCCTGATCGCCGGCCGAAGCGCGGCGCAGGGCGTCGGGCGGCGGCGCCTCGGTGGTGACGTCGATGGCGTAGATGGCGAAATCCTCCGCCACCCGGGCCCAGATCTTCTGGATGCGTTCCTGTTCGGCAGCGCTGAAGGAAGCCGGGTTGCCATCGAAATCAAAGGGTGCCGAGACGATGTCCTGGCCGTTGTTCTCCTCACCGTTCCACAGGGTGCCCGAAGTGGTGTGGCCGTCGAAATCGAGATAGATCACCCGGGAGGCGCCGGGCAGCGAATGCAGGAGAAAGGTTTCCGCAAGGGGAAAGGGCGCGGCGCCGGCGGCCGAAGCTCCTTCGGCCCCGGTTGTCAGGCCGCCGGCCGGCACTCCGAAGGCACAAAAATAGACCAGGTTCTCGCCGGCGCCGAGCCAGAGATCGTTATTTTCCCGCAGGAGCCGGCGCAGCATCCGCGGGCTCTTGCCATACCGCCGGGCAACTTCCGGCAACCGGTCGGCCAGCGCGTCGATGGCCTCCTGCCCCCGCAGGGCTCCTGGAAAGACGGCGGGCGGCCCCGGAACCCCGGCTGTGCCAACCCCGGCACAGAGCAGCAAACCAGCAAGTGCCAGGCCCAGAGCCAGGCTCCACGTCTTTCTAAAGAATAATCGCATTTCCATGATTTTCTCCTCGCACCTTCGAAGCAAAATTCCTAACATGCCTGATCTTGCCAAGATACCCCATGGCAACCGGCATCTCAAGGGACGACACCCCCGAAAACCTCCCCATGACCGAGACAACGCTTCACCCCACCGTTTTCCTTTGACAAACTTTTGAACCTTCGATACGGTAGGGCACGCCGGAAAAATGCCTCCCGCCCCTCCCTGGGAACGCTTTCAGCAAAAAACATGTCACCGAACACCGTTTCTCCTTCCCCACCCTCCAGTGCCTGCCAAGCAGCGGCCCGGGAGGTTTTCCAGGCCTTTCGCTCCTGCCTGAAGGCCCTGGGTCTCTACCCTCCCAAACACCCGACCTGCAGAAAGCAGCTCGATCTGGCCCACCGGGCCGTAAGCGGCTTTCTCGACCGTTACGGGCCACTCCACGTCGCCGTCGGCGACAAGGGCCTTCTGCTCGACGACGAACCGGTCTACCGGGACGGCAACGATCCTTACCAGTTCGCACGGCGGCTCTATGCCGACGGCGTGCTCTGGCTCGAATTCGAACCGGGATTCACGGCCCACGAAACCGAAATCTTCCTGCAGGTCCTGGCTCTCTACGGCACCGGCAGCAGGGATGACAAGGAACACGACCTGGTTTCCGTGCTCTGGACCACGGCCCTGCCCCACCTGGATTACGAGGCGGTTCATGCGGTCTGGGACGGCACGGTGCTGACCGCTCCCACTGATTTCAAGGTGCTGCCCGGGGAAGAACCGGGCTCCGGGCAGCCCAACGGCGAAAGCGGCCCGGCATCCACCCCAGGGAAGTCGGCGGAAGAGGAAAAGGAAGGAGAGGGTATGCCTCCAGCCGGAGCCATCCTCGTCCACAATCTGCCACTTTTTGAAATCAACGAAGAAGAACAGCTCTACGTCCAGCAACTGGTTTACGAAGAGGAAAGCGGCATCACCGCTCCGGATGTCCTCGAGGTGCTGCTCATCATCCTCGAAGATCAAGCAACCCCTGAGGACTTCCGGGTCCTTCTGGAGTTCATCCGTGAGGAGGTTGACTCGGCCCTCGGGCAGGGCTCCCTGCCGGTTCTCACCAAACTGCTCAAAGCCCTGGCCGAGATGTCCGCCAGGCTCGAACCCAGCCACCCCTGGGCCCACCTGATGATCGAGGATTTTTTCCGGGAGTTCCCCAGCAAAAGCCAGACGGAAGGTCTGGCCCGGCTGCTGCCCTTCCTCGACCTGCCGGATTCCCAGGAACTTGAAGAATTCCGGCTCTTTCTTTTACAACTGTCACCCTCTGCCACGGCCGCCCTTGCCAGACTCCTCGAGCATGCAGCCTCCCCGCGTCTCGAAGAACCGCTGCTGGAAACCATCGGCAGCCTGGCCCAACGCAACCCGAGACCGCTGCTGCGGGTGATCAGGTCGGTGACGCCCGAGCTCCAGAAAAAGCTCCTGTTCGTGGTCCGCAACATGAAAAGCCGGCACGGCAACAAGTTGCTGCTTCAGTTCCTCAAAAGCGGCGACCTCACGGTGCGTCTGGAAGCCCTCACCTTCATCCTGCCCCGCCACCTGCTGGAGGCCAAGGAGCTCTTCGCCCTGCTCGACGCCCCGGCACCGGCCATCCGCAACGCGGTGCTCAAGTACCTTCACACCACCCGCCGGGAAGACACGGAGGCCTATATCCGCCAGCATCTGGCCAAGCTCCAGGAGGGTGGCCCGGCCCCGGACAACCTCCTGGAGTACTACCGGATTCTCGGCAACTGCGGTTCCGACCGTTCCCTGCCCTTTCTGCAACAGACCCTGGAGAAGGGAAGCTGGCGCAGCCTGGTGGACCGCGACCGGGCCCACCACCGCCAGGGGGCGGCCCTGGCCCTGGCCCTCATCGACACCCCCGCAACCGAACAGGTCCTGCTGCGGGCCGCCACCAGCCTGGTGCCTGCCATCCGCAAGGCCTACCTCTCGGCATTGGAAGAAACCCTATGAGCACCCTTGCGACGCCGGCGGAAAGTTTTCTTCAGAGTCTGTTCCGCCTGGTGCAGACCGTTCGCATCCACGGCGACTCCAACCGGCTGCTGCAGGAATGCGGCCAGGCCTTCCTTCATGCACTCACGCCCTATGCCGGCGAAGGCGAGATCACCCTGCAGGTGAGCCGCGACCGCCTTTTCCTGCAGGGGGAAAAAATCAAGCCCAACAGCAGCAACAGCCGCCTGCTCGGCAACCTCCTCGATCTGCTCGTCTCCCTCGGGCTCCAGGGCTTCAAATTCCAAGCCGACCCCGCCCGCATTCCGCTGGCAGAAATCCTCGCCTTTGCCCATATCCTCCAGGAAGCAGGTGGCCGTGCGGTGCCCCTCGGCCATCTCACCGAAAAACTTGAACTTGCCCAGCTCCATTGGGTAGAGGTCCTGTTCGCACCGGTCAACCAGGAACAGCAGCGGCGCAACGGCCAAAGCGCAGCCGAACGGGGACTGCAGACCTATGCCCTGGCCATCGCCTCGCTGCAGGAAATCGCTGAAAAGTTCATGAAAAACAAGCGGCCAGGCACCAGCCGGTCGGTGCGGGTGGTGCAGGACATGGTGGACTTCATCATGGAGGACGACCGCATCGTCATGGGCCTCAGCACCATCCGCGACCATGACGACTATACCTACACCCACTCGGTGAACGTGTCCCTGCTGGCCATGCTGTTCGGCAACGCCATCGGCCTCTCCCGCCACTCCCTGGAACGGCTCGGCATCTGCGGACTGTTCCACGACCTGGGCAAGATCTCGATTCCGCTTAACATTCTCAACAAAAACGGCAAGCTCGACGAGAGAGAGTTCGCGGAAATCCGGCGCCACCCGTTAAACGGCGTCCAGCAGGTGGTCAAGCTGCAGGCTCCCAGGGACCTCAGGGCAAAAACCCTGCTCGCTCCCTTCGAGCACCATCTCAAATTCGACCTCAGCGGCTACCCGGTGACCCCCCGCCGCACACCCCTGAGCCTCTTCGGCCGGTTGCTGGCCATCGTCGACGTCTACGACGCCCTCACCTCGGCCAGGATCTACCGGCCGGTGGCCATGAGTCCGGACACCGCCCTCGGCATCATGCTGCAGGGCTCGGGCACCGACTTCGATCCGGTTCTCTTGAAATATTTCGTCAATATGCTGGGGGCCTATCCCATCGGCACCCTGCTCTCCCTGGACTCCGGGGAACTGGGCCTGGTGTACGACAAACCGGCGTGCGGCGAACGGGACCGCCCCCTGGTGCTGCTGCTGGTGCCCAGGGACGACGGCGATTTCGACGGGGGAGAGGTGATCGATCTGAGTGAAACAAACGAAGACGGCCAGGGGTTCCGCCGCTCCATCACCAGGAGCATGCACCCCTCGGTCATGGGAATCCAGCCCAGCCGCTTCCTTCTTTGAAACCCGGGGCGCCGCCGAGGCAACTTCCCTGCATCCGTGACGGTTCGAGGAAAAGCCACTGGCAACCTTCTAAAATTTAAAGAAATATGAGCCTCTTGCAAAATGAACGTCGTGGCGAGATCAAGGAAAAAATTTCCTGAGCAAGGATGAGTTGTGAAATCGCCCGGAAGCGTAGCTGGGCTACGTTGAGGACGATTTCACAAGGAAGACGCCGCACAGGGGATTTTT
>JBFHWX010000165.1:0-7066 GCA_041599275.1 Desulfobulbales bacterium | reverse complement strand
GAGCGCCGTGCCGCCGGTGAGGGTCATGCCCTTCATGACCACCACGCCGGGGCCGTGGATGTCGAAAATCCGGTCATTGAGCCGGGAGCCGTCGATGGTGGTCAGGTCCTTGCCCATGCCGTTGATGGTCACCTTGTCGATGATGTCGAGATCACCGACGCCGGCCGCTGTTTCGGGATCGTGGCCACCGAAGACCAGGCGGTAGGTGCCGCGGCGCAACTGGATGATGTCGGCACCGGCCCAGGCATTGGCTTCCATGACTGCGGCCCGCAAGGTGCACCTGACGATGGCAGGCCGCTCCGAATCCGGATTGGCGGCGAGCACCGTGGCGGCGCAGACGCCGTCGCCCGGCAGATCATCCGGCCGGTCAACCATGGAGTTTACCGAAAAAGTGGCTGCACAGGCGGAACTTCCGTAACCCGCAACGGCAGCGAAGGCAAGCGCACCAACCACAGCACCGATCGCCACGTTTCCAGCTTGTCTTTTTCCGCTCTCGATATTTCTCATCTTGACGCCTCCTTTTTCACGTAACAGCATGGAATAAGTACCATAACCAATCAAAAAACCACCTGAAACCTGACCCAAAAGACACTACTTGGCCAGCCGTCATAACCGTCTTCGACAGCAATTACATCCATCTCAAAGCCGGCCCATGCAACCACCCTACCACACAAGAGAGTCTAAAAATCAACAAAAAAACATATACAGGTTAGATATTTTCACAACGACCCGGCTCTCCCCTGCCGGAAACCTGCGACACTGGCCAGGAAACAAAAAAAGGCCGAATTTCCCTGCCGGGAAATTCGGCCTTTTTTCAGTATTATGGTACCCGGGACGAGAATCGAACTCGTACGGGGGCAAGCCCCGAGGGATTTTAAGTCCCTTGCGTCTACCGGTTCCGCCACCCGGGCTTTTTCTTCTGCAGCCTGGAGGGAAGCCCCTCCGGTCGGCGCCGATCTTCCGGCGATATAGTCTATTTACCCTGGTTTGACAAGGAACAATCTGCCCCCGGCGGTGGGACCTCGGTCCAGAGCCGCCCGGGGGCCTCCAACCTGTTTTTGGCCTTCCCCTCCTCCTGCCTTGCGTTCAGCGAAAAAAAGGAGTTTACTGTGGCAGTTTGCCCCCTGTGCAGCCAAAGGGAACATCCCTTCGCCAAGCCATGACCGCGACCCAGTCCCTGTGGCCGCGACAAAGGAAAAACTCATTACTCAACCCGACATCCGCCGGCCGCAGGTCCGCTCCCCAGCCGCCACCCGGCCCCCTTCCTTTTCCGAAATGCATTCCGGCCTGCGCAAACTCATCGTCAGCCTCTTGGCCCTCTTCGGCATCCTGCTGTTCGGTACCTACGGCTATATGCTGATCGAAGAGGCCTCCTTCACCGACGGTCTCTACATGACGGTGATCACCATCACCTCGGTGGGCTACGGCGAGACCATCAAACTCAGTGACGACGGCCGATACTTCACCATCATCCTCTGCCTGCTTGGCGCCGGTACCCTGCTCTTCATCTTCGGCAAGATCACCGAGGCCATGGTCGAGGGGGGGATCAACGCACTGCTGGGAAGAAAGAACATGGACAAGAAAGTCGCTACCCTCAAGAACCATTACATCGTCTGCGGTTACGGCCGGATCGGCAAGGTGATCTGCCAGATCCTCACCGAGAACAAGAAGCCCTTCGTGGTGATTGAGAACCACCCCGAGGAGCTCAAACAGATCGCCGACCAGGGCTACTTTTACCTGGAGGGAAACGCGGCAAATGACGAGGTTCTGGTCAAGGCCCAGATCGACAAGGCCCGGGGGCTGATCGCCGTGGTCTCCTCCGACGCCGACAACGTCTACATCACCCTTTCGGCCCGGGGCCTGAACCCCAACCTGTTCATCCTGGCCCGTTCCAGCGGCACCGAGGGCACCGAGACCAAACTCCTGCGGGCCGGCGCCAGCAAGGTAATCTCTCCTTACTTCATCGGCGCCACCCGCATGGCCCAGCTCCTGGTGCGGCCGACGGTGGTGGACTTCATCGATCTCACGGTGCACGATGAACTCGGTCTCCGCCTCGAGGAGCTTTCGGTGTCGCCGGAAAGCTCGGTCTGCGACAAGACCCTCATCGAATCGAACATCCGTCCGGAATACGACCTGATCATCGTCGCCATCAAACGCTACAAGGGCGAGATGCTCTTCAACCCGCACCCCACCACCCGGATCCTGCCCCAGGACGTGCTCATCGTGCTGGGGGAGTACGACAACATCAAACGCCTTGAAAAGGCGCTGTAAGCCCTGCCGGGCTTTCACACCATGGTTTCCTGGCGTTCCCTGCTGCAGCGCTCCATCGTCCGGCCCCGGGACTTGGCTCGCCGCCTTGACCTCGACCCGGCCGCCCTCGAGGAGGTGGCGGCGGTCTTTCCCCTGCGGCTCAACCCCTACTACCTCTCTCTTCTCAAAGCCCCCAACGATCCGCTCTGGCGCCAGGCGGTGCCGGACCCGCTGGAACTCGCCGACCCGGTGTGCGTGGCCGACCCGCTGGATGAGGAAAACCTCTCGCCGGTGCCCAACCTGGTGCACAAATACCCGGACCGAGCCCTCTTCCTGGTCCACAGCCAATGCGCCATGTACTGCCGGTTCTGCACCCGCAAGCGCAAGGTGGGCACCGAACGCATGCGGGTCACCGCCGACACCGTGGCCGCCGGCCTCGACTACATCCGAAAGACACCGGAAATCCGGGACGTCTTGCTCTCCGGCGGCGACCCCCTGCTGCTGGAGGACGAGCGGCTCGAAGAGATCCTGGCGGCGCTGCGGGCCATCCCCTCGGTGGCGATCATCCGCATCGGCAGCCGGGTGCCCTGCGTCCTGCCCCAGCGGGTGACGGCGCGCCTGGCTCGCCTGCTCAGAAAATTTCAACCGCTCTACATCAATACCCACTTCAACCACCCGGCGGAGCTCACTCCCCAGGCGGCCCTGGCCTGCCGCCGCCTGGCCGATGCCGGCATCCCCCTGGGCTGCCAGACCGTGCTGCTGAAAAAAGTGAACAACGACGCCGCCATCCTGCGCGAGCTGTTTTACGGCCTGCTCGCCATGCGGGTCAGGCCCTACTACCTGTTCCAGGCCGACCTCACCCGCGGCACCGACCATTTCCGCACCCCCATCGCCCAGGGGCTCGCCATCATGGAGGAGCTCATCGGCCGCACCTCGGGCATGGCGCTGCCCACCTTCGCCCTCGACCTGCCCGGCGGCGGCGGCAAGGTCCCGCTCACCCCGGACTACGTCACCGGCCGCGGCAACGAGCTTTCCTGCCGCAATTACCAGGGACTCGACTTCTCTTATCCGGACGCCGGCTGAAGCGCACCCGGCGCACCAGATGTTTGCCAAATAACTCCTTGCGCCTCCTTACCTTTATTTCTTAAGTTAAAAAGTATGGAGTCGCGAAAAGTCCGGTCTCCTGCGTCGTGGCGGGATCTCGGGTGCTCGACATACAGTATGTATGCCTCCGCGCCCTCGACACCACCACTCCGTGTAGAGTAAACTTTTCGTTCAGCCCTCTTCAGCGGGACGATGGACTTTTTGCGGGTCCATCAAGAAGACCAACCATCCACGCCGCAGCCGGAAAGCGGTTTTTTCCATCTTCAAGCCGATTTCGACGACATGGACAAAAAAATCCTGGTGGCGGTGGACGGCTCCGCCTACAGCAACAACACCCTGCACTACCTGGCCAGGCTCTTCGGCAAAGCCGCCAACGTCTCCTTTCACCTCTTCTGCGCCGTACCGACCAGTTCCCTGCCGCAGGCCAAGGAATGGCTCGACGACCTCGACCTCATGTCGATGCTGCCCCCCCACGCCCAGAAGCAGATGGCCGAGGCCCGGCGCTACATGGAAAACGCCTGCGGCCACCTGGAGCGGGCGGGCATCGATAAAGAGCGGATCACCTGGAAGGTCGACCTCTCCCGCACCGCGGTGGGCCAGGACATCCTGGCCGAGGCCCGGCGCGGCCTCTACGACGCCCTGGTCATCGGCCGGCGCGGCCTGGGCAAGCTCGAGGAATGGTTCATGGGCTCGGTGAGCGCCACCATCCTCGAAAAATGCCACGACGTGCCGGTCTGGATCATCGACGGCGAGGTGGACAGCCGCAAGTTCCTGGTGCCGGTGGACGGTACCCCCCACACCCTGCGGGCGGTGGATCATCTGGCCTTCATCCTGCAGGGCAATCCGGAGGCCGAGGTGACCCTCTTTCACTCGACCGCCATGTTCGCCCAGCGGCTCCAGAACACGCCGGACTTTTTC
The DNA here is from genome assembly GCA_041599275.1 of Desulfobulbales bacterium. Taxonomy (GTDB): domain Bacteria; phylum Desulfobacterota; class Desulfobulbia; order Desulfobulbales; family BM004; genus JBFHWX01. The sequence goes on along the minus strand of JBFHWX010000165.1, from coordinate 2,794 downwards.
TACGAAACCTTCGAGCCCGAGTGGTGCGACCGGCATCTGGCCGGTCCCGACGCCCATTTCACCGGCCCCGAGCAGCTTCTCGTCGACAGCGGCCTGCCCCGGGCACGCATCCGCCGTCTGCAGACCTCCAAGGGCATGTACCCCAGCCGCCAGATCGTGCGCCAGGCTCTGATGGACAACTTCGGCACCATCGTCATGGGCCGGCGAAAGAGCGATGAAGTGACCGGTCTCTTCGGCTCGGTGTCGGAACGGGTAGTGGCCATGGCGGTGGACACCGCGGTGTGGATCGTCGGTTGAAGACGGGCAGGCCCTGGTCATGAAGAACCGCAGGCACCTGCTTCGCATCTTCTTTCTTCTGCTCTGGGCGGCACTCTTCGGGGCGCTTTTGCAGCGCGACTACTTCGTCGAGCAGCTCGATCTGCGCGAGGCCCGGGTGCTGCAACGAGGCCGCGAGGAGAGTTTCCTCGGCGTTTACTTCCGGGACGAGCGGATCGGCTTTGTCAAGAACCGGTTGCGCGAGACCGGGCTCGGCACTCTGGAGCTCGAGCAGAACGCCGAGCTGCTGCTCAATATCCTGAACGACACCCACCCGGTGCGCATGGCGGTGACCGCCCACCTCTCGCCAGAGCTGCTGCTGCGCGATTTTTCCTTCTCCTTTTCCTCGCCCTTCTACAAAATGGCGGCGGACGGCACGGTAGAGGGCCGCACCGTGCGCTTCACCCTCACCACCGGCAAGACCACCATCGAGGACCAGATCGAGCTGGCCAGCCCGCCGTACCTCGCCCTCAACCAGCGGAGCTATCTGCTGCGGCCTGACCTTGCCCCGGGCGACAAGCTGAAGATCCCCTACTTCGACCCCTTTTCCCTCTCCGGCAAGGACACCGTGGTGGAATACAAGGGCCGTAAAAAGGAGCTCATCCTGGGCCGCATCCACGAACTGCACCAATTCGTCGAGACCTTCTCCGGCATCCGGGTCACCTTCTGGCTCGACGACCAGGGCCGGGTGGTGAAGGAGGAGTCGCCGGCCGGCTTCGTCTTTTTGGCCGAACCCGAGTTCAGGGCCACCGCCATCTCCGGCCGCGGCAGCGAGATTCTGTCTGCGGTGTCGGTAAAGGCGCGGGGCGAGGTGGCGGGCCTTGCCGGCAGCGCCGCGGCCAGCTACCGGATCACGCTGCCCGAGGATGCCGAGTTCGAACTGAGCGGCGACCGCCAGCACTTCGCCGACGGGGTGCTCAGGGTGCAACGCGAAGAACTGCCGCCGCCGGCAAGCCCGGTTTGCCCGGGCGACGAGGCGGATCTCGCCTCCACCCCCTATATCCAGGCAAAAAACGGCCGGATCACGGCCCTGGCCGCCGAGATCACCGCGGGAATCGAGCAACCCATGGAAAAACTGCGGCGGCTCGCCGCCTGGGTCCACGACAACCTGGAAAAGCGGCCGGTGCTCGGCATCCCCGACGCCCTCACCACCCTCGACAACAGGGCCGGCGACTGCAACGAGCACGCCGCCCTCTTTGCGGCCCTGGCCCGCAACCAGGGCATCCCCACCCGGGTGGCGGCCGGCGTCACCCTGATCGACGACGCCTTCTACTACCATGCCTGGAACGAGGTCTGCCTCGGCGGCCGCTGGCTGTCGGTGGACACCACCACCAACCAGCTGCCGGCGGACGTCGGGCATATCAAATTCCTCAACGGCGAAACCGAGGAACAGGTGAAAATAGGCGCGCTCCTCGGTAAACTGCAGATCGAAGTCCTGCCCGCCCCCCACCCTCCGGAGCTTACGCCATGACCAGCCCGCCGCCGGCCCTTCTCGACATCCGCGAACTGAGCAAGAGCTTCGGCTCCTTCCGGGCGGTGGACCGGGTGAGCCTTGCGGTGGCGCCCGGCGAGATCTTCGGTTTCCTCGGTCCCAACGGCGCCGGCAAGACCACCACCATCAAGCTCATGACCGGACTGCTGAAACCCGATGCCGGCTCGGTGCGGATCTGTGGCTTCGACCTGGCCCGGGAGCCCTCCCAGTGCAAGCAGCGCACCGGCTATATCCCGGACCGGCCCTATCTCTACGAAAAGCTCACCGGCGACGAGTTCCTGCAGTTCATCGCCTCCCTCTACCGGTTGCCGGAAAAAAAATTCGAGGCGAACAGCGCCCGGCTTCTCGAACTCTTCGACCTCACCCCCTGGCGCCACCACCTGATCGAGAGCTACTCCCACGGCATGCGCCAGAAGCTCATCATCACCTCGGCCTTCATGCTGGAGCCGCCGCTGATCGTGGTGGACGAACCCATGGTCGGCCTCGACCCGAAGAGCGGACGCATCGTCAAGGAGCTCTTCCGCAGCCGGGCCCGCCAGGGCACCACCATCTTTCTCTCCACCCATTCCCTGGAGATCGCCCAGGAGCTCTGCGACCGGATCGCCATCATCGTCGAGGGCAGACTGCGGGCGGTGGGCGACATGGCAAGCCTGCAGCGGGAGAGCCGGACGGCGCGGCCCGACCTCGAGGAAATCTTCCTCGAGCTCACCGGCGCCTGGGAACTGCAGGAAATCATCGCCGCCCTGCGCAGCGGCCGCGGTGAAGAGAACCAGGAAAAATGAAATGCGGGCCTACAACCAGGCAGGCCCCAGGAGCAGGGCCAGGGAAAGGGCGATAATACCGGAGAGGATAACCCCAAGGGCCGCGTAAACGAAGAAGAGGGAGAGCACCTGCTTGCGGCGGCTCGACGGGTAGACCTCGCAGATGGCGTGGTAGAGATAGAGCACGGTGGTGACCACCCCCACCAGGAAACCCGCCGCCCGGTTC
>JBFHWX010000164.1:0-7069 GCA_041599275.1 Desulfobulbales bacterium | reverse complement strand
GTGCTGGACGCCATCATCGGCCGCTTTTCCAAGCACCCCCTGGCCGCCATGAAGCCCCTCACCCGCATGGCCCTGCGGCTCGGGATCTGCCAGCTTTTGTTGTTCGACCGGGTGCCGCCATCGGCGGCGGTGAACGAAACGGTGGCGGCGGTGAAAAAGATGCGCCAGCCCCAGTGGCTGGTGAGCTTCACCAACGGCGTGCTGCGGGCGGTTGCCCGGAGCGGGCGCCAGGTGCTGCTGGACATTATAAAAGACCTGCCCGACCATGAAGCCGCCAACATGCCGGCCTGGCTTTTCGAGCGCTGGCTGGCCCGCTACGGCCGGCAGGCTACCCTCGCTCTCTGCCGGGCCGCCGACCAGCCACCGCCCCTCACCCTGCGGGTCAATCCGCTGCGCAGCACACCAAAAGCGCTGCTCGCGGCAATGGAGCAAGCCGGCATCGAAGCACGGCCCGGCCATTATGCCCCCCAGGCCGTTCTCCTGCCCTCCTTCCAGGGCCCGGTTTCCTCGCTGCCAGGATACGGGGAAGGGCTCTTCCTGGTCCAGGACGAGGCGGCCCAACTGGTGAGCCTGCTCGTCACACCCCTGCGGCGGGCCGGTCGCTATCTCGACGGTTGCGCCGGTCTCGGCGGCAAGACGAGCCACCTGGCCGCGCTGCTGCCCGAAAAAGCCGCGCTGGTTGCGGTGGAGCCCCATGCCGGACGACTCCAGAAGCTCAGGGAAAACCTCGAACGGTTGGGTCTTGGCGGCCGGGTGGAAATCGTTGCCTCGGAGCTTGCCGGGCTCTCTTCTCGGGCCGGGCTTTTCGACGCCATCCTGATCGACGCCCCCTGCTCGGGCCTCGGGGTCATCCGCCGCCATCCTGACAGCCGCTGGACCCGCAGCCCGGAAGATCTCCGGCGCTACCGCGCCACCCAACTCGGGCTTCTTTCCCAGGCCGCCGCGCTTCTTGCCGCAGGCGGCGTCCTGGTGTACGCCACCTGCTCCATCGAGCCGGAGGAAAACGACTCCGTGGTTGCCGCTTTTCTCGAAGAGCATAAAAATTTCAATAAAACCGACTGCGGCACGTTTCTGCCGGCTGCGGCCCGGAGTCTGGTTGACGCCGACGGCTTTCTCCGCACCCTGCCGGGCCGGGATGAGCTCGACGGTTTTTTTGCGGCCCGCCTCCAAAAAACGTAATGTTACAGATGTGGCTCCAGACCAAAGCCGTTTTGCGGTGTACCTGGGATGGAATGCCACGGCCTTCCATCCCAGGGCGCGAACTCCGGGAACAAGTCCCGTTGCTCCCGGAAAAACAGCGAGCCACATGCATCCGGCAGCGTTTCAACGGAGAACCTCTTTTTTCTGTAAAATGCCGGCGGAATTCCACAGCTGCCCGGCTCGAAAACAGCAATCCCCGCAGCAAGCAAGACAGGTAAAAAACATGGAGCCGAAGGTGATATCGATCCGCGGCGCGCGGATGCACAATCTGAAAAACGTCGATCTCGATATCCCGCGCAACCGGTTGGTGGTCTTCACCGGGCTTTCGGGTTCGGGCAAGTCGACCCTCGCCTTCGATACCCTTTACGCCGAATGCCAGCGGCGCTACGTGGAGTCGCTTTCCACCTATGCCCGCCAGTTCCTGGGGCAGATGGAAAAGCCCGAGGTCGATCTCATGGAGGGGCTGTCGCCTGCGGTTTCCATCGAGCAGCGGACCACCGGCCGCAACCCGCGCTCGACGGTGGGCACCATCACCGAGATCCACGACCACCTCCGCCTGCTCTTCGCCCGTGTCGGCCTCCCCCATTGCCCGGGCTGCGGCCGTGCCATAAAGGCCCAGCCGGTGGAGGAGATGGTGAACCAACTCATGGCACTGCCCGAAGGCACCAAGCTCGTGCTGCTGGCGCCGCTGGTCGCCGGCCGCAAGGGCGAGCACCACGAACTTTTCAGCCGGCTCCGCAAGGAAGGCTTCGTACGGGTGCGGGTGGACGGGGTGCAGCACAATCTGGACGAGGAGATCGGGCTCGACCGCGCCAAGCGGCATACCATAGAAGTGGTGGTGGACCGCATCGTGGTCAAGGAATCGGTGCGCCGCCGGCTGGCCGACTCGGTGGCCACCGCGGTGGGCCGCGGCGACGGCCTGCTGCTGGCTTCCCTGCCCGACGAAGGCCGGGAGATGCTGCTCAGTGAGCACGCCGCCTGCCCCCACTGCAACCTCTCCCTGCCGGAACTCACCCCCCAGCTCTTCTCCTTCAACAGCCCCAGCGGCGCCTGCCCGCAATGCGGCGGGCTCGGCGTCCGGCTCCTCTTCGACCCGGAGCTCATCGTCCCCGACCACGACCTTTCCGTTGAGCAGGGCGCCATCGCCCCCTGGCGCAAACGCTCCGCCGAAACCTACACCGGCCAGGTGCTGGCAGCGCTTCTGGCCCATTACGGTGGCGAGCCCGCCACCCCCTTCCGCAGTCTGCCGGAAGGGGCCCGCCAGGCCCTGCTTTTTGGCAGCGGTTCCGAAAAAATCCGCTTCACCTACCAGCACAAGAGCCGCCGGCTCACCGCCGAAGAGGTTTTCGAGGGAATCATCCCCCAGCTCGAGCGGCGCTACCGGGAAACCACTTCCGAACTGATCCGCGAGGAACTCGGCGCCTTCATGGCCGAGCGGGCCTGCCCGGCCTGCGCCGGCCACAGGCTGCGACCCGAGGCCCTGGCGGTGCGGGTGGGCGGCGAGAACATCGCGGCCTTGGCCGCCCTCGATGCCGAACGGCTGCGCGCCTTTTTGGCCGACCTTCGGCTACCGGTGCGCCAGGCCAAAATCGCCCGGCCCATCCTGCGGGAAACCGACCTGCGCCTTTCCTTTCTCGCCAAGGTCGGCCTCGGCTACCTTTCCCTTGACCGGCGTGCCTCCACCCTCTCCGGCGGCGAGGCCCAGCGCATCCGGCTCGCTTCCCAGATCGGTGCCGCCCTGGTGGGGGTGCTCTACGTACTGGACGAGCCCTCCATAGGGCTGCACCAGCGCGACAACCAGCGTCTCATCGAAACCCTTGTCTCCCTGCGCGATCAAGGCAACACGGTGGTGGTGGTGGAGCACGACAGCGACACCATCCGCGCCGCCGACCACGTGGTGGACATGGGGCCGGGGGCCGGCCGCCACGGCGGCGAGGTGCTGTTCAGCGGGCCGGTGGAAAAGTTGCTCCAAAACCACGAATCGCTCACCGGCGGCTACCTCTCGGGCCGGCTCGCCATCCCGGTGCCTCGCCGGCGCCGGCAGGGCCATGGCGCCATCTTTATCGAAAACGCCCGGACCAACAACCTGCAAGCAATCACGGTCTCCCTGCCGCTGGGCGCCATGACCTGCGTCACCGGGGTTTCCGGCTCCGGCAAGAGTTCGCTGGTCATTGAAACCCTGCTCGCCGGCGCCCGCCGGGTTCTCAGGGGCGGCGAACGGGGCGTGGCCGGCACCACGATCCAAGGCCTCGAGCAGATCGACAAGGTGATCGACATCGACCAGAGCCCCATCGGCCGCTCGCCCCGCTCCAACCCGGCCACCTACACCGGGCTCCTTGCCCCCATCCGCGAACTCTTCGCCCGCCTGCCCGAGGCCAGGGCCAGGGGCTACCGGCCGGGCCGCTTTTCCTTCAACGTCAAGGGCGGCCGTTGCGAGGCCTGCGAAGGCGACGGGGTGAAGAGGATCGCCATGCACTTCCTGCCGGACCTCTACGTCACCTGCGAGGCCTGCAACGGCCGGCGCTTCAACCGCGAGACCCTCGATATCCTCTACCGTGGCGAGTCCATGGCCGATGTGCTCGAAATGACGGTGGAAGAGGCGCTGTCCTTCTTCCGGGCCATTCCCGCCCTGCAGGCAAAGCTGCAGACCCTGGCCGACGTCGGCCTCTCCTACGTCACCCTCGGCCAATCGGCGGTAACCCTCTCCGGCGGCGAGGCCCAGCGCATCAAGCTGGCCAGGGAACTGGCCCGCCGGGCCACCGGACGCACCCTCTACATCCTCGATGAGCCCACCACCGGCCTGCATCCCGCCGATATCCGCCAGCTCCTGCTGGTGCTCGGCAAATTGGCTGACAGCGGCAACACAGTGGTGGTGATCGAGCACAATCTCGATGTCATCAAATGCGCCGACCACCTCATCGACCTCGGCCCGGAGGGCGGTCGCCACGGCGGCCAGGTGGTGGCCTCCGGCACCCCGGAGCAGGTGGCGGCGACAACGGAATCCCACACCGGCTTCTTTCTGCAGACGGTACTCAACCTCTGATCTTTTTCCACCAGCCCTTACCGGCTGGCTCCCCCACCCCTGGCCCCTGCGACAATTTGCCCAATCCCCTCAGCCGCCACAGCGTGGTACCCTCTTTGTGAAGTTGTTTTCAGAAAATGGCCTGCCGACCGCTTACCTGCGGCGAAGGGCCGGACACGCAACCGAAACGGAGAGGAAGACGAATGGATCACCAGCACGACAACACCCTGGACACCAAAGGACTCGGCCGCCGCAAACTGATCGTCACCACCGGCGCCCTGGCCGCCACCGCCGCCGTGGCCCACTTCGGCGGCATCCTCAAGAACGCCACGGCCAAGGACGGCAAGACCGAGACCTGGCCCTGGCCCTATGAAAAACTCGACCCGGCCAAGACCGCCGAAATCGCCTACAACGAATGGTACCGGGTGTTCTGCGGCGCCGCTGTGATCAACTCGGTGTTCGGCCAGTTGCGGGAAAAGGTGGGCGAGCCCTACACCTCGTTCCCCAACGACGCCTTTGTCTTCCTCGAGGGCGGCCAGGTGGGCTGGGGCACGGTCTGCGGCTCGCCGGCCGGCGCCAACATCGTGGCCAACTGCATCATCGGCCCCCGCATCGCCGGAGCCCACGAAGGCCACCAGATCGCCGCCGACATCATGCAGTTCTACTCGGAAACCGCACTCCCCACCTACACGCCGCCCAGCCCGAAAATTTCCAGTGCCCTCATTACCACCACCGCCGACTCACCGCTGTGCCACGTGTCGGTGGGCAAGTGGATGAAGGCCTCGGGCTATGCCCTGGGTTCGCCGGAGCGCAAGGACCGCTGCGCCCGGGTGGCCGCCTCCACCGCCTACCGGCTGGTGGAGATGCTCAACGCCTGGAAGGACGGCACCTACGAGGCCAAGAGCGATTGGTCCTGCGCCAAGGAAAACGGCATCACCGGCCAGTACAACTGCAACGACTGCCACGGAGACCTCGTGCCCGAGGCCCCGAAGATGCCCAAGGTGTAAGAAAAAATTCCGCCACGGTGGCGAAAAATGGGCGACCCCGCAACTGGGTCGCCTTTTTCTTTTTGAGCCAGCGGCGGACTCCTGCTCCGTCCCCGGCTCTGGCACTGCCAGGACGGTTGACAATGCCCTTGCCAATGCATAAGCTAGCCGGGTACCCCAAAAGGAGGCTCACCAGTTATGCCCTACGCCCGCGACACCCACCTCAAATCCATGGGCTACATCCTGTGGCTCTTCGGCTTTACCGGCTCGCACCGTTTCTATTACGGCAAGCCGGTTTCCGGCACCATCTGGTTCTTCACCCTGGGGCTCCTGGGCATCGGCTGGCTCATCGACCTCTTCCTGATCCCGGCCATGGACCGGGCCGCTGACCGGCGCTACCAGGCCGGGCCGGTGGACTATTCGCTGGCCTGGATCCTGCTCACCTTTCTCGGCGTCTTCGGCATCCACCGCTTCTACATGGGCAAGTGGCTGAGCGGCATCGTCTGGCTGCTCACCGGCGGCCTCTTCTTCTTCGGTTATCTCTACGATTTCTGGACCCTCAACGAGCAGATCGCCCGGGCCAACGGGGTCGAGCCCTTTGCCTGATGAAGGCAGGCCCTCCCTCTGCACGGCGATCCCTTGACTTTTCCCTCGCTTCACCGTAGAGTATCTGGTCTTTTCGCCCGCAACTCAGCGCACAACCGTTTCCATTTGGAAGCAGAAGTATTCTTCGTGAAGCAGGTTTTCGACCAGTGATCGCCTTACCCCACGGCCGTCTCATCGTCTGTCCAGAGTGTGGCAACTCAACGGACTTTTTGGAAATAGCCGACAACGTCGTGCTCACCACCCGCTACAGCCAGCGGGAGGACGGCACTTTTTCCCAGGAAGCCGACGACTCCCAGGTCCTTGGCGAAATCCGTTTTTACTGCGGTGAATGCGGCGCCGATCTGACCCTGCACCACAAACGTTTTCTGGAAATGCTCTTTTAGCGAAGAAAAGACCCGAGCAGCTCTCTTCCCCGGCAAGGAGGTGACGATGCGCCGGCCGCCGCTTTGCATCACCAGCAACGACGAACTCTTTGCCCGCTACCAGGAACTGGCTGCCGGCGACTGCGTGGTCGGCCGGGTGCGGCTGCGTCCCTCCGAGGAAAACCTGCTGCTCGACCTGCGGGAGCGGGGCGTGCGCTTCGTGCCCTCCGCCCTCTCGCAACTGGCCAGCCGCTCGAAAACCCTGCAGGCCCGGCTCTTCGCTTCCTTCATGCTCCCCCACACCGTGGCCATCCACGACCTCCACGATCTGCTGGAAGCGGTCACCAGCTACAACCGCCACAACATCGGCCGGGTGGTGAGCAAGCACGACCGCAGCAACGGCGGCATGGGCATCCTCCTCTGGAACTCGGCCGAAGAGGTCTACTCCCGGGCCTGCTGCAACTCCCTGCCCCTGCCCTTCGTGCTGCAACCTTTCCTGGAGGAATGTTGCGACATGCGGCTCGTCATCCTCGGCGACTACCAGGAAGCATACTGGCGCAGGAACCCCCACAATTTCCGGAACAACCTGCACTGCGGCGGCGAGAGCCAGCCCTGTTCGCCCAGCGCCGAACAACTCGCCCTCTGCCAGCAGGTCATGGCGCGGGGCCGCTTTCCCTATGCCCACATTGACCTTCTGGTAAACGGAAACGGAACCTCATATCTCGGGGAAATCAATCTGCGGGGCGGCATCCGCGGGGCCGCGATCACACCGCGGGACTACCGAAGCCGGATCGAGGCCATTCACCGGCGGCTGGTGGAGAACTTCGGGGAGATGGCCTGAATCGGCAGCAGGCCAAGAGAGAGTAGCGCAGGAACACCTCTGAAAAGGTATG
>JBFHWX010000163.1:0-7071 GCA_041599275.1 Desulfobulbales bacterium | reverse complement strand
TTTCACGGCCTCGGAAGAAAGGAACAGGCTGGCTGAAAGGTGAAAAGACAGAGGCGCAACCGCTCTCCCCCTTGCTTTTTCGTTTCGGCCCATTCATAATGCGGCCCGGGATCGGTATTGGGCAGGAGTCCGTGGAAGACCCGCCGATTTTTCCGAAAGCGCAGGGTTTGTTACTATTTTTCAACGGTTTCTGCTGTTTTCCTCTGCATGGGGTTCTTGGTTATGGAGAAGAAGGAAAAGAGGGCTGGAAAGATCATCACTCTCGCCAACCAGAAGGGCGGGGTCGGCAAGACCACCAGCACCATCAATCTGGCGGCCGGTCTGGCCGAGCTGGGAAAGAAGGTGCTGGTGATAGATTCAGATCCCCAGGGCAACTGTTCGAGCGGGCTCGGGGTTTCGGCCAGGGACCGTACCTGCCATCTCTACCACTGTTATATGGAACGGGCGCCACTGTCCCGGGCCGTGCATCAGGTAAACGGCCTCGACAAGCTGTTCGTGGTGCCTACCAACATCGACCTGATCGGCGTGGAGATGGAGCTCATCGGCGATGAGAACCGCACCAGCATTCTCTCCCAGTGCCTGGCGCCCATTCGCACTTCCTTCGACTTCGTGCTGGTGGACTGCCCGCCTTCCCTGGGGCTGCTCACGGTCAACGCCCTGGCCGCCGCCGATTCGGTGCTGGTCCCCATGCAGTGTGAGTACTTCGCCCTCGAAGGGCTCGGCCAACTGGTGCATACCATCCAGCGGGTGAAGAAGGCCTTCAACCCGCGGTTGGCCATCGAGGGGCTGCTGCTCACCATGTTCGACAAGAGAAACCGTTTGACCTTTCAGGTCTCGGAAGAAATCCGTAAGCACTTCAAGGGATTGGTCTACAAGACGGTGATCCCGCGAAATGTCCGTTTGAGTGAGTGTCCGAGCCACGGCAAACCGGTCATGCTTTATGACCGGCGGTCGTCGGGGGCCGAGAGCTACCTGAGTCTGGCCAGGGAATTCCTGCGCCTGCAGAAAAAGGAGGGGAACGCATGACCAAGGCAAGAGGGCTTGGCAAGGGATTGGAGTCGCTGCTGCCGTCCATGGACTTCGGCGGCCCCGGGGCCGGGGATTTTTTCCTGTGCCCGGTGGAGGCCATCGACCCGAACCCGTACCAGCCGCGACGACGGTTCGAGGAGGAGCCGCTGGCCGAGCTGGCGGCCTCGATCCGCGAAAAGGGGGTGATCCAGCCTCTGGTGGTGCGGCGCCTGGAAGGCGGCCGTTATGAGATCATTGCCGGCGAGCGGCGTTGGCGGGCCTCGCAGTTGGCCGGGCTGGAGGCGGTGCCGGTGGCGGTGAAAGACGTCTCTTCGGCTGAAGTCCTCGAACTGGCGCTGATCGAAAACATCCAGCGCCAGGACCTCAACCCGCTGGAGGAGGCCGACGCCTACGACCGGCTGATCCGCGAGTTCGAGCTCACCCAGGCCGAAGTGGCAAAGCGGGTTGGCAAGGAGCGCACCACGGTAACCAACATGCTGCGGCTTCTGCAGCTCCCTGATTATGCCCGGGAGGACGTCACCAACGGGGTGCTCTCCATGGGGCATGCCCGCACCCTGCTCTCTCTGCAGGACGACCCCGCCGGCCAGCGCCGGCTGCGGGACGCCATCGTGGTCCGGGGCCTGTCGGTACGGCAGGCTGAGGCCCAGGCGGCGGCTCTGCGGGAGGGAGACGACGAAACGGTCCAGCGTGCGAGGAAAAAGCCCGGCCGCCTGCCCCGCCAGCTCTGCCGCGATTTGACCCGCAGCCTGACCAGCGTCCTGGGCAGCCGCACGCGGATCGTGCAGAACGGCGGCGAGGGCAAGCTCGAGATCAGCTATTCCTCGGCCGAGGACCTGAACCGTTTGGTCGCCCTCATCGTCGACCGCTGATTGAGGAAAAAACCGCCGGTACGAGAGACTGCCAAGGGCGGCCTGTCTGTCGTTCAGCCGGCTTTAAGCGAAATCGTTTTTTGCATGGAGGAGAACCGGACATGCGACCTGGAAGAACCGATGAAAAGCGGCGGGTGCGCCTCGCTCCCCTGCTGGCTGGAAGCTTTTTTCTGATTCTGTGGCTGGCCGGCATCGCCCTTGGCGAGCCTAATCGGGTCCTCGAGCAGGCCTGGCAGGTCTGCCTGAGCTGCATAGGGATCGGTTAGCCATGGAACTGGTCAGAAAATGGGTGCAGTTCCTCTTCGTCTTCCTGGTCAACGGCTACTGGGCCTTTCCCTTCACCCGCACCATCTACCAGGGGCCCCTCAAGATCATCTGCTCGCCGGGGCTCAACTGCTATTCTTGCCCCGCCGCCACCACCTACTGCCCCCTGGGCAGTCTGCAGCAACTCTTCGGAGCCATCCGTGTCAACCTTGCCAACGGCCAATATTTTTTCGGCCTTTCGGTTGTCGGCTCCATGGGGTTGCTGGGTGCCGCCTTTGGGCGGCTTATCTGCGGGTGGGCCTGCCCCTTCGGCTTTTTCCAGGAACTTCTCCACAAGATACCGGGAAGGAAATTCTCGATACCGAAATTTTTGAATTATTTTAAGTATTTTTTTCTTGCCTTCTTCGTCGTGCTGCTGCCGCTCCTGGTGGTTGACCAGTTCGGTTACGGTGCCCCCTGGTTTTGCAAGTTCGTCTGCCCGGCGGGCACCCTGGAAGCGGGCATCCCCATGCTCCTGTTGCAGCCGGATTTGCGAAATTCGCTCAGTATGTTATTTTACAGCAAATTTGTGATTCTGCTCGTCTTCGTGGCCTGGAGCGTGCTGGCCAGCCGCCCCTTCTGCCGGACCACCTGCCCCCTGGGTGCCTTCTACGCCCTTTTCCGGCGGGCAAAGGCGGTGCGGCTGCAACTGGTGGCGGCCAACTGCACCAACTGCAAGGCCTGCCATGGCGTGTGTCCCATGGGGGTGCGCTTCAACGAGAGCCCCGACGACGCCGAGTGTATCTCCTGCATGCGGTGCATGCAGGAGGCCTGCCGCTACGACGCCATCCGCCTGGAGATCGCCGGTCTTCCTCTGGGCCGCGGCCTGCGGCAGAAAGCGGCGTCAGCTCCGGCGGCGGCGTCCGAGTAGAAGGTTCCTGCCAAGCCCTCTGGGGCCTTTGTTCAGAAGTGTTGCCCGGCCGAGCGCATCGCTCATCAGCCCGGCAGCGGAAACCGATACCATCACGTGGATGTGCAATGAGCGTTACTTTTCTCCGCCAGCGAACAGGTGCAGGACGCGGCCTGGTGGCCGTTGGATTTTCTTTGATTTTTCTCTTTTTCCTGACGGTTTCGGTGGCCTCCGCGGTTTCCGTCAATTCGATGATCAGCATCGACCGGGACGAGGTGAACCTGCGCTCCGGACCGGGCAAGAAATACAAGGTGCAGTGGGTGCTTTCCCGGGGCTATCCCCTGCGGGTGGTAGGCGTCCAGGGCAACTGGTACAAGGTGAAGGATTTCGAGGACGATTACGGGTGGGTCTACAAGAAAATGGTTTCCCGCAAACCCCACCTGGTGGTCAAGGTCAACAAAGGGGGCAAGGCGATCAAGATCCATTCCGGCCCCGGCGAGAAGTACAAGGTGGTGGGCCAGGCCCAGTACGGCGTGGTCTTCAGAACCTTGGAGCGCAAGGCGGGCTGGGTCAAGGTCCGCCACGAAAGCGGCCTCAGCGGCTGGATGGTGCGCAGCCAGCTCTGGGGCTGGTAAGCTGGTCGGGTACGCGCAAAAGAAAAGGCCCGTCGGGTGAGCCGGCGGGCCTTTTAATGGAAAAAAGTGGCGGAGAGAGAGGGATTCGAACCCTCGGTGGGACTTTTGATCCCACACTCGCTTAGCAGGCGAGCACCTTCGGCCTACTCGGTCATCTCTCCGGCCGCAACTTTGATCGGTGTGTTCGGAGGGGGTGGTGATTCTGGCGGAGGGAGTAGGATTCGAACCCACGGAACTTTCGTTCAACGGTTTTCAAGACCGCCGCCTTAAACCACTCGGCCATCCCTCCGTGGTTCAGCTATGGCTTTGTACCATTTCACACCCCTGCTGTCAACAGCGATGGGCTACTGCACCAAGCGGTGCGCGATGAACGGAAACAAAGGGTTATACGATGCCGGCTCTATCCGGCACTGAGGCGGGTGCCATGAATCTTCTGCTTCATGTCTGCTGCGGGCCCTGCTCCGTCAGCCCCGTTGAAATCCTGCAAGCCGAGGGCTTGCGGGTGAGCGGCCTGTTCTTCAATCCCAACATCCATCCGTACAAGGAGTTCGAGCGGCGGCTGCAGGCTGTGGAGCAGTTTGCCTCTGCCAGCGGGCTCCAGATCGAGATCCACCGGCCCTACGGCCTCACCGATTACCTGCGGCAGGTGGTGGGCCGCGAACCTGGGCGCTGCGGCATCTGCTACGAGATGCGGCTTCGCGAGACAGCCAGACGGGCTCGCGAAGCCGGCGCCGATGCCTTCAGCTCCACCCTGCTCTACAGCCGCTACCAGAACCATGAACTGATCCGGGCCGTGGCCGAACGGGCGGCCGCCGAATATGGTGTGCCCTTCCTCTACCGGGACTTCCGCGATGGTTGGCAGCGAGGCATCGACCGCTCCATCGAAATGGGCCTCTACCGTCAGCCCTACTGCGGTTGCATCTATTCCGAGCAGGAACGCTACGACCGGTCGCTGCGCCGGAAAAAGGCCTGAATTTGTGAGTTTGAGAACGGAACAGAGGCGAGGCGTGGTCGATGCGGGTTATCGTTTCGGCGATACCAGCGAGTTGTCAGCCAGGGAGGTATGCCGGACGACCTGAAAGGTGACGCGCTGCTTTGGTTGTTTCGGCGCCTTTTGTGCAAAACGCGCCGCTCCTCCGGCCAAGACCGCCGGGAAGCAGAGGGCTGCGACGGTTCCCGGCGGTCTTGCGACGATGGTGTTCTTTGCAGGAGACTCGTCGCTTGGCTCGAGACGAGAAGGTGCTCTTGTTTTACCCCGTGACCGTCGCGGCTTTCAACGGCGGTTACTTGCCGTGGCCCATGGCGCCGGCCCCTTCCTTCATCTTCATCTCCCGCATTTCCCGGCGTTTGTTGCGGATCATCAGAGTGTCCTGGTACATGTCTTCGTAGGCCGCCTTGACCGCCTTTTCGAAATCTACCACCTCGCCGCCGTGGGCCGTGACGAAGCTCTCGGCGTCGGCTTTGGCTGCAAAGGCCCATTTGGCCCGTTTGGTCATGACCCCTTTCTCGTCGCCGCCCACCACCCAGGCCGCCTCTTCGGCGTTCATCAGGGTTTTGGAATTATAGTCGGCCACCTGGATGGCATCCGGCATCTTGTCGAGCTGGTTGGCAAGGTCCACCGCGGCGCAGTGCAGGCTGCAGAGACCGGCCTCGGCGCCATCGTTGTAGGTGATCAGCATACGGCTGGCGGCGAATTTGCCGCGGTCCATACCGCAGTAGCCACAGGACGCGAATTTGCCCACGTCGGGCAGGTCCATGGCAACGGCCAGGGAGCTGAGAGCGGCGCAGGTGACGAAGAGAGCGAACAGGAGTTTTTTCATGGGGGCCTCCGAAAGGAAAATGATTTTGTGGTAAGTGGCTGACTTTATTAACCCTATATCGGTGCGTTCCTGGCGTCAATGGGACAGATTGTCGCACCCCTGGCCAGCCGGGGCTTCTGGCCAGGCCAGCAGAGCTGGGGGCGGCAACGGAGCTTGAAGAGCGGCGCGGCGGGCGGTATAGTGTTTTCTTTGTGGCTTTCTCAACTTTCGATGTGCCCGTAAAGCGTTCATCGTACCGCTCTGGAGATGGCGAAGCAGACAAGCGCAGCCGCCGAAAACTCTGGTTACGCGGTAAGCGAGCCTGCGAGCCTCCGGGCAGGAGTGGGGGCGAGGGCGCCGAGGAAGACATACGGTGTGTCGAGCACCCGAGAACCCGCTACGGCGCCGGAGATCGGAGTTTTCGCGCCACCATCAACCTGTGGGCCGGGAAAGCCGACTCCAACGGCTGAAAGGATCGTTACGGATGTACGACAAACACTTCGGTGTGGACCTGCCACCCTTTTCCCTGGCGCCGGACCCGCACTTTCTCTACATGAGCGACCAGCACCGGGAGGCCTTCGCCCACCTGCTCTACGGCATCCGCAACGACTCGGGTTTCGTGCTCCTGACCGGCGAAGTGGGCACCGGCAAGACCACGGTCTGCCGGCTGCTCCTCGAGCAGTTGCCGGAGAACACCGAGGTCGCCCTTATCCTCAACCCGAAGCTGAACACCGTGGAGCTACTGGCCTCCATTTGCGACGAGTTCGGCATAAGCTACCCGCCGGGAACCGAGAGTATCAAGGTGCTGGTGGACAGCCTGAACCGTTATCTCCTCGAGCTCCACGGTCGGGGGGCGCGGGCGGTGCTGATCATCGACGAGGCCCAGAACCTGGCAAGTGACGTGCTCGAGCAGGTCCGGCTGTTGACCAATCTCGAGACCAACGAGAGGAAGCTTCTGCAGATCATCATGCTGGGCCAGCCCGAGCTGCTTGAGAAACTCGGGCGGCCGGAGCTCCGCCAGCTCGACCAGCGGATCACCGCCCGCTATCATCTCGGGCCGCTCTCCCCCTCCGAGATGGGGGCCTATATCGGCCACCGTCTGGCCGTGGCCGGCCTTCACCGGCCGCTTTTTGACGCCGCCAGCTTGAATACCGTCTACCAGCTCACCAGGGGGACGCCGCGGCTTATCAACCTGGTCTGCGACCGGGCCATGCTGGGAGCCTACAGCCGGGGGCAAATGCAGGTCGACCGCCGCACCGTGGAAACAGCGGCTCGCGAGGTATTCGGGCGTGGTCGGCAGGCCGGCGGCTTCCCGGGCCGGCGCTGGGCCGCAACCGCTTTCGTGGTGCTGCTGGCCGCCGCCGGAGGGTATGGTCTTCGCCATTTTCTGGCCGTCAGCCCCCCGGCATCCGGAGAACCGCAACCCACCGTTGCAGCCGCAACCGGGGCCGCACCGGCAGCGGTCGCCGCCCCTACGCCCTTATCTCCTGCCGTGCGCCGGGAGCCGCCGCCAGTGGCGCCGAAGCCGCCGGAAACCGTGGCGATGGAGGGGGCGGCAGAACAGCCGGCGGCGCCGGACCCGGTCG
>JBFHWX010000162.1:0-7109 GCA_041599275.1 Desulfobulbales bacterium | reverse complement strand
GGAGAAGTATGGTGAAGCAGGCGGCAGAGCTGACAGGCGCTTTTCCGTTTCTGAAAAACGAGCCGGAACTCGCCGGGCGCATCCTGGAGAAGGGGCTGCGCCAGCGGTTGCCCGCCGATGCCGCAATCTACCGGGAAGGCGACCTCTGCGCCATGATCGCTCTCGTTCTGGCCGGCGAGATCCGGGTGTTCAAGGCGAGCGAGTCCGGCCGCGAGATCACCCTCTACGAGATCGGGCCGGGGGATACCTGCATTTTGAACGCCAGCTGCATCCTGGCGAACACGAAATATCCGGCCAACGCCGTCACCCGCACCGAGGTCGAGGCCCTGCTTTTGCCGGCCGCCGAGTTTCGCCGCCTGCTTTCGCACCACCCGGCCCTGCAGCACTTCGTCTTTGCCCTGCTCAGCCAGCGGTTGGTTTCGGTCATGAGTCTGCTCGAGGAAGTGGTCTTCGGCCGCATGGACGAGCGGCTCGCCGACTACCTGCTGGAACGCTCGGAAAACGGCCGGCTGGCGGTCACCCATCAAACCATTGCCAGACCTCGGCACCTCCCGGGAGGTGGTGAGCCGGCTCCTGAAGGACATGGAGCGGCGGGGCCGTGTGCGGCTCGGTCGCAACGAGGTGGTGCTCCTCGAGCTTGGTGCCGGGTGATGAACCTTAGTGACAAAGTCACCCGCCAAAAGTGACCCTGTCACGGCGCGATTGGCTCCGATGTCTTAGAGTTTCTCCAGAACAAGGAAAGACGGCGGCTGGCTGGACCGGTCGCGTAAACAAATCCAAAAGGAGAACGTCATGAAGCAGAACATCGGCAGCATCGAAAGAATCGTCCGCATCATTGCCGGTGCCGGCATCCTCTCCCTCGCCTTCACCGGCCCCATGACCCCTTGGGGCTACCTTGGCATCGTGCCGCTGCTCACCGGCCTCTTTGGCTGGTGCCCGCCCTATGCGCTCTTGGGCATCTCCACCTGCGGCAAGACCGGTGGGTGTGCCTCCAAAGGCTCGGCCTGCTGCGGCTCCTGAACCGCCGGGGAGCCGGCTCTACAGCAACGGAGACCTGAAGCGAAACACCCGGCAGGGAGCCATCCCGCCGGGTGTTCGTCGTTTTCGGCCGCTTACTGGATCGGGATGATGACGTAGCCGGCGTGTTGGTAGCCCATGAGGGAGACGAAGGTGTTGCCCACCACCTTGATGCCCGGCAGCAGGTTGGTGTTGTCGACCCCGAACAGGCCGGTGGCCACGGAGCAGGCCTCCATTTTGACCCCCATTTGCCCGAGTTGCCCGACGAGGCCGGCGATCTTGGCGTCGAGCGCGGCCTGCTCGGCAGACCGGTCCGTGGTCTGCCGCTGGACAAGGGTTACCGCCAGGCCCCGGAAGGCAAGGATGAGGTCTGGTGTCATGCCCTGTTTGAGCAGGTCTTCCCGGGTCTGCTTGATCACCGAGAGGTAGAGCGCCATTTTGTCGGGCGCCGATGTGTTGATGTCGAAGAGGATTCTGCCCTGGCGGTAGCCCGACAGGGCATCGGCGTCGTCGATCGCGGCGCTGTGCGCGAGCGGGGCGAAGAGGGTGGCGAGGCAGAGGAGGGCGAAGAGGAGGGTCAGGGCCTTTGCGTGTAACGTCTTCATTGGTGCATTCCTTGTGTCTGGAGTGTGTTACCAAAATAAACCGAACGATCGGTATGTTTTTTGGGTGAAAATAATTAGAAATACTGGCAGTGATCGGCCAGGGCCAGTTTCTCGTTCAGGAACCAGGAGGCGCCGACGATGCCGTCGGCCTCGGGGATGATGTTCCCGTCGTCGACCACGAAAATGCGGGCCGCCAGGCTGCACACGTACAGATTGACCAGGCCGGTCGCCTTCAGTGCCCGCAGGATCTGCATGACGTCGCTGGGCAGCCCGGCCGCCGCCACCTGATCCTTGAGCCAGGCGTCCTTGCCGGCATGGCGGCCTTCGATGACCAGTTCCGCCGCGCCCTTTTCGGTCAGGACCTGGGCCGCCCAGTTGACGAAAAGAATGTCGACCTGGACGCCGTCGGTTTCGCTGGCCAGATAGGCGAAGACCAGCGGGGTGAGGATTTTGTCGTAACTTGCGTCGCGGACTACGATTGCCATTGTCTTCATGAATGTACCTCCGTTGGGGTAGGGTCGCAGATATCCCGGGCGGATAACGCGGCCGGTTTGTGGAGACGGCGGGGGCGCAGGCGTCCGGCGCTCAGGGGCGCACGGCCCGCACCGCACCGCCGCTTCCTGCGGCATAGGCACGGTCGATCTCGCAGAGATTGAGATCCCGCCAGGAGCCTGCGGTGACGCCGGTGTTGTGGTCGTCGGTCCAATAGTCTCCTTCGATGAGATACCCTTCGGCGTTGAATTTTCCCGGCCCGAAATCGAACAGGGTGTAGAGCTCGCGGAGTTCGGCCGGGGTCGGCAGGCGCCAGTCGTTGTAGCCGCCCAGTCGCAACTGCCGCACATAGGTGGTGGCTTCTCCGCTGCTCGAAAATTGCTCGCTTTTCTGCTTCTGCCACATGAGTCCTGAGCGGGGGATGCGGAGGACCCCGTCTCCCGCGTCAAGGACACCGGGGCGGGGTGCGGTGGCGGCGCAGCCGGCAAGGGCCAAGGCGACGACAAGGGCTGCGAGGGCGGCGAGAAGTCTTTTCTTCATGGGGGCCTCCAAGTTTTGCTTTGGGCCGGAAGAACGGGACGTGGTGTTGATCACCAGGCAAACCGACCGTTTGGTACATAAAATAAGTAAAAAAAATTAGTGCAGCAGCAGGCGAAGCTGGCTGATGCAATCCTCGAGGTCGGAACGGTTCTTGCTGAGCCTGGCCATCATGATGCCACCTTCGATGGCCGCCACCATGGTTTTAGCCAGCAGGAGCGGATTCGTCCCGCGGTCGAGCTCGCCGCCCTGCCGTGCCTCTTCGAGGAGGCCGGCCAGGCGGTCGATCCAGCCGGTGAAGACCGACAGGATCAGGGCGCCGAACCGCTCGTTGCTGTCGCTCATTTCAAGCGCGGTGTTGCCGAACAGGCATCCCCCCACGAAGTGCTGGTTCTTCTGCTGGTCGAGAATGGCGGACAGGAAGCTGTGAACCTTCTGGAGGGGGGAGTCGCCGGCAAGGGACCGTTCGAGGAAACCGAAAAATTCGTCCCTGGCATCCTGCAGGATCGAATAGCCCAATTCGTCCTTGTTGGCGAAGTGGAAGTACAGGGCG
This sequence comes from Desulfobulbales bacterium, assembly GCA_041599275.1. Lineage (GTDB taxonomy): Bacteria > Desulfobacterota > Desulfobulbia > Desulfobulbales > BM004 > JBFHWX01. Next base: position 3,905 of record JBFHWX010000162.1, on the reverse strand, counting down.
CCTTTCTTGACTCCGGTGTGGTCGATGATCTGGCTGATGCTCGTGCCCTTGAAGCCGTTGGCGATGATGAGCTCCCTGGCTTCCCTGATCACCCGTGCCCTGGTTTGTTCGCCTTTCGTGTAGTGTGTCATAATGTTGTGTCTCGCGTGGTGTTAACCGACCGTTTGGTACAATTTGTCCGAAAGGGTGCTTTTTGTCAAGTGGTAATCTGTGCGCGAGCGGCAATCAAGAAGGCGGCCGCTTCCCAGCCGTCGGGAGTGTAGGTATTTTTCTGAAATTCTTTTCTTCCCCCCGTAATCGATTTACGCTCCTGCCACATTGTGATAGCCTCTTAGTCTGTTTTCCGTCCTTGCCAGCGCATGGGGTCTTTGCCGCTGCGTGCCCCGCAGGTGGGGCATAAAACGTATCAGAACGAGGAGGTACGCAATGGGTGATTACAGGGAACTGTTCGCCGAAAGCATCACGGATCCCGCCGGCTTCTGGGCAAAGGCCGCGGCAAAGATCGATTGGCACCGCACCTGGGACCGGGTGCTCGACGACTCCGACCCGCCGTTCTACCGCTGGTTCGCCGGCGGCGAGCTCAATACCTGCCACAACGCCGTGGACCGGCACGTGGCAAATGGCCGAGGCGACCGGCTGGCGATCATCTACGACTCGCCGGTGACAGGCACCATCGCCCGCTATACCTACCGCGAACTGCAGGCCGAGGTGGCCCGTTTCGCCGGCGTCCTCAAAGGGCTGGGCGTCACCAAGGGCGACACGGTGATCATCTACATGCCGATGATCCCCCAGGCGGTCTTCGCCATGCTGGCCTGCGCGCGGCTTGGCGCCATCCATTCCGTGGTTTTCGGCGGGTTTGCAGCCAACGAGCTGGCGGTGCGCATCGACCATTCCAAGCCCAAGGTGATTGTCTCTGCCTCCGGCGCCGTGGAGGGCAAAAAACTCATCGAGTACAAACCGCTCCTCGACCGGGCCATCGATCTTGCCGTGCACAAGCCCGAGTGCTGCGTCATCTTCCAACGGTCCATCGTCAAGGCATCGCTCGTCAGCGGCCGCGACCATGACTGGCAGCAACTGGCGGCCGCCGCGGAGCCCGCCGGCTGCGTGCCGGTGGCAGCCACCGATCCGCTTTATATTCTCTACACCTCCGGCACCACCGGCATGCCCAAGGGCGTGGTGCGCGACAACGGCGGCCACGCCGTGGCGCTCCACTGGAGCATGGAGCACATCTACGACATCGGGCCCGACGACGTGTTCTGGGCCGCCTCCGACGTGGGCTGGGTGGTGGGCCACTCCTACATCGTCTACGGGCCACTCTTCAGAGGCTGCACCACCGTGCTCTACGAGGGCAAACCGGTGGGCACCCCCGACCCCGGCGCCTTCTGGCGGGTCATCTCCCAGCATGGGGTGCGGGCGCTGTTCACGGCGCCCACCGCCTTCCGGGCCATCAAGAAGGAGGACCCCGAGGGCAACTATCTCAAGGAATACGACCTGGCCGGCTTCAAGTACCTGTTCCTGGCCGGCGAGCGGCTCGACCCCGACACCTACCACTGGGCGAGCCGCATGCTGCACCGGCCGGTGATCGACCACTGGTGGCAGACCGAGACCGGCTGGGCGATCGCCGCCAACCTGATGGGGGTCGAGAAGCTGCCGGTGAAGCCGGGCTCGCCCACGGTACCGGTGCCGGGCTACGACGTGCGGGTCGTCGACGACGCCGGCCGCGAGGTGGCGGCCCACGAGGAGGGTAACATCGTGGTGCGGCTGCCGCTGCCGCCGGGGACGCTGGCCACCTTGTGGAAGGCCGAGGAAAAGTTCGTGAAGAGTTACATGAGCCGTTTTCCCGGCTATTATGAGACCAGCGACGGCGGCTATCGAGACGAGGACGGCTACGTTTTCGTGATGGGCCGGATCGACGACGTCATCAACATCGCAGGCCACCGCCTTTCCACCGGCGCCATGGAGGAGGTGATCGCCACCCACCCGAGTGTGGCCGAGTGCGCCGTGTTCGGGGTGAACGATGTTTTGAAGGGCCAGCTGCCGGTGGGGCTGGTGGTGCTCAAAGCCGGAGTGGACCAGGACGAGGCGGCGCTGAAGAATGATCTGGTCCGCATGGTGCGGGAACAGATCGGTCCCATCGCCTGCTACAGGGAAACAGCGGTGGTGCCGCGGCTGCCGAAGACGAGAAGCGGCAAGATCCTGCGCGGCACCATGCGGGCCATCGCCAACGGCAAGGAGTACCGGATGCCGTCCACCATCGATGACCCGTCCACCCTCGAGGAGATCACCGGTACCTTGAAAGGCATGGGGTTGCCGAGGTAAGAGAAGAGGACTGAGGGCCGAGGACCGGGGGCTGAGTGGTCGGACTGTCCGACTGGCCCGACGGGTCAAACAGGCCAGACAAGGTCGCCCAAAGATCCCGGCCTGCCCACGAAGGGAGGCGAACCCTCCAGGGAACAACCCCGCAGCAAGACAAGTAGAAAAAAATGAAATTGCATGAGTATCAGGCCAAGGAACTGTTTCGGCAGTACGGGGTTTCCGCCCCTGCGGGCGGGGTGGCTTCTTCCGTTGCCGAGGCCGAGGGGGTGGCCGCGCGTCTTGGCCGGTGGCCGCTGGTGGTAAAGGCCCAGGTGCTGGCCGGCGGCCGCGGCAAGGGCGGCGGGGTGCGGCTGGCGGCCGATGGAGACGAGCTGCGGCGGGCCGCCGCCGATATCCTCGGTATGACCCTGGTGACCAAACAGACGGCCGGAGCGGGGCGGCTCGTGCGGAAAATCCTGGTGGAGGAGGGGGTGGGGATCGGGCGCGAACTCTACCTCGCCCTGCTGCCGGACCGGGCCAGCGCCGGGCTCATGCTGGTGGCAAGCGCCGCGGGTGGAGCCGATATCGAGGAAGTGGCGGCGGCGACGCCTGAGGCTATCGTGCGGGTGCCGGTGAACCCCCTTGCCGGCCTTGCCGCCAGACACGTTCGGGCCATCGCTCTCGGCCTGGGGCTGGGAGCGGAGCTCCAGAAGCAGATGGCGCCCCTGCTTGCGGCGCTCTACCGGCTCTGCACCGAGCGCGATGCGACGCTGGTCGAGATAAACCCCCTGGCGGTCACTGCCGACGGCCGGCTTCTGGCCCTGGACGCCAAGGTGGAGATCGACGATAACGCCCTTTTCCGGCAGCCGGCCCTGGCCGGCCAGCGCGACACCTCGGAAGACGATCCCCTCGAGCGGCAGGCCGCCGAGTGCGGGCTCAACTACATAAAGCTCGACGGCACCGTGGGCAACATGGTGAACGGCGCCGGCCTGGCCATGGCCACCATGGACCTCATCGAGGCAAGCGGCGCCTCGCCCGCCAATTTTCTCGACGTGGGCGGCGGCGCTTCTGCCGAGATGGTGGAAAACGGCTTCCGGATCATCCTCGCCGATCCCAACGTGCGCGGCATCTTCATCAATATCTTCGGCGGCATCCTGCGCTGCGACGTGCTGGCCCGGGGAGTGGTGGAGGCGGCCCGCAAGACCAACATCCCGGTGCCGGTGGTGGTCCGCATGGAGGGTACCAACGTCGAGGAGGGTCGCCGGATCCTGGCCGAGAGCGGCCTCGATCTGGCCACCGCCGTGGATCTCGCCGACGCCGCCCGAAAAGTGGCGGCCCTGGCGGGGTGAGGAATCGTTTGTCGCCGCAAGTCCGACGCCTCAGGCCCGCCATCGTCCTTTGAACCCAAGATAAATACAAAAAATGAGCATCTTTATCGACAGCAACACCCGTCTCCTGGTCCAGGGCATCACCGGCCGCGAGGGCCAGTTCCATGCCCGCCAGTGTTTGGGCTACGGCACCCGGGTGGTGGCCGGCGTCACCCCGGGCAAGGGGGGCGGCGACCTGGACGGGGTGCCGGTCTTCGACACGGTGGCCGCGGCAATGGCCGC
>JBFHWX010000161.1:0-7122 GCA_041599275.1 Desulfobulbales bacterium | reverse complement strand
GAGGTTCTGGAACGGCTCAAGGGCGACCCGGCCTTGCGCCATATCCCGGTCCACATGATGTCCGTGGAAAAGGCGGTTCCTGGCGCATTCGGTAAAGGGATCGTCGGTTTTCTGACCAAGCCAGTGAGTCGCGAAGATCTTGAACAGGCATTCGACAAGATAGAAGAAATTCTTTCGGGTGGGGTCAGGAGGGTGCTGCTGGTGGAAGACGACCCGAACCAGCGCAGGAGCATCGTTCGCCTGCTCGGCGACATCGATGTCGAAATCCAGGAAGCGGAGACCGGCGCGGCGGCCCTGGCCGCTCTGCGGAACGGGCATTTCGATTGTGTTATCCTCGACCTCAACCTGCCTGATTGTTCCGGTTTCGACGTGCTCGAGGAAATGCGTTCCTGGCAGCGGCCGCCGGCAACTCCGGTCATCGTCTATACCGGCCAGCTGCTGAGCGAGGAGGACGAAGAGCGGTTGCGCCCCTATGCCTCCTCGGTCATCATCAAGGGCGTCATGTCACCTGAGCGGCTGCTCGATGAAACCGCGCTCTTCCTGCATCGGGTGGTGGCACGCATGCCGGCCGGCAAGCGGGACATGATCCTGTCGCTCTACGATGGCGAAGCCGTGTTCGAAAACCGTACGGTGCTCTTGGTGGACGATGACATGCGCAATGTCTTCGCCATCGGCCGGGTGCTCGAGGAGCGGGGCATGGAGGTGGTGCGGGCGGCCAACGGCAGGAAGGGTCTGGAGGCCCTGGAGGCGCGGCCGGACATCGATCTGGTGCTCATGGACATCATGATGCCGGAAATGGACGGCTACGAGGCGATGCGCGCCATCCGCAGCCAAGAACGTTTCCGCTCTCTGCCGGTCATCGCCCTCACCGCCAAGGCGATGCGGGATGACCGAGAGAAATGCCTGGAGGCCGGCGCGAGCGATTACCTTCCCAAACCTGTGGACGTCGAGCGGCTTCTCTCCCTGCTGCGGGTGTGGCTCTACCGATGAAATCTCCCTTTTGCCAATGGAGCGGATCGTCCGTTGCCTGATGAAGAGAGCTAAAATCCTGATCGTCGATGACAGAGTCGAGAATCTCATCGCCATGGAAAAGGTCCTGGCCGCCATGGACGCCGAACTCCTCCGCGCCGGTTCGGGCAACGAGGCCCTGGCGCTCACCCTGGATCACGACTTCGCCCTGGCGCTGCTCGATGTCCAGATGCCGGGCATGGACGGTTACGAAACCGCCGAGCTGCTGCGCCAGAACCGGAGGACCGCTCACCTGCCGGTGATCTTCGTCTCGGCGGTGTTCTCCGGTGAGTACTACCAGGTGCGGGGCATCGAGAGCGGCGCCGTCGATTTTCTCGAAAAACCCATCGTGCCTCAGATTCTCCGCGGCAAAGTTGCCGTGTTCCTCGACCTTTACCGGCAGCGCCGGCAACTCGAGGAGGCCAACGCCGAGCTTGTCCAGAACCGCGATGTGTTGCACTCCCTGGTGGAGCAGAGTTCGGACGGTTTTGTGATCCTCGACCCGGACGGGTCCATTCTCTTTGCCAACCATATGGCGCGGGCCTTTTTTGGCGACTGCGCCACCGCCGGTGAGCTTTTCACCCGCATCCTCGTTGCCGGCGGCCGCAGCGAGGTAGAGCTGGAACCCGGCGGCGAGGAGAAGATAGTGCTGGAGGTGAGTGTGTCGCCCACCGTCTGGCGCGGCAAGCGAGCCTATGTCACCATGTGGAGGGACATCACCGAGCGCAAGAAGCTCGAGAATTCCCTGCGGGCAGCGGCCGCCGCCTGGCGCCGGACTTTCGACGCCATCTCCGATCTGGTTTCGGTGCACGACCGCCAGTGCCGTTTCGTCCGGGTCAACAAAGCGTTGGCCGATTTCCTCGGGGTTCCGGTCCGGGAACTGGTGGGCCGGCACTGTTACGAGGAAATGCACGGCCTGCAGAGCCCGGTGCCCGAGTGCCCCCACCTCGCGTCCATCCGTGAAGGCGTGCCGGTCAGCCTGGAGGTGGAAGACCACAAGCGCGGCAAGGTGCTGCAGATCACCACCTCGCCCTATTTCGACGGCGAGGGCGATGTTGCCGGCTGTGTGCACATCGCCCGCGACGTGACCGCCGGAAAGGAACAGGAAAGGCAGCTGCAGCGGTATTCGGAGCAGCTCGAGGAACTGGTGGCCGAACGCACCGCCGAACTGCAGGCGGCCCAGGAACAGATCCTGCGCCAGGAGAAGCTCGCCGCCATCGGCCGGCTCGCCGCCTCTGTCCGCCACGACCTGCGGAACCCCCTGGGGGTGATCGGCAATTCGGTCTATTTCTTGAAGCTCATCCTGCCCAAAGACAACGAGAAGGTGGCCCGGCACCTGCGGATCATGGAGGAACAGGTCCGGCACTGCGACACGATCATAGGGGATCTTCTCGATTTTTCCAAAGACATGGGGATAAATCTGGAGATGACCGACCTCGAGGCCTTCTGCCGCAGGGTGCTCGGCGGCCTCAATCTGCCGGCCGGGATTCGTCTCGACTGGCAGGTCGAGGCGGCGCTGCCGCAGTTGCCCCTCGACGAACATCTCATGCGGCGGGTTCTCCTCAATCTGGTCAACAACGCCGTGCAGGCCATGCCAGCCGGCGGCCGCCTGCAGGTAAGCCTCGGGCGCGACCAGGATCATCTCGTGCTGCGTTTTTCAGACTCCGGCCCTGGCATCCCCGCCGACATCCTGCCCGACGTCTTCACGCCCCTGTTCTCCACCAAACCGGGGGGCATCGGTCTTGGCCTTTCCATCGTCAAGGACATCGTCGAACGCCATCAGGGCAGTGTGCGCTGTGAAAGCGGGGAAGGGAAGGGGGCCTCCTTTGTTCTGCGCCTGCCACTCGGCGAAGCGGCGGCCGGCGCAGAAACTACGCCGCTGCCCGGTGGTCCGGAGACGGCCGGATGAACGGAGTGGGGAGGCGTGTCGCGGCGGCGGGGGGATGCGTGGTAATCGGCGGCTCCAGTGGCAGCTTCAGCACCCTGCCCCGGGTTTTGGGCCGGCTGGCGGCCGGTTTCATCCTGCCGGTGGTGGTGGTCCAGCACCAGAGTCCAGAGACCAGGACCGAACTCTTCATCGAGTATCTGAGCGGCAGGTGCGCCCTGCCGGTCCGGGAAGTCGAGGAGAAGGAGGCGCCGGCGGCCGGCGTCGTTTACCTGGCGCCGCCGAACTATCACCTGCTCATCGAAACGGACCGCACCGTCGCTCTTTCCGTGGATGATCGTCTCTATTATTGCCGGCCCGCCATCGATCCGCTCTTCGAAAGCGCCGCCGTGGCCTATGGCCCGGCCTGCATCGGGGTCGTGCTGACCGGCGCCAACCAGGACGGCGCCGCCGGCCTGGCGGCGATCCGCAGACGAGGCGGGCTTGCCGTGGTCCAGGATCCGGCCGGCGCCGAATCGGCGGTCATGCCAAGGGCGGCAATCGCCGCGGCCGATCCGGAGTATGTCCTCGCTCCGGAGGAAATCGGCGATCTGCTCTGCCGTTGCGGGGACGCCGCAACGCCGCTTGCCCGTGAGCGCAAAGCGAGGCCTGCCGCCGCCAGGGAGGAACAGCCTTGAGACGCGCCTTGTTTCTGACCGTTCTGGCCCTTGGCCTGGTTGTTGCCACCGGTCTGGTTTTCATCGATCGTCATCGGCCTGGCTCTGGCGGCCCGCCGATTCGGGTCGGGGTGCTCCATTCCCTGTCCGGACCGATGGCGGTGAGTGAGCAACCGGTGGTCGAGGCGACCCTGCTCGCCATCGAGGAGTTGAACGCCGCCGGCGGGGTGCTCGGTCGCCGGCTGGAGCCGTTGGTGGTCGACGGCCGTTCCGATGACCTGGCCTTTGCCCAGCAGGCCGAGAAACTGATCGCCGAGGAGGGGGTGTCGGTCATCTTCGGCTGTTGGACCTCGGCTTCCCGCAAGGCGGTAAGGACTGTTGTCGAAGCCCACGACCACCTGCTCTTCTATCCCGTGCAATACGAAGGCATGGAAGAGTCTGCCAATATCGTCTATACCGGCGCCGCTCCCAACCAGCAGATCATCCCGGCGGTCAACTGGGTTTTCGCCAACCTGGGAAAACGGGTTTTTCTGGTCGGCTCCGATTATGTCTTTCCCCGGGCCGCCAGTGAAATCATCCGTGACCTGGCCGGGGTGGCGGGAGGCGAGATCGTCGGCGAAGAATACCCTCTCCTCGAGCAGACCGACTTTTCCGGAATCGTCGCCCGCATCAAGGAGGCCAGGCCGCAGGTGATTCTCAATGCCATAAACGGCGAAGCCAACCGTGCCTTTCTGGAAGCCCTGTACGAGGAGACGGAGTTCATGCGGGATATACCGGTCATGTCCTTTTCCCTGACCGAAAGCGAGATGGCGCTTTTCAAAGAAAAGGCCGGGGGACAAGGTGCCGGCGAGGGCCTTCTCTCCCAGACCGCCGGGGGATATGCCTGCTGGAATTATTTCCAGAGCGTCGACACTCCGGAGAACCGGCATTTCGTCGCCCGTTTCAAGGAAAAGTATGGTGACGGTCGGGTGATCGGCGACCCGATGGCGGCAGCCTATGCCGGCGTTCATCTCTGGGCCGGGGCAGCCGCCGCAGCCCTTTCGGAGCAGCCTGGGCTGGTCCTGCAGAACCTTCCCGGCCTGGGAGTCCGCGGCCCGCAGGGGTACATTGTCGTCGACCAGCGCAACAACCACACCTGGAAAAAGGTGCGGATCGGCCGCATCCGAGAAAACGGCCAGTTCGAAATCGTCTGGGAGACGGAGCGACTGGTCAGACCGGTCTCGTTTCCGTTGAGCAGGTCAAAAAGCGAGTGGAACCGCTTCCTCGCCGGATTGCAGGAACAATGGGGTGGGCAGTGGAGAAACCAGGGACCACGGTAGAAGAGATCCGGGGCATGACCTTTGCCGGCCGGTTGGTCGCCTTCTTTCTGGCCGCCGCCCTCGGCCCTCTTTTCCTGGCGGGCCTGGTCGCCCTGTTTTCGGCCAGCGCCGGGCTCGGCGAGGGCAACGACCGTCTGCTCCTGTCCCAGGCCGAGCACCGGGCCGGGGAGATTCTCCATTACGTGGACGACAAAAAGGACCTGCTTCTTCTGGTGTCCCAGAGTCCCTTTCTGGGCGAGGCCCTCGAGCGGTTCAGCGTGGCGTTCGGACGTTATGGGCCGGAATCGGCAGAGTACGGCGAACTCGACGGCAGCCTGCGGCCGTATCTCGAAAACGTCCGGGACAATGGTGGGTTTTACGATTTTTTTCTGGTTTCGGCGGCTGGCGATATCGTCTTTTCCGTTGCCAGGGAAGCGGATTTCGGCACCAACCTCGACAGCGGCCCATACCGCGATTCGAGCCTGGCCCTCGCCTGCAGGGAAGCGAGAACCATGATGTCCACTGAGCTTTCGGATTTCCGGTTCTATCCGCCCTCGGACGCCTATGCCGCCTTCTTCGCGGTGCCTGTGCTGCGAAATGGCCGCCTGCTGGGTACCGTGGCCGGCCAGTTGAGCACCGACGAATTGTTTTCGCTGATCGATTACAACAACCTCGGGCACACCGGTGAAGTCGTGCTGGCCCGGAAGGAAGGCGATGCCCTGCTGGTCCTGAATCCCCTGCGTCATGACAAAAACGCCGCCTTTTCCCGAAAGATACCTCTGCAGGACAGCACGGATCTGCCGATTTTCAAGGCGGTGCACGGCGAGACAGGGGTTTCCGGCCGCCAGATCGATTACCGGGCAAAGGAGGTGGCGGCGGCCTGGACGTATCTGCCGGGCCTCGACTGGGGGCTGGTGGTCAAGATCGACCTCGACGAAGCCTATCTCACGGTTCGCCAACTGCGTATCCGCTTCCTGCTTCTCGGTCTTGCAACCGCGGCTGTTGTCGTCCTCATGGCGGTGTTTCTTGCCCGTTCCTTCGCGGGGCCGGTCAATGCCCTGACCGCAACGGTGCTCGATCTGGGCCGGGGAGAGTATGGCCGTCGGGTAGTGCTCAAGGTCGGAGGCGAACTTGGGTTGTTGACCTCGGGCATCAACCGCATGGCTTCGAGCCTTCAGGAAAACGCCGAGCGCAACGCCCGCCGGGAATGGCTGCGTACGGGCCAGGCGGAGCTCGACCGGCGGCTGCGGGCCGACCTGGGCATGGGCGAACTCGGCGGCCAGGTGCTCTCTTTTCTGGCGGAACGCCTCGGCGCCCGGGTCGGTGCGCTGTATGTCATGGACAGATACGGCACCCTGGAGCTTGCCGCCTGCTTTGGGTGCGAGAAGGAATACCCGCCGCCCCCCCGTTTCGGCCCCGGAGAGGGGCTTGTCGGCCAGGTTGGCCGTACCGGCAGGTCCCTTGTGCTGCCGGCGCCGACCGGCGATCTCGTCAGGATTTCCTCCGGCCTCGGCGCCGGTGCGCCTGCGCTGCTGGTGGTAGAACCCCTTGCTTATAAAGACACGGTGCATGGGGTTGTGGTGCTCGGCTTCTTCGGCAATTTCGAGGATGCCGGCCAGGAGTTGCTGGCGCAGGCCGCGGAAAGCATCGCCATCGCCATCGGCCTGGCTTCTTCCCGCGGCAGGCCGCAACGGGACCTGGCAGCCGGCCGGGAGAAGGAACAGTGAAGGCGGTCGCGGTGAGAAGAAGCAAGAACGTTGGCCGAATGGCGGCAGATAAAAACGGTTTCCGTCCTGTCCGGGGAAAGCTTGTCAGGATGTGGGCCACTGCGCTATGATGGCCCTTGCGGGGTGAATGAAAAAAACGTCTGTCCTGGTCGAGGTCCGGAGCCTTCGCGACGGCAACCGGCAGGGCGGTTGGGAACTGCTCCGGGGAGGGAAAACATGACACTGTGCGACACCGGCTTCGAACCCTTGGTGTGCCGTTTCGGTCTGGAAGAACTCGAGGCGAGCAGCTCCATCACCTACGGCCTGTGGGCTGATTTCCGGCTGGCCTATCTCAGCCGGGCCTGGTTCGAATTCGCCGCTGCCAACGGCGGCGAGCCCGAGATCAGCGAACAGTGGGGGCTCGGCAGCGATCTGCTGGCGGCCCTTGCCGCGCCGCTGCGGGAATTCTATCGCACCGCCTACCTTGGAGCCCTGGCGTCCGGCAAACCCTGGGAGCACGATTTCGAGTGTTCCAGCGCCATTCTGTACAGAAAGTACCGGCAGACCTG
>JBFHWX010000160.1:0-7202 GCA_041599275.1 Desulfobulbales bacterium | reverse complement strand
GATCGCCTTGCCGGCCGATCCGGCGTACTGCGGGCCTATCTCTTCGGTTCGGCCTCCAACGACACCGCCTCAGCCTGGTCAGATCTCGATCTGCTGATCGTGGTGGCGGCATCCGACAAACCTTTCATCGAGCGACCGAGGGATTTCTTCGACCTTTTCGACCTTGGCCTGGCCCTCGACATTCTGGTCTACACGGAAGAAGAACTCGACAAACAGCAAAAGGTAACTTCCGGCTTCTGGAAAGGTTTCAGGGAAACCCGGCGGCAGATCCTGTAACAACGAAGGCGCTCACAATCTCCCTTGTGGAATAACAACAAAATTCTCGCAAGCGCCACAACCTTCGGCACCAGAGAAAAATCCTTGCCAGCCAGACCCGCTCCGGACTGGGCCATCATGGCCGTTCTGTTCCCGTCATGAAAAATTGGCACGACAGTTGCTCCATTACAGTGAAAACGCAAGATGCCGCTGGAGGCAGACCCAAAGGGTCCGGCTGCGTGGGGCGCGGCCGGACCCGCAACCACACGAACAAATTCCCTGAACCGGGTTTTCAAAACAACACAAACACCTTTCGAGAGAGAAAAGAGATGCTGAAGAAAAAAACCATGAGAATGCTCACTCCGGGCCCGCGCATCTGTGGCCGCACCTGGCCTGACCTGCCAAAGGCGGGCCTGGCCCTCTCCCTGCTGCTCTTTATTCTGCTGCTCGCCACCACCGCCCGGGCGGCGACCTCCGGCCCCAACAACCCGTCGGCCGGCGCCAACGATGCCTCGGTCGGCACCCTCGCCTGGACCACACCCACCAACGTCTACACCTCAAACGACGGCCGCGCAACAGCCGCCCTTACGAATCCGCCCACCACCACCCAATACCTGGTTGCCACCGGCTTCAATTTCGCCCTGCCGGCCGACAGCCTGATCCAGGGCATCCAGGTCTCCATCGAGCGCAGTGCAACCATCGCGGCAAGCGCCAGGGACAACAGCGTAAAGATCGTCAAGGGTGGCACGGCCACCGGCACCGACAAGGCCTCGGCCAGCTCCTGGCCGACCACCGATGCCTATGCCTCCTATGGCTCGACGAGCGATCTCTGGGGCACGACCTGGACCGCCGCCGACATCAACGCCGCGAACTTCGGTGTGGCAATCTCCGCCATCCGCACCGCAAACAGCCCGACAGTGAGAGTCGACCACATCACGGTCACCGTGACCTATTGCGCGCCCACCGGTTCGGTCACGGTAAACGCCGGGCAGAGCGCCTACGGCAGCCCCTACAACGCGGCCAGCCTCATCAGCAGCGCCAGCGGCGTCAACTCCCTGCAGTACAAGGTCACCAGGAGCGGCGCCGCGACCGTGAAGTACAGCATGATCAAGAACACCGGCACCACGGTGGCCACCGGCATCACCACCAACTGGAGCACGGCCTGCAGCAGCAACCTGAGCGCCACGGTCACCACCCTGGCCGCCAAGAACGGTACGGCAGACTGCAATGAGCGGGTGCAGCTCGCCGCCAACGGCACCTTTTTCCAGGCCTACTCCAACACGGCCTACACGGTGGACACCCTGGTCCAGGGCCGGGCCAGCGGCAATCTCTTCCATATCCAGAACACCAGCGGCACGAGCACCGCCACCTATACCCTCACCCTGTTCCGCGTTACCGCGGCCGGCACCGAAACCGCCCTCGGCTCGGCGAGCTATACCTTGGCCGCCAACGGCAACATGGACTACGACTTCAACCTCAGCGCCATATCGGGCACGGTGCCGGCCGGCAGCAAACTCGGTTTCCGGATCGCCAAGACCGGCGGCACCAGCACGTCGATCCGGGCCTATGTCGGCCCGACCAACAACACCGCGGCCAATGGCGAGTCGGGCTATGTGACGGTGGACGAGTCCTTCACCCAGACCTGCACCGACTGGACAAACTCCGCCAGCATCCCGGCCACCGCGGCCGGTGGCAGCACCTGCGGCGACTACACCGATGGCTCCGCCTACACCATCGAGGTCAAGGGCCTCGACGACGTCTGCGGCACCACGGTGCTTTCCACGCCGGCCGCCAGGAACTTCACCTGGTTCGCCAACACCCTCACCGTGGGCAATGGCAGCAACCCGGGCAACTCCACGGTGGCGCCAGGCAGCGCCAGCACCGATCTCAATGCCTTCACCTTGAAAACAGTCAACGGCACCGACACGGTGAGCGCGGTGACCGTGAACCTCGCCACCACCAGCGGCGTTGCCACCATCTCCATCACCTCCGACAACGGTTCGGTGGTCTACGGCACCGCCGCCCCCGGTGCCCAGCCCCAGACCATTGCCCTCTCCTCGAACATCACCGCCACCAGCACCCAGACCCAGTACAAGGTGCGGATCACGCCGCTGGGCCACGGGGGGATGCCGGCAGTGCCCGGCGGCTCCTACGCGGTCTCCGGCACGGTGACGGCAGTGACCAGTTCGCTGGACAAAATCTACGCCGATTCGGGCTCCGCCACCATCACCATCGACAACCTCTCACCCAGCAACCCCACGGGTCTTGCCGCCACGCCGACCAGCAACTCGGTGCCACTCACCTGGACCAACCCGGGCAGCGACTTCGCCTCCGTGGTGCTGCTGCGCCGGGCTGGCAGCGCGGTGGCCAGCACTCCGGTGGAGGGCACGGTCTACACGGCCGGCAACGCGCTGGGGTCCTCCACCGTTATCTACGCCGGCAGTGCGGCGAGTTACACCGACAGCAGCGCCGCCTATGGCGTGAGCTATTACTACAAAATCTACGCCCGCGACGCTTCGGGCAACTATTCGAACGGTGGCCTGGCCGCCGGCCCCTACAGCATCACCTGCGTCGACGGCTCGCCCACCACCACGGTAACCGTGCCCGGTGGCCAGACGGTGAGCGGAGCGGCGGTGAACCTGGCCGCCCTCTTTACCAAAAACGGCGGCAGCAACGGCGCAAACCCGACCTTTACGATCAACGGTTCAACCGTCACCTCGCCCTGGAACTCCACGGCCTTTGGCAACGGCACCGCGGAAACGGTCACGCTGCAGGTGACGGTGACCGACCCCGACTGCGGCGGCTACCCGGTGAGCGGCTCGGGCACGGTGAGCGTCGACAACCGGCTCGATGCCATCTCCGTCGGTGCCGCCAGCGCGACGGCCACCGCCCCCACCCAGATCGACGTCTCCTGGCCTTTCACCCACGACAAGAACGGCAACGCCACGGCCACCTCCCGTTACCGGACCGCGGCCGGGCCCGGTGCCTGGTCTGCACCGGCCGCCATGACCCGTGGGGCCTCGGCCTTCACGGTCTCCATCAGCGGTCTTGCCGGCAACACCGGCTACGACGTCGAGGTGACGGTCGCCGACCCCAACGGCGTCACCGGCAGCAACCCGCAGACCCGAAACGCCACCACCCCGGCGGCGGACGGCGGCCCACCGGCCACGGTCACCGATCTTGCGGTGCTCGCCGAACCCAATCTCGGCCACTATTACCTGACCCTGCGCTGGACCGCGCCCGGCGACGACCCGGACCGCTCCGGCCGGGCCACCAGCTACAGCGTCCGCTATTCGAAAAAACCCATCGTCGAGTCCGGCGCCACCGCGAGCCAGACCAACTGGAGCGACGCCACCGTGGTCTCCTCGCCGCCGTCCCCCCAACTGGGCGGCAGCACCGAATTCTTCTATGTCTTCGGCAACCCGCCCACGGCGCCGCTGGCGCCCAACACCACCTACTACTTCGCAGTGAAGGCCACCGACGAACTGGGACAGACCTCGGCGATCAGCAGCAACCCGGCCATCACCTTCACCGACACCGCCGTCGACTCACCGCCTTACAACCCGACGGGTTCGGCCTACGGCAAGACCGGTCTGAAAAAAGGCTGGAACCTGGCCTCGGCACCCTTCAACCCGCCGGGCGGCAGCAATACCTATGCGGCGGCCTTCACCGACGATACCGGCTCGAGCCTCATGTACCACTGGACATCGACCACGGTGGCGCCGGCCACCGACCAGACCGCGGCCAACAGCCAGGGCACCTACACCGCCGCCACCACCGTCACCGCCGGCCGCGGCGTCATCCTCTACTCCAACTACAGCAACCGGATCACCGACGCGCCGGCCTCGAGCACCGCAGTGAGCACCACCCCCACGGTATTCAACCTGCTGCCGGGCTGGAACCTCATCGGCAACCCCTACCTGCGGCCGGTGACGCTCTCCAACAGCACGGTGGGCGGCAGCGCCTACAGCGTCGCGGTGGGAGCCGGCAATATCGGCAACGCCCTGCAGGAATGGAACGGCACCGCCTATGTCTCGACACCGTGGAACACCGCCCTGCTCGAACCCTGGAAGGCCTACTGGCTGTTCTCGAAAAACGCCACAACCCTTTCGGTGCCGAAGCCATGATCCGGGTGTGCAACACGAAATTGATAAAGACCGCCGGCGGACTCGACGATTCGCCGGCCGGAAAAAAAATACCTTTGGAGGAGATTATCGTTATGCCTCTCCGCACCCTCAGCGCCTTTCTGGCCCTTGCCCTGCTGGCCGCAGCCGGCCCGGCAAAGGCCGACGACGGCTGGCAGCTCCGGATCGACGTCACCGCCGGCTCCAGCGCCCGCACCTTCGTGGTGGCCGGCGTGCAGCAAGATGCCAGCGACGGCCGCGACCCGGCCTGGGACATCGAGGCCCTGCTCGAAAGTCTGGAAAACTCCTACCTCTACGCCTCCTTTCCCCGCCCCGACTGGCCCGAAGGCGCGGGCAACTATGCCTGGGAGATGCAGGCGCCGCGAGCGGTCAACACCTGGCCCCTGGAGGTGGTGTCGAACATAAGCGCCACCCTGGCCCTGGCCTGGGATTTTTCCACCTTGGCCGAAGCCGGCTACTCGGCAAGCCTCATTGACCACAACGCTGGCATCACCATCGATCTTGCCGCCCAGCCCGGCTACGAATTCGCCAACACGCCGGGTGCGCCACGCAGCTTCGAGCTGCAGGTGACCGCTCCGGTGGTGGCGCCACCGGTTGTCGAGCCGCCGCCAACGAGCGAGCCGCCGCCCGATGCGGAGCCGCCGCCTCCAGTTACCGAGCCGCCCCAGACAGCCGAACCGCCGCCCCCGACAACCGATCCGCCACCGGCGCTGGCTTCCATCGCCCTTTCCTGGGAAACCCGCAAGGATACCGTCATCCTTTCCTGGCAGGGCACTTTCCAGGAGACCGTGCTGCGCTACGACATCTACCGATTGAAGGAAGACAGCTCCTTCGAGCGCGTCGGCCAAACCCCGGGAACGAAAAACACCTACACCGACCGCACGGTCAAAAAGAGCATGCGCAGGGAAGCCCCCCGCAGCTTCACCTACCGGGTGGTGGCGGTGGCAGCGGACGGATCTGAACTCGGCGCTTCCAGCTCCATGGAGGTCCCTTTGCCGTAACCCCTCAACCGAGAGCTTCGCTTTCCAGAAACGCGGCGCGCCCTTTCGGGCCCGCCGCGTTTTTTTTGGGCCGGCGCAAACCGCCGGGAACGGATTTCCCAGTCTTACCATAAAAACAACCAAAAACAACAACCAAACGACATATCAACAACTCAAGTTGTAACCATTCCTCTTCCCGGCACCTCTCCCCCCCGCCGAACCCCTTGACTGACAGGCAATTCAAGCATTTCTGGCACTTCGGCACGAAGCTTGCTACTATATATTTGCATAAGAGGCGACCGCCGGCCTTGCTTCTTCCCCCGGCGGTCCGCGACACCAGAGAAACAGGATATTTTTTTCCATTGCATAACGAAGAACACCATCGCCCCAAAACGAAGGACACGAACATGACCAGAAAACACTCCCGACCGCTGATCCGGACCATGACCCGGCCGCACCCCCTGGCAGCGGCCCTGGCCTTCTCGCTTCTCTGTATCAGTCTGCTGCTGGCTGCCGGCGCCGCCCGGGCGGTGACGGTCACCGACACCACCCCCACCAGCGCCACGTTCACCGGCAGCGCCTGGACGAACCCGAACAACGCCCTGAGCCAGGACAACAACTCCGCCACCTGGGTAAATTCGGACCAATCCTATCTGGTGCTGAAGGGTTTCGACTTCTCCTCCATTCCGGACTCGGCCACGATCAGCGGCATCACGGTCCGGGTGCGGGGCATGCACTCTTCCGGAACGGCCAGTTATCGTGACTACAAGGTCGGACTTACCAAAAACGGCACCGCCGTTGTTGGCTCCACCAAGGACAGTTCAGTGGTGGGCACCACGCTTGGCACCACGATGGGCGACTACAACCTCGGCAACAGCAGCGACCTCTGGGGCACCACCTGGACGGCGGCGGAGATCAAGAACGCCAATTTCGGCGTCATGCTCACCGACAACGACACCACGGCCACCGGCACCAGCCCGGGGTATTCCATCGATGTCATGTACATCACCGTGGACTACACCTGCACCCCCACCGGCTCCCTCTCGATCACCGCCGGCCAGACCCTGTACGGCAACCCCATCGACCTGACCTCGATCTCCTCGGCCTCCAACGCCAGCAGCCTGGAGTACACGGTAACCGGTGGTTCCGGCACCTGCTCGATCGACGACAGCGGCACCTATATAGAAGCCGAGGATTTTTCAGCGAGCAGCTCCTACACCGGCGGCTACTTTACCGAAGTCACCGATGGCACCGTAAACGGCGGCAAATACATGCGCTCCGACGGCACGGCCAACACCACCAGTGAATCGGGCCAGCAGCGGCTCGATTACCAAGTCGACTTCACCTCGACCGGTACGTTCAAGATCTGGATCCGCGGCTACGCCCTGGACGGCACCTCGGATTCCATCTATATCGGCCTCAACGGCACCATGGTGGGTGCCCTCAACGAAAACGCCACCTACAACACCTGGGTGTGGACAAACTCCATCCAGACCGGCGTCAACACCATCAACGTGCCCACCACCGGCACCCACACCATTAACGTCTGGGTCAGAGAAACAGCCCATCGCCTGGACGGCATCTACATCACCAAGGGAGCAGAGACGCCTTCGGGAGGCATACCGTCCGGCGCCACCGAAATCGATCCGGCTTCCGGTTGCGCCACGACCCTCTTTACAGGCAACGCCGCCTCGGCCGCTTCCGTCGACACCAGCGGTTGGACCGACGGCGGGACCTTCACCCTGCAACTTACCGGCGACGACGCCACCTGCGGCACGCCGCTTGCCCCAACGAGCGACACCTTCACCTGGATCGACAACTC
>JBFHWX010000159.1:0-7295 GCA_041599275.1 Desulfobulbales bacterium | reverse complement strand
TCATAATTGTTGGTCCTCGCGGCCCCTCGCTGTGTTGCGAAAAACTCGACATAGCGCTGCTATGCCTTCGTTTTCGCGCCTTGCGAGGCACCACGATTCCTCAACAATTTCCGGTCACGATTAACCGCACAGCAACTGGCCGGCTTGACAATCACAGCAAGCGGCTTATTTTTTTGGCACATGAAACTTTACCGCGTTAAATCGCACCATTACCACACCAAACCCACTTATTCAATTTAAGGAGGTAGAACAATGGCTCTGATCAGATTTTCGGACCGCTCTCTGCCCGCCACCCCCTGGAGCGAATTCGACAAGATGCGGCGCCGCATGGAGCGCTGGGTGGATCTGCTCTCAGGCGAGAAACCCGGCCTGGCTTCAAGCGCGGTGTTTCCCGCCCTGAACGTCTCGGAGGATCCCGCCGAGATCATCGTCAACGCCGAGATCCCCGGCGTCGACCCGGCCGGGCTCGACATCGCGGTGGAGGGAGACACCCTGACCATCAGGGGCGAACGCAAACCCGCAGCCGGCGGCGAAGGCATTTCCTTTCACCGCCGGGAACTCCAGTACGGCACCTTCAACCGCGCCCTCACCCTGCCCACCAAGATAAACGCCGAAAAGGTGTCGGCCAAAGCCAAGAACGGCGTGCTCACCATCATTCTGCCCAAGGCCGAGGAGGTAAAGGCGCGGCAGGTATCGGTGAACGTCGACTGATCCTTTACCAACACTGTATTACCGCGACAAGGAGACTGTTATGACCGACAAGGAACTGCAGCTTCGGGAAAAAAAGGAACTGGAAGAAGCCGGCGAACCGACCAAGCAGGTCCGGCAGTTCATCCCGCCGGTGGACATCTTCGAGACCGCCAGCGCGGTCACCGTGGTGACCGACATGCCCGGGGTCGACCGCGGCGGGGTCGAAATTCACCTGGAAGACGGGGTGCTCACCATCAAGGGCTCGGCAACAGAACCCGAAAAAACCGGTAGCCGGAGACTTCTGCTTCAGGAATATTTCACCGGCGACTACATGCGCCGCTTCTCGGTGGCCGAAACCATCGACGCCGAAAAAATCTCCGCCTCCATGTGCAACGGCGTGCTGACCATCACCCTGCCCAAGGTGGCGCCGGCCCAGCCGCGCCGCATCGAGGTCCGGGAGTCGTAAGCCGCGCCCCAACAAGACACTTTTTTCAACAAAAGCCGTCCGGCCCGCGCCGGGCGGCTTTTCTTTTTGCTCATGTTTCAGGGGCTCATCTGCTCTGGCTCTTCCCCGGCGGAGGTCAAGCCGCCGCGAAAGGCGTAGACCACGCCGCCGACGATACCGGCCAGGATCATGAACACGGTGGACAGCAGCGACAGGGCTAAAGCCTTGTCGCTCGAGGTGAAGCCGCTCAGAAAGAAGAGATAGGTGGCTTCCCGCACCCCGATGCCGTTCACCGAGGGCGCCAGGCCGAGGATCAGGATGATGGGCACGAAGAAGAAGAAAAAACCTAGTGGGATGGCGACGTCCAGGCTGCGGGCCAGCAGATAGTTGACCAGCACGAAGGAGATCTGGCCGCAGACGGTGAGCGCCACCCCCTGAAGCATCAGCCTCCGCTCGCCCCGGTAGCCGTGCAGGGCCTGGTAGGTTTCCCGCAGCTTCTCTACCAGCACCAGGGGCAAGAACGGCAGCCGGAGGGAGCAGAGAACATCCACCAGCGGCTTTGAGAAAAAGAGCAGAAGCAGCACCCCGGCCGCCGCCGCCATGGTGGCGATGCTGGTGACGATCCGGGCGGTGACCAGATCCCGGTCGCCAAAGGCGACGGCCGCCACCCCGATGCCGACCACGGTGATCAGCCCGAAGAGGCGGTCGAAGAGCACGGCGCTGAACACCGCCACCGAACCGCCGGTCCGGCGGTAGAGGTAGTAGGCCTTGACCATCTCGCCGCCCACCGTCGACGGCAGCACGTTGTTGAAGAAAAGAGCTATGATGTTGACATAGTAGGCAGCCCCCACCGATACCCGGGCGTCGTGCACGGCAAGCACCAGCTGGAGGCGGCGGGCGATGAACACGAGGCTCGCGAAGAAAAAGAAAAACGCCCCGGAAAACAGAAACAGATCCAGGTCCCGCAGGTGAGCGGCCACCGCCGGCAACTGGCCCCGGAAGAGGAAGAGGATGAAGCCGATGAGGCCGAAGGAGATCAGGAAGCGCAGAACCGGCATCAGGATCTTCCGGGAACCCTTGTTCGGTCCCGGCGACGGTGCGGGCTGGGCTGGCGAGGTCATGGCAAGGTTCCCGGCATCCCGGCCTAGACCACCAGGTCGAGCCAAACGGCGACGAACAGGGTGATGGAGATCAGGCCGTTCATGGTGAAAAAGGAGAGCTCGATGCGGGAGAGATCCCGGGGGTTGACCACCAGGTGCTGGTAGAAGAGGGCCGCGCCGGTGAACAGCAATCCCACGTAGTAGAAGGAATCGAGGCCGGTGACTAGGCCGGTGAGCGCAAAGAGCAGAAAGGCGAGGAGGTGGAAGAACACCGCCAGGCGAAAAGCCTTCTCGCGACCGAAGCGTGCCGGCATCGAAAAAAGCCCCACCGAACGGTCGTAATCGGCGTCCTGGCAGGCGTACACCGTGTCGAAGCCGGCCACCCAGAAGAGCACGGCAAGCGACAGCGCCCAGGGGTAGCCGGCCAGGGAGCCGGCCACCGCCACCCAGCCGCCCAGCGGCGAGAAGGCCAGCGCCAGGCCGAGCACCACGTGGCAGAGCCAGGTGAAGCGTTTGGTGAGCGAATAGAAGAAGGTGAGGCCGAGGGCGAAGGGCGAGATCAGAAAGGCCAGGCGGTTCAGGTTGAAGCAGGCGAAGAAGAAGAGCGCCGCGGCGATCCCCACCATCAGCCAGGCCTCGAGGAGCGAGACGGCGCGGGCCGGCAGGGCCCGGTCGGCGGTACGCGGGTTCTCGGCGTCGAAACGGCGGTCTGAGATACGGTTAAAGCCCATGGCTGCGGTGCGCGCTCCCACCATGGCCAGCACCACCCAGAAAAAAGTAACCAGATCCGGCACCCCGCGACCGGCCAGGAAGGCGCCCATCAACGCAAACGGCAGGGCAAAGACGGTGTGCTCGAACTTGATCATCTCGAGCAGGATGCGGATTTTTTTCAACATGAAGTCAGCACTCAACAGGCTTCTGCCAGCGGGGCGTGCCGGCGAGTTCCAGCCCCAGCAGGTCGCCAAGCCGCCCGGCATAAGCCCGGGCCATCTCCTCGAGACTCTTCGGCTTGTGGTAGAAGCCCGGCATGGGCGGGCAGATCAGAGCGCCGGCGTCGTGGGCCGCCAGCATGTTCTTCAGATGGGTGCGGTTCAGTGGCGTTTCCCGCACCGCGAGCAGCAGCGGCTTTTTCTCCTTCAACATCACGTCGGCGGCCCGGTGGATGAGGTTCGAGGTGATGCCGGCGGCGATCGCCGCCAGGCTCCCCATGGTGCAGGGCAGCACCACCATGGCGTCGAAACGGCTCGAGCCGCTGGCCATGGGCGCCGTGAAGTCGTGTACCTCGTGCCAGCGGGTTACATACGGCGTCAGGTCCTCGGGGCAAAGGTTCATCTCGAGCCCCATCACCTGGCGGCCGGCGTCGGAGACGATGCCATGCACCTCGACTTCGGCGGCGGCCAGCAGCTTCAGGAACTCGACGGCGTACAGGGTGCCGGTGGCGCCGGTGACGGCAACGATGATCCGCTGGGCGCTCTTCATTTTATCCCCACGTAGATGGACACGATGCCAAAGGTGAGGGGCCGCCGGTAGTTCTTCTTGAAGCCGGCCGCCGCCATCATCGCCAGCAGTTCCTCGGGCTCATAGAACTGGGCGATGGAGCTCGCCAGGTACTCGTAGGCCTCTTTGTCGCCGGAGACCATGCCCGCCACCTTCGGTAAAATTTTGTTGAGATAGAAGGCGTAGAGCGGCTTGATGACCGGGTTGGTGGGCCGCGAGAACTCGAGGATCAACAAGCGGCCGCCGGGTTTCAGCACCCGGTACATCTCCTCGAGGCCGCGTTGGGTACGGGAGAGGTTGCGCACCCCGAAGGCCACGGTAATTCCCCAGAAACTTCCGGAACGGGCCGGAATCTCCTCGCCGTCGCCGCACACCGGCTGGATCCGGCTCTGCCGCTCGTCCCGGGGCAGGGCCAGCACCCCGCTGCGCAGCATGTCTTCGCAGAAATCGATGGCCATCACCGTACGGCCCGGGGCCTGGCGGGCCAGTTCCAGGGAGAGCGGCAGAGTGCCGGCGCAGAGGTCGAGC
This sequence comes from Desulfobulbales bacterium, assembly GCA_041599275.1. GTDB lineage: Bacteria > Desulfobacterota > Desulfobulbia > Desulfobulbales > BM004 > JBFHWX01. Next base: position 3,035 of record JBFHWX010000159.1, on the reverse strand, counting down.
ACCGGCCCCTCGGGAAATTCGCGCAGCATGCGGGTGGTGACCCAGCGCCAGTAGCGGTCGATCTGCAGGGAAAGCAGCGAATTGAGAAAATCGTACTTCGAACTGATCGAAGAGAATTTTTCTCTTACGAATTTTTTCTTTTCATCGGGTGTTTGCATAAAAACCAAAAGCTCCCTGGCGGGGAGCATCAAGGCAGCGGACCAAAAAGTCCTTCATGTAAACGCCGAGAGGCGGCCCGAGTCAGTTCGGCGTCTCTACGACAATATTCACCAGGCATTACAGATCTTCAGGGGCAGGGCCGCCGTCGGCGCCTCGCCCCGCTTGATGAGAAACGAGAAAAACTTCTCGAGCCCCTCTTTCTTGGCGGCTCCCAGATCGTACTCGATCCCGGCGAGATAACGCAAGCAGGCCTCGGGGGTCATGGGGATCTTAGGCGCCACCTGGCGGCTGATTGCCTCGAGATCCTGCTTGCCCTCGGCCATGCAGCGCAAAAGCTGCCGGTGGATGGCAAAAACCGTGTCCGGCTCCTGCCGGCAGAACTCCTCGCGCACCGCCCACACCGCAAAGACGAAGGGCAGGCCGGTTCGCCGCCGCCACTCGAGACCAAGGTCCCAGCAGTGCGGGAAGCTGCCGTCGGCCAGGAGCCGCAGGGCATCGTCACCGATGGCCATGACCGCCCGCACCGGCTTCCCCTCGTGGAAGCGGCGGCCAAGCACATCGCCCACCACATAGCGGGGACGGGCGCCGCTGTACTCCTCGAGGAGGATCTTGACCAGGGCCGCCGAGGTCTGGGACTGGCGACTGAGAAGCACCAATTGGCCGGAGAGCTCCTCGGGGGGCAACTCGGAAAACAGAAAAACCGAACCCACCTGGCCGGAGGCGCTGATCGAGGGGCCGTCCATAATCCGGTAGAGCCCGGGGTGGGCCGCATACTCGTGGGAGGAGACAAACCCCAAGTCGAGCTCGCCCCGGCACAGCATAGTGTTCAAAACCGCAGGCGGCGCCTCGGTCACCCGCCAGCCCGGCTCCCGCACCGAGCGTTTCCACACTTCATAAAGGGGCGCGGTGTTGATGTAGTTCACCATGCCGATGCGGGCCGTGGTGGTCGAATCAGCCATTGCCTCCTCCCGAATGCCCCTGTTCTGCCCAGAAGACAGAAGCCTGCTGCCCGGCCGTGGCAAGAAAACCGCAAAGGGCGCTGCTGCCAACGCCGGACCGCAGTTCAGGGGCCAGCCGCACACCGAGGATATCGGCGCGCCGCCCCGGCAGCAGCGACCCGAACTCACCCTCCAGGCCAAAAGCGGCGGCACCACCTATGGTGGCCATGGCCAGCACGGTTTCCGGATGAACGCCTGGGTGTTCGCTCGAAAGAAGTTTCATTTCCCGCCAGAGATCAAGGGCCTCGTTGCTGGCCAGGCTGTCGGTGCCGAGAGCCGGCAACAGGCCGCGTTGCAGAAAGCCTGGGAGCGGCGCCCGGCCCACCCCGAGAAACCGGTTGCTGCCCGGGCACAGGCAGACCCTGGCGCGGCGGCCGGCCAGCAGATCGAGCTCTTCTGCATCCACCTGCACGCAGTGCACGCAGACCGTCTTTTCATCGAGCAGACCGAGGTGCTCGAGGTAGTGAACCGGCCGCAGGCCCGGGACGGGAAAAGAGTTGTCCCAAACTCCGCGTTCCTCCAGGAAGCCCCGAAACGGCCCGCTGCCGCTTTGCAGGAACTCGACCTCGGGCGGACTCTCGGCGAGATGGATGGAAAACGGCAGGCCATGGCGCAGGCTCTGTTCCTTGATGCCTTGGAGCAGAGCAGGGGCCGTGCTGTAAGGGGCATGGCCCGTGCAGTGCATGCCGCCATCAAGCCTCTCCAGTTCGGCCAGCCGTTCGAGGCCGGCCCGGCTGCCCGCCGCCGAGAGACCGAGCAGTTCCAGAAAAAACAAGGTGTTCCCGCCCTCGCCGGCAATCTGGCGGCTGGCCGGGTCGTTGCCAATATCAACCACCAAAGCGGCACCGGTCTCGGAAAGACGCTCCAACTGCTGACGAGCGGCGGCGTGCTCCCCTTCCTGTTCTTTTATGCCGCCGGCCAGTCCGTCCCGCACACCGAGCAGGGTCCGCAACCAGCCGAGAAAGTCGGTCTTTTCCAAATCATTCGCGGCCAGCACCCTGTGCACTAACGGCGCCAGGGCGGAAAGCTCGAGATGGGCGTGGCCATTCACCAGCCCCGGCATCAGCGCCGCATCCCCATGTTCCATCACCCGGGCCCGGCCATAACCCTGGCGCAGCGAGGCAAAAGGGCCCACTTCCAGGATGCGGCCGTTCGCGGTGAGTACGCCGCCGTCTTCCAGCAGCCGCCACTTCCAGGAACCGTCTCCGGCAGGCCGCGCTTCCACCAGCACCATGGTGGCCCGGTGCAGGAAAAGGTCTGTTTGCGGCGGAGCAAAGGGTTCTGCTGTCATGAGTGGAAACGGGTCAGAAAAGCATCAGGCGGCATCCCGCCCTTCCACCAGGCGGTAATCCATCAGCCGCTGACAGGGCGCGAAACCGGCACCACGCACCAGGGCGCGGATCTCTTCTTCGGAGAGCCGGAAGGAGACGCCGGCGGCGGCCACCACGTTCTCTTCGATCATGGTGGAGCCGAAATCGTTGGCCCCGAAGAAGAGCGAGAGCTGGGCGATCTTCGGCCCCTGGGTAACCCAGGAGGCCTGCACGTTATCGACGTTGTCGAGGTAGATGCGGGCCAGGGCCAGCATCCGGAGATAGACAAAGGCGGTGGTCTTGGGAATGGCGGCGAGCACCGTGTTGTCAGGCTGGAAAGGCCAGGGGATGAAGGCGGTGAAGCCACCGGTCTCGTCCTGCAGGGAACGGACCCGGGCCAGGTGCTCGATGCGTTCCGCCATGGTTTCCAGGTGACCGAACATCATGGTGGCGGTGGTCCGCATGCCGAGGCGGTGGGCCTCCTCCATCACCGCCAGCCACTGGTCGGCGTCGCACTTGCGGGGCGAGGCCTCGGCCCGCACCCGGTTGGAGAGGATCTCGGCGCCGC
>JBFHWX010000158.1:0-7555 GCA_041599275.1 Desulfobulbales bacterium | reverse complement strand
TCGGGTCCCACTGCTGGTAGCGAAAGACGATGGTGGTCCAGGCGCCGCGGGTGAGCACCGCCTTGTCGAGCTCCTTGACGAGCACCACCCCGTCCTCCTCGTAGTTGATGGTTATGTCATCTATGTTCTCTGCCGCCATGTTCATGCTCCTTGCTCAAGCGATTTTTTCAGGTTTTCAAGCTCCTCCCAGCGGGCGTAGAGCCTCTCCACCCGTTCCTGGGCTGGTTTCAGGAGGTCGCAGCAGGCGGCAAGCTTCTCCGGGTCCGCCATCACCGCCGGGTCCTGGAGTTGGGACTGGCACTGGGCCAGAGCCGCCTCGGCCTGCTCGATCTCTTCCTCCATATGATCGAGCTCCCACTGCTCCTTGTAGGACAGTTTTTTCTGCTTTTTCGTTCCAGGAACCGGCTTCTTCTCCTGCCGGGGTGGAGCAGCCGGCTTCTTTCCCTCCCGGACCACCGCCTGCAGATCGAGCCACTGCCCGTAATCGGCCAGCGCGACCGCCCGGCCGTCGCCGGGCAGGCCAACGATCTGGGTGGCCACCCGGTCCATCAGGAATCGATCATGGCTAATCAACACCACCACGCCGGGAAACTCAAGAAGACTTTCTTCCAGCACCTCGATGGACGGGATATCGAGGTCATTGGTGGGCTCGTCGAGAAACAGCACGTCCACCGGCTGCTGCATGAGGCGGGCGATGAGGATCCTGGCCTGCTCGCCGCCGGAAAGGTGGCCCACCTCCATTTCCAGTTGTTGGGGCTCGAACAGAAAACGCTTGGCCCAGGAGACCACGTGCAGACTGCGGCCCTGGTAGACCACCGAGTCGCCCTCCGGCGCCAGGGCCCGGCGCAGGGTGACAACAGGGTCGAGTTGGGCACGGTTCTGGTCGAAAACGGCGAGCTTCAACCCATCGGCCTGCTCCAACCGGCCACGATCCGGCACATCGAGGCCGGCCAGAATGCGAAGGAGCGTGGTCTTTCCCGACCCGTTGCCGCCCACCAGGCCCAGCCTGCTGCCCGGTCCCAACTGCAAATCGAGCCCGGCAAAAAGCGTCCTGCCGCCCCGCGCCGCCCCTGCTCCGTGCAGCGCGAGAAGCTTCTTGGTCTTGCGTTCGGTGGCGCTGAAATCGAGGCCCACGTTGCGCATCTGCCGGTTGCGGTCGCGCACCGCCGCATGGTCGGCCTGCAGCCGCACCGCCCCGTCGATCCGGCTCTTGGCCTTGGTGGTCCGGGCCTTGGGGCCGCGCCGCAACCACTCCACCTCCCGCCGCACCTTGTTGGCAAGCACCGATTCCTCCCGGGCCTGGAGAGCCAGGAACTCGGCCCGGGTTTCCAGGAAAGCGGCGTAACTGCCCTCCACCCGCAGGTAGCCGGCCGGATAGACCCGGTTCAATTCCACCATACGGTTGGTGGCGTTCTCGAGGAACAGCCGGTCGTGGGAAATCACCACATAGGTAAAGGGAGCGGCCCGCAACACCTCCTCGAGCCAGAGAATGCTCTCGAGATCGAGGTGGTTGGTGGGCTCGTCGAGGAGCAGAAGATCGGGGCCGAGCAGCAGCGCCCGCACCACGGCGAGCCGCTTGCGCCAGCCGCCGGACAGGGTGGCCACCCGGCAGGCAGGATCCTCGAAACCGGCGCGGCCGAGAGCCTGCTGCACCCTGCCGAAGCCCTCGGCCTCCTCGACACCGGTCTCCGCCAGGGCGGCGAGCAGCGTCTGCTCCACCGTGGCGTCCTCGTCAAGCTCGTCACGCTGGGGCAGATAGACGCAGCGGCAATTTTTCTGCAGAAAAAGAGCGCCCCCATCGGCCGTTTCCCGGCCGGCCATGATCTTCAACAGGGTCGACTTGCCGCTGCCGTTGGGGCCGATGAGCCCCACATGCTCGCCTTCGCCGATGACAAGGCTGAGACCGGAGAACAGCCGGCGGGAGCCAAAGGATTTCGAAACATCCTGCAGGGTGAATATCGATGCCATGTTTTTTTGTTCTTCGAAACCAGTTTGAACAGCACAGAGAAAATCGGCTCCTGCAGGCAAAGGCATGACCGGCTTTCCGGAAAAAGTCACCGCTTATCAGGCGGAAGCCATTCTTGCAAGGCAGCGGCAAAACTGCAAGGAAAACCTCCCCGCCACGACCACTCCCACCACCGGAACACCCTCAACCAAAGAAAAGCCTAACACAAACAAATCACTAACAGGCCATTTTTTCTACCATAATTTACGCCCGCACCGAGCGACCCGCCAATGGTTGATTTAGCAAAAAATTAATTTCTTTAATATGTTGAACAAAAGCTAAATTTATTGACACACCCTACCACCATGTGGTATTCAAAACCGGCGCTAGAAAATTTCAGACTCAATCCGGAGCCCTCCATGACCAGCGAAGAATTCCTGCGAGCCCGAAAGGTTCTCGACAAAACCCAAAAACAGCTTGCCGAACTGCTGGGCACTTCCATCAAAGCGGTCCACTCCTACGAGCAGGGCTGGCGGTCGGTGCCGGGTCATGTGGAGCGCCAGCTCTATTTCCTGCTCTCCCGCAAGCGGGCCGACGGCAAAACCCCGAAACTCTGCTGGGTGGTCAAAAAATGTCCCAGTGAGCGCAAAAAACAGTGCCCGGCCTGGCAATTCCAGGCCGGGAGGCTCTGCTGGTTCATCAACGGCACCATCTGCGAGGGCCAGGTTCAGGAAAACTGGCAGGAGAAGATGAAGATCTGCCGCTCCTGCGAAGTGCTTCGCAACCTGTTGCCCGAGGGAATCCAGCTGGATCCGGAGTCCTGATTTTTTTATCCAAACGGCATCGCCAGGGTTATTCTTGAGCCCCTCCAGATCCCATGAAAAATGAGCGGACTCCAAAAGACATTCTCCGCGGCGGGGGCGGGGCCATGGTTTATCTCCACTGTTCAATATCCTTCCTTGGTCCATTGGAGCAGTTCTCTTCTCTTTGCCGGTTCCGGTCATATCCACTATAGTACAGCCTGGAAGCCGGATCGTCCGGCCGAATGCCGGCACTTTTCCTGATTGGAGGTTTTCCATGTCCGACTCCCGTCCCCTGCAGTTCGCCACCCGGGTCATCCACTCCGCCCAGAATCCTGAGGGCTGGGAAGGCGCAACCCTTCCCCCCATTTTCCAGACCGCCGCCCACCGCCACGAGACGGCGGAGAACCTGAGCGCCACCTTCGGCGGCAAGACCACCGACCACATCTACATGCGGCTCACCAATCCCACCAACCGGGTGCTGGAGCAGAAGATCGCGGGGCTCGAAGGCGGCGCCGGCGCCGTGGCCATGAGCAGCGGCATGGCGGCGATTGCCAACGGTTGCCTGGCGCTGCTTCGTGCAGGCGACGAGTTCGTCACCGGCAACTCGCTGTTCATGTCGACCTATGTGCTCTTTGCCAATATCTTCAAAAAATACGGGATTACCGCCCGCTTCGTGGAACCCACCGACCTCGACGCCATCGAGACGGCAATCACCGACAAGACCCGCTTCGTCTATCTCGAAACCATTGGCAACCCGAAGATGGATGTGCCCGATATCCGCAAGGTTGCGGCGCTTGCCCACCGCCACGGCCTGCCGCTGCTGGTCGACAGCACCCTGGCCACGCCATGGCTCTGCCGGCCTCTGGAGCTCGGCGCCGACGTGGTCTTCCACTCCACCACCAAGTACCTCTCCGGCCACGGCGACGCCACCGGCGGCATGGTGGTGGACGGCGCCTCCTTCGACTGGAGCTCGGCGCGTTTTGCCGACTTCAAGCCCTTCATCGACCGCAAGGGGCCACTCGCCTACCTCGACCGGGTCTGGCGCGAGCACCACATCAATTTCGGCACCACCCAGGCGCCGCTCCATTCCTACCTCACCATGCTCGGTCTCGACACCCTGTCCCTGCGCATGGAGCGCCACATGAGCAACACCATGGCGGTGGCCCGCCACCTGGCCGCCCACCCCAAGGTGGAGTGGGTGAACTACCCCGGTCTCGAAACGAGCCCTTCGCACCGTACCGCCACCGAGCAGTTCGGGGGGCTGGGCTACGGCGGTGTGCTCACCATCGGCCTTGGCGACCAGGAACGCGCCTTCCGTTTCATCAACGGTCTCAAGCTGGTCTACCACCTGGCCAACCTGGGCGACTGCAAGAGCCTGGTCATCCACCCGTACAGCTCCCAGTATCTTTCCTTTACGGAGGAGACCAGGGCGGCGCTGTCGATCACCCCGGACCTCGTGCGGCTCTCCATCGGCATCGAAGCGGTGGAGGACATCATCGCCGACCTCGACCAGGCCCTTGACCTGCTGTAGCCGGCTGCTTACCATAGGCCCGCATGAGCGAGTACATCGAACACGATGCCCAGGGGATCTCCGTCGGGCTGGTGGAGAAAAAATTCTTCACCTTTGCCGAACCGCCGGACCAGTTCACCCTGGCCAGCGGCGCCCGGCTTGGCCCGGTCACGGTGGCCTACGAGACCTCGGGCACCCTGGCGCCGGAGCGCGACAACGCCATCCTCATCTGCCACGCCCTCTCCGGCGACTCCCACGTGGCGGGCTACTACAACCGGGACGACAAAAAGCCCGGCTGGTGGGAGATCATGGTGGGGCCCGGCAAGGCCATCGACACCGACCAGTACTTCGTGGTCTGCTCCAACATCCTCGGCTCCTGCATGGGCAGCACCGGGCCGAGCTCGACCAACCCCGCCAGCGGCCGCCCTTACGGCCTCGACTTTCCGGTGGTCACCATCGGCGACATGGTGCGGGTCCAGAAAGCGCTCCTCGATCATCTCGGTATCCCGAAGCTGCTGGCCGTGATCGGCGGCTCCATCGGCGGCATGCAGGTGCTCGAATGGACGGTGCGCTATCCGGAGATGGTCCGTGGCGCCCTGCCACTGGCCACCACCACCCGCCACTCGGCGCTGGCCATCGCCTTCAACGAGGTGGCCCGCCAGGCGATCATGGCCGACCCCAACTGGCAGAACGGCGCCTACGACGAAGACACCAAGCCCGCCACCGGGCTCGCCGTGGCCCGCATGATCGGCCACGTCACCTATCTCTCCGACGAGGCCATGCGCCGCAAGTTCGGCAGGCGCTTGCAGGACAAGAGCGATTTTTCGTTCAATTTCGATGCCGACTTCCAGGTGGAGAGCTATCTCCGCTACCAGGGCCGGAAATTCGTCGACCGCTTCGACGCCAACAGCTTTCTCTACATCACCAAGGCGGCGGACTACTTCGACATGAAGACCCAGCACGGAGGCGGCTCACTTGCCGAGGCCTTTGCCCGGGCAAGCGCAAAATTCCTGGTGGTCTCCTTCACCTCGGACTGGCTCTATCCCACCTACCAGTCCCGGGACATCGTCAAGGCGCTGAAGAAAAACGGACTCGACGTCTCTTTCTGCGAGATCGCCGCCGAATGCGGCCACGATGCCTTCCTGCTGCCCAATGACCGGCTCGCTCTACTGATCCGCGGTTTTCTGGAACGGTTGCGCCATGAAAAGTAACTCTCCGCCTCCGCTTCGCTTCGACCTGCAGATCATCGCCTCCTGGATCGAACCAGGCGCCCGGGTCCTCGACCTGGGCTGCGGCGAGGGCACGCTCCTTGCCCATCTGCGCGACAGCAAGGGCGTCATCGGCACCGGCATCGAGAAAAACGAGGACAAGGTCGGCCGCTGCATCGAGAAGGGCCTCTCGGTGGTTCAGGGCGACATCAACCGCGAGGTCCTCGACTATCGTGACAACGCCTTCGACTATGTTATATTGAGCCAGACCCTGCAGCAGGTCTACGCCCCGGACGAACTACTGCGGGAGCTCTTGCGGCTGGGGCCACGGGCGATCGTCTCCTTCCCCAACTTCAGCCACTGGCTCATTCGCCTGCAACTGCTGCTGAACGGCCGGGCCCCGAAGTCCGAGCAGCTTCCCTACGACTGGTACAACACCCCGAACATCCGGGTCATCACCATGAAGGATTTTCGGTGGTTCGTCCGCAAGACGGGAAATTTCATCCTCAAGGAAGCCGGAATCAACACCGACCACCACGACACCAAGGGCCACATCGTCTCCCGCTTTCCCGATCTGCGGGCGACCTACGGCATCTTTCTCATCGGCAGGAACCGACCATGACCCCCAAAGAACTCGAGGATCTCTCGATCATCAAGGAGTGCAGCACCAACATCGAGCCCGCCACCCACCTCTACAAGGATATCCCGGCGGTGGTCCGTGGGCTGCTCGACTCCTGGCGAGCCGACGACCGCTACACCCACGTGGAGCCGGTGCCCATCCCCTCCAACCAATCTGTGGTGGCCCTTATCCATCAGGCGAGAGGACTGCTCTTCCCGGGCTACTTCACCCAGACCAAGCTCACCCAGGCCAACCTCGAGTACTACATCGGCCAGGAGACCACGAGCTTTTTCGAGAACCTCTCGCACCAGATCATCGCCGCCATCCAGCACGGCTGCTACCGCCACAAGCGGGCCTGCACCAACTGCTCGGAGCAGGGCCACGACATTGCGCTCGCCTTTGTCCGCGCCCTGCCCGCCATCAAGGACATCCTGGCCGCCGACATCGATGCCGCCCTCGAGGGCGACCCGGCGGCCCAGGGCTACGACGAGGTCATCTTCTCTTACCCCGGGCTTTTCGCCATCACCGTCTACCGGCTCGCCAACCGGCTCCATTGCCTGGGCGTGCCGATCATCCCGCGGATCATGACCGAATACGCCCATTCCCGCACCGGCATCGACATCCACCCCGGCGCCACCATCGGCCCGGGTTTCTTCATCGACCACGGCACCGGCGTGGTGATCGGCGAAACCACCGAAATCGGCCAAAACGTACGGCTCTACCAAGGCGTCACCCTGGGCGCCCTGTCGCTGCCCAAGGACGCCGGCGACCGCTACCGCCACACCAAGCGCCACCCCACCATCGAGGACGAGGTGATCGTCTACGCCAACACCACTATCCTTGGCGGCGACACGGTGATCGGCGCCCGGTCGGTGATCGGCGGCAATATCTGGCTCACCGAAAGCGTGCCGCCCGACACCAAGGTGCTGCTCAAACGGCCCGAACTGATCTACACCGGCAAGGACAGGAAAAAAAGAGTGAGAAGTGAGACGGGAGAAGTGAGACGGGAGAAGTGAGACGGGAGAAGTGAGACGGGAGAAGTGCGCAACCAAAAAAATGCTCTCACACCCTGCAGCGGCGGGCGACAGGCACATCCTTCTCTCGTTTTTTCGCTGATTACAGTGTGCTGCCGCGATTTTTTTCCCTTATAATCAAGGAGGCCTTCCATGGAACACATCCTCGCCAACATCACCCAGGTGGTCGGCCGTACGCCGCTCGTCAAGCTGAACCGCATCGGAGCCGACCTGCCCGCCACCCTCTGGGCCAAGCTCGAGTTCCAGAACCCGCTGGGCTCGGTGAAGGATCGGATCGGGGTGGCGATGATCGCGGCGGCGGAACAGCAGGGACTCATCGACCGCAAGACCACCATCGTCGAACCGACCAGCGGTAACACCGGCATTGCCCTCGCCTTTGTCTGCGCCGCGAAAAGATACCGGCTCGTGCTCACCATGCCGGAAACCATGAGCATCG
>JBFHWX010000157.1:0-7585 GCA_041599275.1 Desulfobulbales bacterium | reverse complement strand
CCCGCTGCCGGCCAAGACCAAGGTCGGTGTGGCCGGCTGCCCGATGAACTGCACCGAGTGCTTTATCCGCGATCTCGGCGTGTTCGGCAAGAAAGCGGGCTGGACTTTGGTGTTCGGCGGCAACGGCGGCGGCGTACCGCGAATCGGCGGCATCGTGGCCGAAGGCCTCGGTGACGGGGAGGTGGTGGAGTTGGCGGAAAAATGCCTGCGCTACTACGCATCCCATGCCAGGAAAATGGAACGCAGCGGCCGCTTTCTGGCGCGAACCTCGCTGGACGCCCTGAAGGCCGCAGTGCTCGGCTGAAGTGTTGTTTCTGTCAGGTTGACAATATGATTGCCACCAACAACCAAAAGAGGAGGTACAATATGGAAAAGATCACCCTCAATCCCCACGCCAAACTGCAGGAGATGTGCGACTGCTATCTGGAAACCGATTACCGCAAGGTGCTGGCCGGGATGAGCGGCGGGCCCTCCGCCGACCTCGAGGAAGACGCGATGAAGTATCTGGCGGTGGCCATTATGTATGCCATCACCGACCAGGCCAGCAAGCTCGCGATCAAGAGAAAGGGCACCGAGGCGAAGGCCAGCGTCGAGGCGAAGGAGAAGGAGAGTCTGCCGGCTCCCACTCCGGAGCTGGCAGACAAGATGATCGAGATCGTGCGCGCCATTTGCCATCTCGACGAGGACAAGGGCGAGATGCCGCTTTCCCTGGGCCTGCGCAACGGCCAGGTGGACGTCAAGGTGAAGGTGAAACGCGAAGGCGAGAAGAACTCCCTGAAACTCAAATTTTAAGTTGGACCAGGGAAGGCTGTCGCTCCTGTTGTTCACATGGTATTGATGTTGAGCTTCCTGGCCAGCGAGCCGGAGAGCACCCAGTTTTCGATCCGGTCGCTGCTGGTTTCGGGCCGCAGGTTCATGACCAGGCCGTGCAGGGCGCGGAGTTGGGAGGAGGATTGCGGCGAATCGACGGTGAACTTCAGGGTCTGGCCGTCCATGGCGAGGTTGAAATAGGTGGTGTCGGCGCCGTCCTGCAGGGCGGCGAGTTGGGAGGCGTTCGGCATCACGCTCTTCAGGGCGTAGTGGTTGGCCACGTTGGTCTGGATGATGTGAACGCCGGGATAGATGAGGGAAGTGACCCGGGATTGCTGGATGTAGGTCCTGTAGAGGGGGATGGCCACCGCCGCCAGGATGCCGGCGATGGCCACCACCATCATCAGTTCGAGCAATGTGAACCCGTTCGGTTCTGTGGCATTGAACGGGGATTTTGATGAAGAGGGCGGGTCCGACATTGTGGGCCTCCATGGGGTGATTGCCCCCACTATCGGTCGGAATGACTGGTTTGTCAAGAGTTTAGCCCGCTGGAAAAGGGGGAGCTCAGGAATCCGTTCGGCGGTAGAGCCCTTGCCGCTCGGCAAGGCAGGTGAAGCCCGGGCTGGGGTGCGGTAGCCGCTCGTGGATGCCGAGCAGGAGAAGGCCGCCGGGCAGCAGCGCCGCCTGAAAGTTTGCCAGGCATTTTCTCTGCCACGGTTCGTCGAAATAGGTGAAGACCAGGTTGCGGCAGAAAATGAGCTGAAAGGACCCCTCCGGGGCCGGGGAGCGGACGTCGTGCTGGAGAAAACGCACCGGCTGCCGGTAGCCTTCGGCGAGTTGGAATTCGCCTTTTGGCGCGGCCTGGAAAGCTTCCCGGCGCCAGGCCGGTGGCAGGTTCTTGACGGCGCTCAATGGGTAGCGGGCTGCTGCCGCCCGTTGCAGCAGGGCGGGGTCGGCGTCGGTGGCCAGGATGTCGAGCCCCATCTTGGCAAAACGGGGAGCCAACCCCTGCTGCCAGAGGATGGCCAGGGTATAGGGCTCTTCGCCAGAGGCGCAGCCGGCGCTCCAGACCCGGAGGGTTTTGTCGCCCTGCCGCTGGAGCCGGAGCAGGAGTTCGGGCAGGATCTCCTGCTCCAGCAGCAGAAAGACCGGCCGGTCCCGGTAGAAGCGGGAAACCACCACCCGGCAGAGCCCATCGAGCAGGTCCCATTCCCCAGGGTGGGTTTCGAGGTGGAGGCGGTAGCCGGCGGCATCGTCCAGGCCGAGTTCCCCGAGCCGTTTTCTGAGCCGCTTGCAGACCTGGCCCCGCACCCGGCGGAAGCCCGGCCAGCGCATGTGCAGGCGGGGCAGGGCCCATTGCAGGAAAGAGTCCCATTGCTGGTCGTGCACGTGTTGACTCCTTGGTCCCGGACCCCAGGGTTGTTGATGTTCCGGCGCTCATTCCGGAAAAAACCTTGGGATGCAGTCGAAGGCGCTCACCGGTGCCGCTCGTAGGTGCCGGTGGGGGTGGCGTGGTATGGAGCGCCTTCGGTAAAGGCACCGGAGAACAGTTCAAAGGTCATGGCCTCCTCCTCGCCGGGTCCGTGGTCGCCCTGACACATCTGCTGGTTGGAGAGAGAAAGACGGAAAGAAATGCCCGGCGCACGGCAACTGGTTGCGCCGCGGGCCGATCCATGGTTCAAATTCTTATCCGGCTTCTTCGTTTCGTCAAGGCTCAAGGTGGTCAGGGGGAAAGGGCCTCTCTTTTTCTCGGTGCCGGTGTGGATGAGAGCGGTGGAGGGGGCCAGGGTTCTTCATTTCCGAGGAGATTTGCGTGAAGCTCGTGGTGGTTGCGGCTTTTCTTCTTGTCTTTCTGGTCGTCGTTCTGGCCGGTCGGCTCGGCTGGTTCGGAGCGTACGGCTACCTGCGGCCGAGCCTGGAGGTGACGGAAAATTTCCAGAAGGCAAGGAAAGAACCTGGCCACGACTATTACGTCAGCGGCCCCCTGTCCAACCCCGACGCGATCCTGGCGGTGGACCGGACCCGGCAGGTCGAACTCGTCTTCTGGCAGCCGGTCGATCCGCATCCCGGTCTGCTCGCCGATCTCGTGGCCCGCATGGCGCCGGTCATCGACGGCGCCGCCGGCCCCATGGGCTATGAGGTCCTCGACCATGAGGGCAAGCGGTTAGGGTACTGGTATTCGCCGTTTGCCGCAACGTCCATCACCTTCCGGAAGGAAAAAATGAAGATAGCCGTGCCCGACACCAGAAGATCGGTTTGGGATTCGGCCAGCGGCGATCCCGGCGAGCCCAAGAACTGAGGCGGTGCTTTTTGGGTGGGCAGGGAAGGGGAAGAGATGGCCAAAAGTGAAAGAGAAACCACCATGAAAGCCATGCTGCTCGAGCAGCCGGGCACCCCGCTGCGGCAAGCGGAGCTGCCGGTGCCGCGGCCCGGGCCCCACCAGGTGCTGCTGCGGGTGCTGGCCTGCGGGGTCTGCCGCACCGATCTGCACCTGGTCGACGGCGAACTCCCGGCACCACTCCTGCCCCTGGTGCCGGGCCACGAGATCGTCGGCGAGGTGGTGGCCTGCGGCCCCCTGGTGGAGGGCTGGCGGCCCGGCCAGAAGCTCGGTGTGCCCTGGTTGGGCCAGACCTGCGGCTTCTGCCGCTTCTGCCGGACGGACCGGGAAAACCTTTGCGGCGATGCGGCCTTCACCGGGTGCCATATGCATGGCGGCTACGCCGAGTATGCCCTGGCCGACGGCCGCTACTGCCTGCCCATCCCGGATGCCTATCCGCCGGCCCAGGCGGCGCCGCTGCTCTGTGCCGGACTCATCGGTTACCGGGCCTTGACCATGGCCGGCCCGGGCCAGCGGCTCGGGCTCTACGGTTTCGGCGCCGCGGCCCATATCGTCATCCAGGTCGCCCGCCACCAGGGCCGTGAGGTCTACGCCTTCACCCGGCCGGGAGATGACGCCGGCCAGGCCTTTGCCCGGAGCCTGGGGGCCGTCTGGGCCGGTGGATCCGATCAGTTGCCGCCCGTGCCCCTCGAGGCGGCGCTGCTCTTTGCGCCGGCCGGCCACCTGGTGCCCGCCTCTCTTGCGGCGGTGGACCGGGGTGGGGTGGTGGTCTGCGCCGGCATCCAGATGACGGACATTCCTTCTTTTCCGTATAGCCTTCTGTGGGGGGAGCGGAGCGTGCGTTCGGTGGCCAACCTCACCCGGCGCGACGGCCGCGAGTTCCTGGCCGTCGCGGCCCGGCTGCCGGTGCGGACGGTGGTGGAATGCTTTGCCCTGCAGGAGGCCAACAAAGCCCTTCACCGGCTGCGAAACGGTGAGGTGACCGGGGCCGCCGTGCTGGTGCCGGGAGACCTGGGAGAGGCTCAGGCGGCGGCCACCCGGTCGCGGCCCGCTTCTTTGGCGGCGTAGAGGGCCCGGTCGGCGGCCCGCAGAAGCTCCTCGAGCGAGGAGCCGTCGTCGCCCAAGGCCGCCACCCCGAAGCTCATGGTCACCGCCACCTGATCCGGAACCTCGCCCACCGGTGTTGCCGCCATGGCCCGGCGGATCTTTTCCGCCACTTCCACAGCCTGGTTTTTTTCGGTGTTGGTGAGGATGAGGGCGAACTCCTCGCCGCCGATCCGCGAGGCGATATCCGAGGAGCGCACCGTCTGTTTGAGGGTGCGGCCGATGGCCTGCAGCACGGTGTCGCCAAAGGGGTGGCCGTAGCGGTCGTTGATCGCTTTGAAATGGTCGAGGTCGCCGATCACCAGGGCCAGGGGCTCGCCGTACCTGGCCGCCCGTTGCACTTCGTCAGCCAACCGTTCGTTGAAGTAGCGCCGGGTGTAGAGGCCGGTGAGTACGTCATTTACTGCTTCGTGCACCGCTTTTCTGAACAGCTTCGAGTTGTTGACGGCTCGGCCCACGGCGCCGGCGATGATCGACAGCACGGTCACCGTGTCGTCGCCGATCTCCCGTCCAGAGGGCGAGTTGTCGGCCAGCAGCAGGCCTTCCATGGAATCGAGGTTGCGGTCGATGTAGATGGAGCAGTGCTCGCAGTGCCGGGCCTTTTCCTCGGGGCTGAGGTTGGGGCCGTCGCAGCACCAGGTGCCGGCCACCAGCCAGCAGCGCAGCCATTTCTTGCCGTAGGCCGGGCACCCGCTTTTTTCGCATTTTTTTTCTTGCCAGCAGGCCACCGGCTTCTTGTTGACCACCGGCACCAGCACGAAGCGGGAAAGGCCGAGGTGCTCGGCCAGGGGATCGCCGGCCGCCATGTCGGAGGCCCAGGCCGGGAATCCGGAGACCAGTGGCGAGGCGAGGATGCCGCCGGTGGCCAGCGGTATTTCCAGAGCCTCGATGAGCCCGGCGGGAAAACCCTTGCCCTGCTTGCCATGCAGTGTATTCTTCCTGTGCTTGACGTAAAAGAAGGCGACCCGGTCGAAGGCGAAGGTTTCCGACACCAGGTTGATGAATTTTTCCTCGATCTTGTCGAGGTCGAGGTCCTCGTAGATGAGGCTCAGGGTTTCGAGGACGGTGAGGTGATCGTGGTTCATGGTGGTTGGCGCGGCATCGCTGTTGCCGCAGGCAGGCGAAAGAGGTTGATCCGGACTGTGACGCCAGAGTATCCGAAGCGCTCCGGCAGCACCATCTTTTTTATGGAAAATCCCTTCAAGCCATGCTGCCGGTGCTGCGGCAACAAGGGACCGGGCGCGTGAGGGCATGGACTGGATCGATCTGCATACCCACAGCACCTATTCCGACGGAGCGCTCACCATCGCCGAGTTGGTGGACCTTGCCCTCCGTCGCGGCCTGCGGGGGCTGGCGGTCACCGACCACGATACCGTCGAGGGAGTGGCGGAGAGCCTCGAAGAGGGGCGGCGGCGGGGGCTCGAGATGCTTGCCGGGGTGGAGGTGAACGCCTGGCACGGTGAAATTTCCATGCATGTCCTGGGCTACGGCATCCGGCCGGATGATCCCGGGCTGCAGAGCCTGCTCGCCGAAATCCAGGAGGCGCGGCACGAGCGCAACCTGAAAATAATTGAGAAGCTGCGGTCCATGGCTATAATGGTGAGCGACGAGGAACTTGCCCGGGTGGCGGGTGAGGGGCTGGCCGGCCGGCCCCACATCGCTCAGTTGCTGGTCGAGAAGAAAGTGGTGAGCTCGGTGGACCAGGCCTTTGCCCGTTATCTCCGCCGTGGCGGTGCCGGCTATGCGGAAAGGCGGCGTTACGGCGCCGACCGGGTGATCGAGGCCATAAACCGGGCCGGCGGCCTTGCCGTGCTCGCCCATCCCGGCAGCATGGATCCCGGCCTGGATTTCGTGCCGCAACTGCTCGTCGAGCTGCGGCAACAGGGGCTTGCCGGGGTGGAGGTCCATTATCCGGCTCATTCGGCACCACTCACCAGCCGGCTTCTCAAGCTCGCCGGCGAACTGGGCCTGCTGGTCACCGGCGGCACCGATTTTCACGGCGAGGGCCGGCGCTCGTCGGTGATGCTGGGGGGGAGCCGGACCACGGTGCGGGTTCCCTACCGCTTGCTCGTCGCCCTGCGCGACCGGCTGGCTGCCGCTTCTGGCTCAAAACAATCTGGTACTTTTTGAAATGCATACGATACTGGTTGTCGACGACGAACCCAACTACCTCATCGTGCTCTCGGAAATCCTCCAGGAGGAGGGATTCGAGGTACTCACCGCCTCCAGCGGCTCCGAGGGGCTCGACAAGGTGAAGACCAACGACGTCGACCTGGTCATCACCGACATGCGCATGCCCGGCATGGACGGCATCGAGCTGCTTCAGGAGGTGAAGAAGTTCAACCGCGACCTGTCGGTGATCATGATCACCGCTTTCGGCGAGGTGGAGAAGGCGGTCACCGCCATGCAGGCCGGAGCCTTCAACTACATCACCAAGCCTTTCAACAACGAGGCCCTGGTGGTTTCCATCAACAAGGCGGTTGAGCATTACGGGGTGCTTCGGGAGAACCGGCGGCTGCGCAGCGAGATGCGGGTGCGCTTCGGTTTTGCCAGCATCGTCGGCAAGAGCGCCAAGATGGAGCAGATCTACCGGCTCATCGAAAAGGTGGCTCCGACCCCGGCCTCGGTGCTGATCACCGGCGAGTCCGGCACCGGCAAGGAACTGGTGGCCCGGGCCATCCACATCCACTCGCCGCGGGAGAAGATGCCGTTCATCTCGGTGAACTGCGCGGCTCTGCCCGACACGCTGCTGGAGAGCGAGCTCTTCGGCCACGAGAAGGGTGCCTTCACCGGCGCCGCTTCCCTGCGCAAGGGGCGGTTCGAACTGGCCGACACCGGCACGCTCTTTCTCGACGAGATAGGCGATATCCCGCTGCCGCTGCAGACCAAACTGCTGCGGGTTTTGCAGGAGAGGACCTTCGAGCGGGTGGGCGGCACCAAGCCGCTTTCCGTCGACGTGCGGATCGTCACCGCCACCAACAAGGATCTCAAGGATGAGGTGGAGCACGGCCGTTTCCGCGAAGACCTCTACTACCGGCTGAACGTGGTGCATATCCACATGCCGCCCCTGCGGGAGCGGGTGGATGACATTCCCATGCTGGCTGCCCATTTCGTCGAGAAGTGCGCGCGCAATCTCAACAAGCCGGGGCTCGAGATCTCCGAGGACGCCATCCGTCTGCTCATGAGCCTGCCCTGGGAGGGTAACGTCCGGGAGCTGGAAAACGCCATCGAGCGGGCCGCCATCCTCTGCGTCGGCAACCAGATCCGGCCCGCCGACGTGCAGCCGGACAGTGGCGACGGAGCCGAGCTGAAGTGGAGCTCGCCGGTGGACAT
>JBFHWX010000156.1:0-7628 GCA_041599275.1 Desulfobulbales bacterium | reverse complement strand
GGGTGTCGAGGGAGCGGGCCGAGATGGAGCGGGTGGTTTTCGGCTTGCGTTTCAGCGCGGTGCCGTCGGCTTTCACCGTGTCCGGGATGCGGACCACCAGGTCGCTCTTCACCTGCGCCTTGCAGGCCAGGCGCACACCGCGCTCGTGTTCGTCCTTCTTGAGCCGGGCGGCGGGCTCGGAGGAGACCTCGCCTTCCTCGATGACCACCTTGCACTTGCCGCAGACGCCGTCGCCGCCGCAGAAGGCGTGGATGTAAACGCCCGCCGCGGCGGCGGCGGACAGGAGGTTCTCGCCCTCGTCAACCTGGGCGGTGATGTTGTCGGGCAGGAAGCGGATGGTTCTGGTCATGGCTTCGGATCGCTCCTTTGGGAAAAAAACGCTGATCGCCGCGGGTGGCGAAGAAGAATCACGCTACGGCATGGTGCCGGGAAACCAAACAATATACAGGGTCCTCCGGCAGGCGCAAACCGGAAAATTGGGCGGTTTGCGGCTCTCGGGCGAAAGCCCTGCCCCATGGCGGGGAAAGCGGCGGTTCAAAAGGATTTTGCGGGGGCGCGGATATTCTGGTAGAGTGGTGCCTCCGTCCACCGGCAGGTTCATTGACTCCGGTGCACTTCCGACTTTTTTTGAAATCCGGCAAAGAGGATTTTCATGAGCGCCGACATTCTTCCCCCCTTCGTCCGCCACCTCCGGAATCCGGCGAGCTATCCCCATCCGGCCGCTGAGATCCGCCTGGTGCAGACCCACATTTCCTACGTGCTGCTGGCCGGCGATTTTGTCTACAAGTTCAAGAAACCGGTGGATTTCGGTTTCCTCGACTTCACCACCCTGGCCCGGCGCCGGCATTTCTGCGGCGAGGAGCTCCGTCTCAACCGGCGGCTCTGCCCCACTGTGTACCTGGGGTTGGTCCGGGTGGCGGAGAAGGAAGGCGGGCTGCACCTCGAGGAGGGGGGCGAGGAATCGGCTGGGGTAATAGAATACGGCGTGAAGATGCGCCGCATGCCCGAGGAGGGCATGATGGGCGAGGTCATCCGCAGGGGCGAGCTCAGCCGGGAGATGCTCGACCGCATCGTCGAGGTGCTCATCCCGTTCTACGAAACGGCCGCCGGCGATGAAGCGGTGCGGGAGTTCGGACGGGCCCAAGCGGTGGCGGTGAACGTGCTCGAGAATTTCGAGCAGACCGAGGGTTTTGTCGGCGGCCCGGCGCTCGGTCCGGCCCAGTTCGAGAAGATCACCGGCTATGCCCGGAAGTTCCTGACCCGAAAGGAGCTGTTCGACGCCCGGATCGCCGCCGGCCGGGTACGGGACTGCCACGGTGACCTCTATTCCGCCAATATCTGCCTGGACAACGACCAGGTTCATGTCTTCGACTGCATCGAGTTCAACGAGCGTTTCCGGCGCTGCGACGTGGCCAGCGACGTGGCCTTTCTGGCCATGGACCTCGACTTCCACGGCCTTGCCGGGCTCTCCGACCATTTCATCGAGCGCTTCGCAACCCGGTCCGGCGACCAAACCCTGGACACCGTGCTGAACTTTTACAAATGCTACCGGGCTTACGTGCGCGGCAAGATAGGCCTGTTCACCGCCAGCGCCCCCGAGGTCGACGAGGCCACCCGTGCCAGGTGCCAGGAACAGGCCGCCCGGTATTTCCAGCTTGCCGAACGCTATGCCGGATCTTGAGCGGCGGCCTGTGCTCTACGTCTTCTTCGGGCTGATCGCCAGCGGCAAGTCGACCCTGGCCTCGGCCTGGGCCGGCCGCCATGGCCTTGCCTACCACAACTCCGACCGGGTCCGCAAGGAACTGGCCGGGCTGGCGCCCGAGACGCCGCAGCGGGAAGCGGTGGATGGCGGCATCTACACGGCGGAGTTCAGCCGCCGCACCTACGACCGGCTTCTCGAACTTGCCGCCGCGCTTCTTGCCGCCGGCCGCTCGGTGGTGCTCGACGGCTCCTACCAGGCCCGGGCCGAGCGCGACCGGTTGCGGCTTCTCGCCGCCGGGCACGGAGCCGATCTTCGCTTCGTGCTCTGCCGTTGCGAAGAAGAGATCATGCGGCGCCGCATGGAGGAACGGCTTCGTGACCCCCAGGCGGTGTCCGACGGCCGCTGGGAGGTCTACCTCCTGCAGCGGCAGCGCTTCGAGCCGCCCACGGAGCTGGAGGCCGCGGAAGTGCTGGAGCTCGACACGGCGGCGCCGATCGGAGAGTTGCTCGAGAAGCTCGACCGGCGGTTTGCCGGGCGGCAGAGCTGAGACAGATGGGCCGGGGCGGGAGCCGCCCCGGTTGTGGAAGGTGCGGGCCCCCTGTGGGGCGGCACCGCAGGAAAAAAGAACCAGACCTAGAGGTGTGAAGAGGTGTACGCGCGAATTTATCTGCTCAAGTTCCCGAAGGAAATAACCGACCAGCCGATCATCTCCAAGCTGGTCAAGACCTACGACGTGGAGTTCAACATCCTCAAGGCCGATATCCTGCCCCAGCACGAAGGGGTGATGGTCCTCGAGATGCGCGGCCACAAAACCAACATCAACAAGGGCCTCAAGTACCTGCGGGATCTGGGGGTGAAGGCCGAGAGCCTGGTGGGCAGCGTCAAGCGCGACGAGGAGCGCTGCTTTCAGTGCGGCGCCTGTACCGGCATCTGTCCCACCGGCGCGCTGTATATAAAGCGGCCGGAGATGAGCGTTCTGCTCGACGCCGAGAAGTGCAGCGGTTGCGGGCTCTGCGTGGCGGTCTGCCCGGTGCGGGCGATGGAGGTTTCCCTCGGCCAGGCGGGAACCGGAGAGTTGGCCGCCTGAGGTCGGTGACCAGGGGGCCGGGCCTGCCTTTTCAGGTGGCCAGGCCCCGTAGCGGCGGTCAGTTCACCGGCCCCGGCTTCAGGCCGGAGAAGATGTCCCAGCTCGGCAGGGATGGCTTCGGGATCCAGCGCCGTTTGAGGGGTTTGCCCGCCTTGATGGCCTCGAGCATCTCCCGGGCCGGGCCGGCGACGCTGGTTTCCGGGTACTGGCTGAGCAGGTACTCGAGCCGGCCCTCCGCCTCGGAGTACGACTTGGTGCGGTTGTAGAAGGAGGCCACATAGTACTCGTGCTGGGCCAGGAAGTCGCGGGCCGCCTTGATGCGGGCCTGGGCCTCGTCGGTGTAGGGGGTGTCGGGAAAGGTGCGCAGCAGCCGGGCAAAGGCCTGCACCGCCAGGTGAGCGCTTTCGTAGTCGCGGTCCACGGTGCCGATCTGCCGGTAGTGGCACATGCCCATCTGGAAGAGCACGTAGGGCACCGCCTCGTTGGTGGGGTGGCGCTTCTCGAATTCCTCGTACTGGGCGTGGGCCTCGATGTAGTTGCCGAGGTAATAATTGGAGTCGGCGGCCTTCAGTTCGGCCAGCAGGCTGAAGGTGCTGAAGGGGTGGTTGCTCTTTACCGCCTCGAAGATCTCGAGGGCGGTGTCGTACTGGCCGCGGTTGAAGTGATCGAGGCCCTTCTGGGTCAGAACGTCGGGCGCTTCGCTGTGGTAGGAAGGCGATTTGAACAGATCGAACAGCGAGCGCGGCATGGTGGCGCAGCCGGCCAGGGGGACAAGCAGGCCGGCAACGGCGAGCAGGCGCGCCAGGCGCCAGGGAGAGAAATGATCGTTGCGGGGGTGCGTGGCCATGGGGGCGAGGTCCTGTGTGGTAATAGGGTAAAAAGCGGGCCGGGAGGTCACTCCAGGCCGCCCAGATAGTCTTCGGCGCTGATCGCGGCAACCGCTCCTTCGCCGGCGGCGTTCACCACCTGGCGTACCGATTTGCTTCTGATGTCGCCGGCCGCCAGCACTCCCGGCAACGCGGTCCGCATTTCCTGGTCCGTGGGAATGAAACCGTACTCGTCGGCCTGCAGGCTGTCAAGGGGAAGGACCTCGTTGTTGGGGATGGTGCCGATCAGAATGAAGACGCCGGCCACCGGCAGCACCCGGGTCTCGCCGTTCGCCGTGTTGCGCAGCTGGAGCCCGGTCACCTCGGTTTCGCCTTCGATCCCCTCCACCACCGTGTCCCAGATAAAGGTGATCTTGTCGTTGGCAAGGGCCTTTTCCTGGAGGACCCGGGTGGCCCGCAGGGTGTCGCGGCGGTGGATGACGTGCACCCGGCTGGCAAACTTGGTGAGGTGGGTCGCCTCCTGGATGGCGGTGTCGCCGCCGCCCACCACGGCGATTTCGAGATCACGGTAGAAGGGGCCGTCGCAGGTGGCGCAGTAGGAAACACCCTTGCCGGTGAGCTCCCGTTCGCCGGGCACCTCAAGAAGCCGCGGCCGGGCGCCGGTGGCCAGGAGCACCGACTGGGCGGTGAGCACGGTACCGTCTTCGAGGTGCAGTTTTTTCGGCTGCCCCTCGAGCTCCATGCGCACCACGTTGCCGTTTCGGGTTTCAAGGCCGAAGCGGGCCGCCTGGGCAGCCATTTTGTCGATCAGGTCAAAGCCGGAGATGCCCTCGGGGAACCCGGGGTAGTTGTCGATCCAGTCGGTGGTGATCACCTGGCCGCCCACCGCGCCCTTTTCGACGAGCACCACACGCAACCGGTCACGGGCGGCATAGAGACCGGCGGCGAGCCCGGCCGGGCCGCCGCCGACGATGATGAGCTGGTAGTCCGCTTCCTGCATGAGAGATGAGGGAAAAGGGGGGGCGGCGTTGGTTCTACAGGGCCTTGGCCAGCATGGCCTCGAGCTGGGTCTTGCCGACGGCGCCGGTGACCTGCTCGACGATCTGGCCGCCCTTGAACAGGATCAGGGTGGGGATGGCGCGGATTCCGTATTTGCCGGGGGTGGCCGGGTTGTCGTCGACGTTCATCTTGGCGATCACCGCCTTGCCGTCATACTGGGCGGCCAGCTCGTCGATCACCGGGCCGATGGCCTTGCACGGCCCGCACCAGGGAGCCCAGAAATCGACGAGGCAGGGCAGGTCGCCCTTCAGTGCGGTGGCTTCGAAATCGGCGTCGGAGAGCTGCTTCACTTTGTCGCTGGCCATGGTTTTCTCCTGAATATGTTGTTATATTAAGGTGTTGTGTCGGTCTGTCGGTGCCGCATGGGCCAGCACAATCATACCGGGTGCTCAGGGGGATGACAAGGGAAAAGACGCGCTGGTACGGGTGGCGGCTGGCGGCCCCTGGGTGGCCGCCAGGTGATGGTTTTTTTCAGGGCCGGCGGTCCGGGTTTGACAGAGTTTGAAAGGCCGTGCTATATTCGCGCCGATGCTGTCCGGCTTCCCGCCAACCCTATATATGAAGAAAACCGTCATATTTTTGATGGACTGGTAAAAAGTCCATCGTACCGCTTTCAGCCCTCCAGGAGATGCCCATGAATACCGAAAAATCGAAGAGTTTGTTCGCCAAGGCCCAGCAACTGATCCCCGGCGGCGTCAACAGTCCGGTGCGGGCCTGCAAATCGGTGGGCTGCGACCCGCTGTTCGTGGCCCGGGCCGACGGTGCCCATATATATGACGTTGACGGCAACCGCTTCCTCGACTTCGTCTGCTCCTGGGGCCCGATGATCCTCGGCCACAACCACCCGGAGGTTGCCGCCGCAGTGCGCGAGGCCCTGGATAAGGGCACGAGCTACGGAGCGCCGACACCTTCCGAGATCGAGCTTGCAGAACTGGTGATCGAGGCCCTGCCGTCGGTGGAAAAGGTGCGTTTCGTCTCCTCCGGCACCGAGGCCACCATGAGCGCCATCCGTCTGGCCCGCGGCTACACGGGCCGCAAGGTGGTGGTCAAGTTCGACGGCTGCTACCACGGGCATGCCGACTCCTTCCTGGTGAAGGCGGGCAGCGGCGTCATCACCCTGGGCATTCCCGGCTCGCCGGGCGTGCCCGAGGACATCGTCAAGAACACCCTGTCGATTCCCTACAACAATCTGGAAGTTCTCGAAAAGACCCTGCGCGACGACTCCCTCGACATCGCCTGCGTGATCGTCGAGCCGGTGGCCGGCAACATGGGCGTGGTGCCGCCGGCAGCGGTCTTCCTCGAAAAGCTCCGGGAGCTCACCGCCGAGCGGGGTATCGTGCTCATCTTCGACGAGGTGATCACCGGTTTTCGCCTTTCCTACGGCGGCGCCCAGGCCAGGTTCAACGTCATGCCCGACCTCACCTGCCTCGGCAAGATCATCGGCGGCGGCCTGCCGGTGGGGGCCTATGGCGGCAAGCGCGAGATCATGGACCACATCTCGCCGGTGGGCCCGGTCTACCAGGCCGGCACCCTCTCCGGCAACCCGTTGGCCATGGCCGCCGGCATCGCCACCCTCAAGGTCCTGCGCCAGCCTGGCTTCTACGAGGATCTCGACGCCAAGGCCACCTGGTTCGCCGAGGAACTGGCCGGCATCGCCAAAAGATACATGCCCGTCACCCTCAACCGGGTGGGCTCCATGATGACCGGCTTCTTTACCGACGGCCCGGTTACTGACTTCGAGAGCGCCATGCGGGCCGACGCCGCCCTCTACGGCCGGCATTTCCGGGAAATGCTGGCCCAGGGCGTGTGGCTGGCGCCCTCCCAGTTCGAGGCCGCCTTTATCTCCGCCGCCCAGTCCAGCGAAGAGCTCCAGCAAGCCCTGGAAAAGACTGAATCCTCATTCAAAAATATCTCGAAATAGCAAAAAATACGTTGACTTTGCATGGGTCGCGTGATACTCAATGGTTCGGTTTTGCCTGCAACAGGGGGCAAAATCAATAGAGGGAAAGGGAGGAAACATGTCCGGCGCACGTAAGGAATTCATGCGGTTGCTGGGCGAGTTCTCGACCATCGGTATCGCCTTTGCCGCCAGCATCTTCATTGGTCTGGGCTTCGGGTATTTCCTGGACAACAGACTGTTCGGCGGCCGGACGTCACCCTGGTTCACCTTTATCTTTCTGGCCTTCGGCATCGCCGCCGGCTTCAAGAACCTCTATATGCTGACCAGGCGCAAGGATCTGTGAAAGAGCTGTCCGGCACCACCCATCAGGAACTGTTTTCCCTGGCCAGGGTGCGGGTGGCCAACTGGCTGGTCCTTGCCGTGCTCGCCTGCGGCGCCCTGTTTTTCTTCACTCCGCCGGTGGCCGTTTCGGTACTGGTGGGCGGGGTGCTGGCCAACCTGAGCTTCGACCTGCTGCGCCGGGATCTCACCCGGGTGTTAAGCGGGCCGCTCGACTCGGCCAAGGCGCGTTTTTTGATGAAGTACTACGTACGGCTGGCTCTTCTCGCCGCACTGCTTTTTGTGCTCGTGAAGTTCCGGGTCGTGCACCCCATGGGGTTACTGGTCGGGCTCTCCTCGGTGCTGCTGTCGATCTGCATCACCGTCCTGGACGCCGCCCGAAGAATGTATTTCACCGCGAAGGAGGCATCGTAGCATGGAACATCCAATACTTTTCATCTCAGTACTCCTCGAGATGCTGGGAGCACCGGTCCCCCACGGACCGGTGGGCGAAGGAATCATCGCTAAGCTGGTTTCCCCCCACATGACCTATACCTGGTTGGTCATGGCCTTTCTCATCGTGGTGCCGAAGCTCACCCTGGGGCGCATCGAGATGATCCCCGGCAAGGGCCAGAACTTCTGGGAAGCGATCATTGCCGGCATGGAGGGCTTTATGGCCGATAATATGGGCAAGGAAGGCGCCCGGATGATGTTCCCGATGCTCGCCACCTTCGC
>JBFHWX010000155.1:0-7687 GCA_041599275.1 Desulfobulbales bacterium | reverse complement strand
CAAGGATTTGCTGCTCGGCCGTTCCCTGAGTTCCCTCTACGACCATCTCCGGGATTTTAAAGTGTATGTGGTGGAGGTGGATGGTGTCGAGAAACTGGCCGGGGTCTGCTCGCTCCACATCTGTTGGGAGAACCTGGCCGAGATCCGCTCGCTGGCCGTGGCCGATACCTATCAGAAGACCGGAATCGGCCGTGAGCTGGTGCGGAGTTGCCTGGCGGAGGCCGGCGAGTTCGGGATCAACCGGGTCTTCACCCTTACCTACCAGCCTGGTTTCTTCAGGAAGCTCGGCTTCAAGGATATCGACAAGAGCGCTCTGCCCCACAAGGTGTGGAGCGATTGCATCAACTGCTCGAAGTTCCCGGACTGCAACGAGGAAGCGCTCATCTGGGAAGGCGAGGTTCCTGCAACCTGATCGCCTTCTGCCATCGGCCGCGGACTTTTTCCGTCTCTCGCGACCCCAAATCCGTTTCACCGACCACGGAGTGTTTGCCTGATGTTAGGAACTCTATTGACCAAGGTTTTCGGCAGCAAGAACGAGCGGGTGCTGAAGAGCATCCGGCCCATCGTCGAGCGCATAAACAGTCTCGAACCGGAGATCCAGAAGCTCGACGACCCGGGGCTCGCCGCCCAGACCGTTGCCTTCCGCGAGCGGCTGGCCAAGGGCGAGAGCCTCGACGACCTGCTGCCCGAGGCCTTTGCCGTCACCCGCGAGGCGGCCCGCAGGGTGTTGGGCGAACGCCACTACGACGTGCAGCTGGTCGGCGGCATCGTGCTGCACCAGGGCAAGATCGCCGAGATGCGAACCGGCGAGGGCAAGACCCTCTGCGCGACGCTTCCGGTCTACACCAACGCCCTGGCCGGCCGCGGCGTGCACGTGGTGACGGTGAACGACTACCTGGCCCGCCGCGACTCCGAGTGGATGGGCCGGGTGTACAATTTCCTGGGGCTCACCACCGGGCGCATCCTGCACGGTCTCGACGACCAGGAGCGCAAGGCGGCCTACGGCGCCGACATCACCTACGGCACCAACAACGAGTTCGGTTTCGATTACCTGCGGGACAACATGAAGTTCGACCTCCAGGACTTCTGCCAGCGCCCCTTCTACTACGCCATCGTCGACGAGGTGGACTCCATCCTCATCGACGAGGCCCGCACGCCGCTGATCATCTCGGGTCCCGCCGACATGTCCACCGAACTCTACGCCGTGGTCGACCGGGCGGTGCCCTCCCTTAAGAAGGAGGTGCACTTCACGGTGGACGAGAAGGCCCGCTCGGTGTCGCTCACCGAGGAGGGAGTGGCCTTCGGCGAGGAGCTCTTGGGAGTCGACAACCTCTATGATCCCAAGAACGTCGAGTTTCTCCACCATCTGAACCAGTCGCTCAAGGCCCACGTCATCTTCCAGCGCGACGTCGATTACATCGTCTCCAACGACGAGGTGGTGATCGTCGACGAGTTCACCGGCCGCACCATGCCGGGCCGGCGCTATTCCGACGGCCTGCACCAGGCGCTCGAAGCCAAGGAGCGGGTGAAGATCCAGCGCGAGAACCAGACGCTCGCCTCCATCACCTTCCAGAACTATTTCCGGATGTACGAGAAGCTCGGCGGCATGACCGGCACCGCCGACACCGAGGCGCCGGAATTCAAAAAAATCTACAATCTCGACGTGGTGATCATCCCCACCCACCGCCAGATGGTCCGCCAGGACTACGCCGACGTGGTCTACAAGAACGTGGCCGCCAAGTACCGGGCCGTGGTCCGCGAGATCCGCGAGTTGCACGAAAAGGGCCAGCCGGTGCTGGTGGGCACCATCTCCATCGACGTGTCGGAAAAACTCTCGGCCCTGCTGAAGAAGGAGAAGATCAAGCACGAGGTGCTGAACGCCAAGCACCACGAGCGCGAGGCCGAGATCATTGCCGAGGCCGGCCAGAAGGGGCGGGTGACCATCGCCACCAACATGGCGGGCCGCGGCACCGACATCAAGCTCGGCGAAGGGGTGGCGGATCTCGGCGGCCTCCACATCCTCGGCACCAGCCGCCACGAGTCGCGCCGCATCGACAACCAGCTCCGCGGCCGTGCCGGCCGCCAGGGCGACCCCGGTTCTTCGCGCTTCTATCTGTCGCTCGAGGACGACCTGCTGCGCATCTTCGGTTCCGACCGCATCGCCGGCATCATGGAAAAGCTCGGCATGACCGAGGACGAGCCCATCGAGCACACCATGATCAGCCGCGCCATCGAGAACGCCCAGCGCAAGGTGGAGGGCCACAACTTCGATATCCGCAAGCACCTGCTCGAGTACGACGACGTCATGAACAAGCAGCGCGAGGTCATCTACCGCCAGCGCCGCGAGGTGCTGGAGAGCGATTCGGTGCACGGGGTGATCGAAGAGATGCTCGACGATCTCGTCGAGTCGGTGGCCGCCGACGTGGTCGACGAGAAAAATGAGGCTGCCGAATGGGACTGGCAGGGGCTGCGGGAACGCGGCCTCTATCTCTTTGGCCGCGAGCTGGTCTGGGAGGAGGCCGAGCGCCGGGAGTTCGGCGCCGAGAGTTTCCTCGAGGCCTTGCGCCTGCGGGTGCGGGCGGCCCGCGACGAGCAGCTGGAGCGTTTCGGGGAGGAAACCTTCCGCTACCTCGAGCGGATCGTGCTCCTGCAGACCATCGACACGCTCTGGAAGGAGCACCTCCTCAACATGGACCACCTGAAGGAGGGCATAGGGCTCCGGGGCTACGGCCAGAAGAATCCGCTCAACGAATACAAGCGCGAGGGCTTCGAGATGTTCGCCGCCATGATCGACCGGGTGCGGGAACAGACCATCGGCACTCTGCTGCGGCTGCAGCCCGCCCAGGAAGAGGACGTGGAGCGCCGCGAGCGCGAGCGGCGGGAACGGCAGGAACAGGCCATGTGGCTCCGGCGCAGCGAGGAAGCGGCCAGCCAGCAGGCGCCGGTGGAACGCGAGGGCGACAAGGTCGGCCGCAACGACCCCTGCCCCTGCGGTTCCGGCCGAAAATTCAAGCGCTGCTGCGGCAAGGCGGCCTGATGCGTCGTTTGAACTGTTCAAGCCGTTCAAACCGTTCAAACGTTTAAAAGACCAGGAGATTCTTTCCTTTGAAGATTTTTCGCGCCCTGCTGGCCGGCCTCTTGGGCGGCCTGGCCAACAGCCTCGGGCTCTGGGCCAGTGGTGCCGCCGGCATCAACCGGGCCCTGGGTTTCCGCATGGCCCCGGAGCTCAGCGCGGAATGGCTGCTGCCGCGGCTGGCGATGAGCGCCCTCTGGGGGCTGCTCTTCCTGCTGCCGTTCTGGAACTCGCGTCCGGTGCGGAAGGGCATGCTGCTCTCCATCGGGCCGCTCTTGGTGATGCTCTACCTGATCTTCCCGAAAATGGGGGCCGGCCTCTACGGCCTGAAGCTGGGGGCCACGGCGCCGCTCTTCGCGGTCTTCTTCACCCTGGTCTGGGGCGTGGTGGCCGGCCTGGTGCTGAAGGGCATCGGCCGCTGAGGCGGACCGGGCACGGTTTTTCGGAACAGTTCCACAACAAACGGAGAACTTCATGATTATCGAAGGATTTCGCTATGCGGCGGTGGCCGCCGGCATCCGCAAGAAGGAGCGGCTCGACCTCGCCCTCATCGCCTGCGACCGGCCGGCCACGGCGGCCGGCGTTTTCACCACCAGTCTGGTCAAGGCGGCGCCGGTGCTGCTCGATATGGAGCGCATCCGCTCCGGCCGGGCCCAGGCGATCCTGGTCAACTCCGGCATCGCCAACGCCTGCAGCGGCGAGCCCGGCATGCGAACCGCTCGCCAGACCAGCCTCCTGCTGGCGCGGGAGCTTGGTATTGATGAAAATCTGGTGCAGGTCTCCTCCACCGGGGTGATCGGCGAGCAGCTCGATGTCAGCCGCTTCGAGGCGGCGATTCCGGGGCTGGTCGCCAAGTTGCGGCCGGAGGGGTTCGAGGAGGTGAGCCGGGCGATCATGACCACCGACACGGTGCCGAAGACCGCCAGCTGCACCGTGGTCCTGGACGGCCAGGAGATAAAGATATTCGGCATGGCCAAGGGCGCCGGCATGATCATGCCCAACATGGCCACCATGCTCTCCTTTGTGGTCACCGACGCCGCCATCGAGGCCGCGGCGCTGCAGCAGCTTCTCGCCGCCGGGGTCGAAGGCAGCTTCAACGCCATCACCGTGGACGGCGACACCTCCACCAACGACACGGTGCTGGTGCTGGCCAACGGCGCTGCCGCCA
Source organism: Desulfobulbales bacterium (assembly GCA_041599275.1). GTDB lineage: Bacteria > Desulfobacterota > Desulfobulbia > Desulfobulbales > BM004 > JBFHWX01. Next base: position 3,446 of record JBFHWX010000155.1, on the reverse strand, counting down.
ACCGCAAGATTACCACCAGCGACCAGGCAGGCCTGGCCGCCTTCGGCGCCGGACTCGGTTCGGTGCTGCGGGATCTGGCCCTGCAGATCGTGCGCGACGGCGAGGGCGCCAACAAGCTCGTCACCATCCGGGTTGCCGGCGCCAGAGACTACGCGGCGGCCAAACAGGCGGCCATGACCGTGGCCAATTCGCCGCTGGTGAAGACCGCCTTCTTCGGCGAGGACGCCAACTGGGGGAGGATCATCGCCGCTCTCGGCCGCTCGGGCGTGGCCTTTGACCCCAACCGGGTGGACATCGGCTTCGACGACGCGCTCATGGTGCGCGACGGTCTGGGCCAGGGCAAGCAGGCGGAGGCGGCGGCCACCGAGGTCTTGAAGAAAAAGGCCTTCACCGTCTTCATCGACCTCAAGGGCGGGCCGGCCGCGGCGGAGGTCTACACCTGCGATTTTTCCATCGATTACGTCAAGATCAACGCCGACTACCGGTCCTGAGCAGCCGGCGTTCCCTTCTCTTCTTCAAGGCCCTGTCGCCGGCATGTTGGTGGCAGGGCCTTGACCTTTTTGTTTTCCTGACGCATAGATTTCCTTAACAGGAAAAAGACGTTCCTGCATGGCGCCCGCCCCGGGCTGCGGTAAACAGCACCGGTGGGTGCCGTGCGTAATCCGCTTGTCGTGGAGGTAACACCATGAGCCCCAAGAAAAAGATGGTCTGTCCCGAATGCAAAGGCAGCAAAGTGGTTCCCGGAACCTGTGTCTGCAACATGGAATGGCGCGGTAACGAGGGACCGAACGGCATGGTCGACGACTGCCGCTGCGAGAAGGATCCGGTCTGTCCGCGCTGCGGCGGTTCAGGCTCCGTCGAGGCTGGGTAAGGCCGGTTCAGCCGGCCGCCTGGCTGTTGCCGGTGCCTGTCCCATGAAAGCCTGAAAAGACAAGGGTCAGGGCGAGAAGTACAAGTCCTGCGGCGATGAAGGCCGGGCCGAAGCCCAGCAGGGCCGCCACCATTCCTGAAACCAGCGGGCCCGTTGTGTGGCCGATGTCCATGACCGAACCGAGCAGGCCCATTGCCGAGCCGCTCGCCTCGGGGCCGCACAGGTCGGCGATGTGGGCCGAGGTGGCGGCGGTGACCACCGACAGACAGAGCCCAAAGCCGATGGACAGGGCGAGCAGGGCAGGAAACGACCCGGCTTGCGCGAAGCCCGCGATGCAGAGGGCGCCGAGCAGGCCGCCGCCGACGATTTGCGGCCTGCGGCCGTGGCGGTCGGAGAATCGACCCATGACCGGTTTGCTGAGGGCGAGCACCACGATCTGGCTGGAGAGCAGGATGCCGGCTTGGGCGGCGTTGCCGCCTTGCTGCAGAACGTGCAGGGGCAGGAAGGTTTCGAAGCTGCCGTAGGCAAAGAGGATGCCGGCCTCCACCATGCAGGTGAGGATGACGGCAGGGCGGAGCACCACATGCCGGAAGGTGGCGAGGGTGGCGGACCAGGAGCGGCCGGCCCAATCCGTTTTCGGGCTCGCCGGCAGAAGAAAAGCGAGCAGCAGGGCGGTGAGGCCTGCACCGCCGCACAGAAGGTAGACCACCCGGAAGCCGGTGGCCGATGCGGGGGGGAAGAGGCCGAGCACGAAACCGCCGGTGAGCGGCGCCAGAAAACGGCCGGCCAAAGTGGCGGTGGAGAACCAGCCCAGTTTTTCACCCCGCTCTTTTGAAGAGATGCCAGCCACCATTGCCATGGCCACCGGTACGAAGACGGCGGTGGCCATGCCGTGGTAGAGGCGGACCAGGACCAGTTGGCCGGTATTGGCCACCAGCAGGTAACCGAAGGGGGCGCTGGCAAAGACCAGGGAGGCCGCCAGCAGCAGCCGTGTTTTACCGAAACGGTCGGCCAGCAGGCCCGCCGGCACGCTGAGCAGCACCCCGGCCAGGGCGGAAGCCGCCGCCACCAGCCCGATGCCGGCCGGGTCGGCGCCGAGATGCTGGGCAAAGAGCGGCAGTACCGGGCTCTTGGAGACCGTCGAGCTGAAGATCGCCGCGAGCCCTGCGGCGCAGAGCAGCAGAAAGGGGGAGGGGCGGACCACCGGCTCAGCCTTTTGCCTTGCCGTCGCGGCAGAGCGGGCAGCTTTCGTTCTGCTCGTGGAAGGCGGCGCAGGCGAAATCATCTTCCAGGGTTTTGATCAGCAGTTTTTCGCCGGCCTCGGACGCTGGTGGTTCGTTGCCCCGGGGACTGAGGGGACAAGGCTCGCCCGCTTCCGCATAGGCCGCGCAGGCCATGGTTGTTTGGATGGTTTCCTTGTGAGGAATCTGTCCGCGCCGGGCGACAAGTCCCTGGATCTCCTGGTGGTAACCGTGGTAACGGGTCATGGTCAGCTCGTTTTTACGGTATTTCTGGTTTTCCTCGAGGATTTCGACAAATCGCTCTTCGGCTTCCAGCTCCTCGCCGATGGTGACAATCCCGTCATGGATGATGTCCACCAGCCGGTCGGCGTAGATTACGATCCGCTCCTCGAGGCGCGCCAGGGTATAGTCCTTCACCGGCAGGCCGAGTTCGGTGGCCTCGGCCGGGGTGAGGCCGCCCCTGATGTGCTTCTCCATGATGGCACAGACCGCTTCCGGCAGGCCCAGGGAGGCACCGAGCTCGGCGCCCAGTCGGCCGTGCTCGATCTCGTGGGTCTTCGTCTTGCCGAGGTCGTGGAACAGGGCGCCGCGGCCCACCAGTTCCAAATCGAGGTCGGCCCCGGTGCGGCGCGCGATGTCGAGGGCCTTGCGGGCCACCAGCAGGGAATGCTCGAGATCCTCCCGGCTCATGCCGGCCCGGCGCAGCAGGTCAATATCCCCATGGTCGATGGTGTAGTCGTTTTTCATGTTTCCTCCTCCCGGCTGGCGATGCCGAAGTAGCGGCAGGCGTCCTGCATGGCTGCCTTGTATTCCTTACGGATTTTTTTGAATTTTTTTTCCATGTCCTGGCGCAGGTGCTCGATGTATTCGGCCACCCCTTCCTCGCCGTGCTGGGCCGCGATCTGGGGGCCGAATTCCCAGATGCGGGTGAAATCGTGGCGTTCGTTCTTGTGCTCGGGGTCGTCCAGCCAGCGGTGCAGCTCGGTGTACTCCTTGCCCGTTCGTTTCAGGCTGGTCTCGAAATGTTTTTCAGTGGGGGGCATGTTGGTTCTCCTTGGTTGTTTTGGGTGTTTTAACCCGCCGGGTGGGACTACCAGGCGGGTGACCGGCTATTTCCTTGCAAGGTAGAGCATCTCGAAGACCTGCATACCGCGCTCCAGACCCTCGCGGTCGGACGCCGCCGTCTTGCGGATGCCCTGCAGAATGCTTTCCACGCCTTCGGCCTCCGGCACCTGGTAGCGCTCGTCTTTGAGATCCAGGGCATGGACGATCTCGGCTAGCTGCCGCAGAGCCCGTTCCTTGAGGGTGAAGCTCTTGAGCAGCACCTCGAAGGT
>JBFHWX010000154.1:0-7706 GCA_041599275.1 Desulfobulbales bacterium | reverse complement strand
GGCCCCGAGGGGCAGCGGTTGGCCCGGGCTGCTGGTGAAATCGTTCATGGGGGTCCTTTCGTGCTGCTGCGGGCTGGGAAATTGCCTGGAAAGCAGGAAGACGGTTGCCGGTCTCGGGGATTCTCCATACCGACTATACACCGAGGGGCCGGCCAAGAGCAAACCCTGGCGTGCAAAAGGTACCAGTATAATTTTTCAATTGATAGTGATTACTGTTTCTGGTACAGTGGCAATACTTTTGGGTTAATACTGTCCGGCCCTGTTTCCCGTGGGGTAGACTTTTTTAGTCGCGGCTGAAACCAGGTTTCTGGAAGGACAGGGTCGACCTGCCGCCATCTCTTTATGGACCGCGCCCTCTGCGCGGTAAATTCAACTCGAAAAGGAGTTCTTGATGGGATTGTTCGAACGACTTGGCTTCCAGGCCGACCAACCGAAGGCCATCGACTGGAATCTCACTCCGGCCGATACTTTTGCCATCTTCGAGAGCTGGGGCGGCTCCATGCGGGTGCGCAGCAAGAGCGAGCGTTACTATTATTTTTATATCAATGGTTGGGACAGCCCGGCCCAGCTCTATCTGATGGAGCGCGGCATCAAGTTCGCCCGGGTGCTGGCCCGCATCGACGCCCCCCAGGAAATGATCGATGGTTGCGTACAGGCCCAGGGCAGGGCCGTTTCCATCGACAGGGCCTATGCCATCGACGGCCGCCTGAAGCAGTGGCTGCGCGACAACGTGGTGGATGGTTTCGATCCTCGCCGGGTTATTCCTCTGTTGGAGGAAGAACAGGAGCAGGAAACCGACTGGGGGTTGCCCCGGGCCGGGGAGATGCGGCCTGGCCTGGAAAAAGTGCGGCTTTCGGCGGGCGGCGAACGGATCGGCGACCAGCAGATCGCCGGCTATGTCCGGGAGCGGGGGCTCTTTGACAGCCGCCTGAACCCCTCCGGCGACTTCTCGAGCTTCCTGGTTGACAACGGTGATGGCCGGACCGTCACCGATCTCGCCAACGGCCTCACCTGGCAGGCCGCCGGCAGTGAAATCGGCACCCTGGTCCAGATGGAGCGCTACGTCAAGGCGTTGAACGAGCGGCGTTGGGCCGGTTACGCCGACTGGCGCCTGCCTTCGGTGGCCGAGGCCCTGTCGTTGCTCTAAAAAAAGAAACACGACCAAGGGCTGCATCTGCACCGCAGATTCAACCCGGCGCAGCCGTTCATCTTCACCGCCAACCGCCGCCATCCCGGCGGGGTGTGGTTCGTCGACTTCATGCAGGGCAGGGTGTTCTGGGCCTCCACCTCCAACCCCGGGGGCTATGCCCGGGTCTGCCGGAGCGAGCCGGGTTGATTTGTAAATTTTGGGCGGTGTCCTCCGGTCGTCTTTACGGTCCGGAGCACACCGCCTGCAGGTGGCTCAGGCCCGCTCTCGTTTTTTCCTGAAGTTATCCCGGCTCAGCAGGAGTTGACAGGGTAACATGTCAAGAACAAAGCGAAATATCTAAATCCATTGGTGGAAGAATTCACCGCGCCGCCTTTCCGGGCGCCCGCTAACGGCCCCTTCGCTTCGTTGCCAACTCGTTGATATCGCAAAAGGATAATCAACATCGTCGCCGCCTTGCGTCTGCACCGTTGTCGAACGCTGGCGGATTCAGGTTTTTCTAAAAACTTCTCCCTTCTCCCTTCTCCCTTCTTTCTTCTTCCTTTTTTCTCTCTTCCTCACGCCAATACAGCTCCCAGAGCGGTTTGATCCGGCGCACCAGGCGTTTTTCCAGATATTCCCAGTGGACGCGGGGGCGATCTGGTTCGGCCTGCCGGCAGGGGACAGCCCCTCCCGGGTAAAGCACGGTGCCCACAGAAATGTCCCAGGCATCGGTGGGGAGTGGTTCGGGGAAGAGTTCTCCTTCTTCCAGGGCGGCGCATACCTTGACCCCGGGGACGAGGGCATGGGCTTCGGCAAGGATCGCCCAGGCCAGATCGAAATAGCCGCTGCCGTCTCCCAGGCGGTGGCCGGTGTGGTCGACGGCCAGGGCCTCGGTAAGTCCAAGCCCGACATCCAGGCCTGCGAGTTCACCGAGGCGGAGAGGGCGGCCGTGGCGCTGGGCGCCGCGGGAAGTGGCGGCAAAGGAGATCTGGCGGAAGGGCACCGAGCCCGCCGCCAGCAGGAGAAAACCGTCCCTGAGGCCGCCAGTGGGCAGCAGCAGGTTCTTGCCGTCGCCCAGGATGTTGATCCGGCTTTGCAGGAGAAGAGGGGCCGGGCTGCAGAAAACGGTGGCTGCCTGCCGGTAGGCCTCGAGCCCCCGGAGCGCCTGGGCGACGCGATTGCCGGCGGCCGCCTCGCCCGGGAGGGCGGACTGCCGGGAAGTCAGGGTCTGGCGGAGGGTTTCCTTGCTGTTCATCGGCATGAAAAAAGAAGCCGGCGAGAAGCTCTCGCCGGCTGAGTGGAAAACCGTAGAGGTAGCGTAGCCTACATGCGGGGCAGGCTTGCGCCTTGGGCCATCACCAGCGGAGAGTGGTCGGGTGCGGTATCAAAGCCGGCGGCCGGCAGGTTGGCTGCCGTCGAGCTTCGTTTGACCGCAAAACCGTGCTCCACCAGCTTGGCGATGTCGTTCCACATGGTACCGCTGCCCAGGAGGGAGACGACGATTTCGTCGTTGCCGCGTTTGAACTTGCCCACGTAGGTCTGGCGGGCGGCGTTGGTGAAGCCGGTCTTGCCGCCCTCGGCGCCGCTGATCTGCCACAGGGCCTTGTTGTGGTTGCGCAGGGTTTTGCCGAAGGTGGTGTCGGCCTTGACCTTGGCCATGCGGTTGGCGAATTCCGGGTTGCGCATCGCTTTGCTGAAAATGACCGCAAGGTCGCGGGCCGTGGTCTGCTGGCCCTGGGCGGTGAGGCCGTTGGCGGTTTTGCACACCGTCTTGTTGGCGCCGAGCTCGCGGGCCTTTTGGGTCATCAGCCTGGCAAAGGCAGCTTCAGAGCCGGCGATGCGCTCGGCCAGAGCGACGCTGGCGTCGTTGGCCGAGGCGAGCAGCACGGAATTGATCAGGTCGTTGGCCCGGTAGGCTTTGCCTTCCGCCAGATAGACCTTGGAGCGCGGCATGTGGGCGGCCCGCTTGCTGACCGGCACCAGATCGGTGTTGTTGAGCTTTTCCATGGCCAGAAGGCCGGTGAGGACCTTGATGGTGCTGGCCGGTTGGCGCGGAATGTCGGGGGATTTGGCAAAGAGCGTGGCGCCGGTGCGGGCGTCCATGACGTAGGCTGCGGCGGCGGAGATTTTTCGCTCCACGTTGGAGGTAGCCGCCGGCGGCCGGCTGTCGGGCCGCTTTTTGGCGGTATCGTCGAGTTTGGCCACGGCCCGGGGAGCAGTGCTGGTCGCCGGCCGTTTCTTGGTGTCGCCGGCCGAGAGCACGGCCACTTTTCCCGGCTCATCGCCGGATTTCTCGGTGGTCTGGGGATGGGTGGCGGCATAAAGCCTGGCCTCTTCCTCCTCGGTGACCTCGATGTCGCGGGCGGTCTCCTTCGCCGTTCCGTCGGGGCGGAATTTGTGGACGGTCTTGAGCACGGGGACCGCTTGGTTTTTTCCCGAGGCAATGGAAAGGGGAAGGAGGAGGAAAAGAAGGACGAGGACGATGGTTGGCAGGCGGTGTGCTTTCATGGAGAGGCGCGCGGCTCCGGTCGAAGTAAGGCTGATGGTGGCTACCCGTGCCATTTTTCAGAGAATCCACCATCAGCAATAAAAGGATGGACGGGGTAATGTCAAGTTTTTTTTGTGTTCTATCATCTTCATATTGTTGTTGAAAAATGGTTTCATGGGGTTTTGCGGGCCGCCCGGCGGCCGGCGTTTTGTTTGTTTTTGTTATAATGTCAATATGTTGAGAGTGTTATGTGCTGAACTCGCTGGAGAGGGCCAGCGAATTATTGCATTGCCCGTGGCATAAATTTTTTATATGTATCGCCAGGAATGGAGTACTCAAGGGCGGCGACGTCTGTGGTCTCGAGGCGGGCCATGTGCCATGTGATGCGTACACTACTTGCGGGAGAAACGGCATATGCAGGGAGAAGGGGAAAACATTGCCAGTCTGTTTGCCACCACCTGTCTGGCCAGGAGCGAGCGGCCGGCCATGTCGGTGGCCTTTCAGCCGGGACTGACCTATGGCGAAATGGCGGCCCGGGTGCTCAAGCTGGCGGCGGTGCTGCGGGAAGAGGGCATTGAAAAGGGCGACCGCTTGGCGATCCTTGCCGAGAATTCCTGCAACTGGGGGATTGCCTACCTGGCGGCGGTGAGCCTTGGCGGCGTGGTGGTGCCCATTCTGCCCGATCTGCCCGAGGCCGACGTCCATCATATCCTCCGCCAGTCCGGCAGCCGGATTCTGTTCACCAGCCAGCGCCAGCTCGATCGGGTCTACGAGTTCCAAGGCTCCTCCCTCGGTCTGGTGGTGACCCTGGACGACTCCACCGTGGACCGCGACATCATGCCGGCGGTAGAGACCTTTGCCGCCTTTCTCGAGCGGCCGGTGGCGAGCGACGGGGAGGATATCGCCCATCTCGGCCAGAAAGCCGGCCTAGGCCCCGATGACCTGGCGTCGATCATCTATACCTCGGGCACTTCGGGCCACAGCAAGGCGGTGCTCCTGACCCATGCCAATTTCTGCAGCAACGCCCGGGCCGCTGCCCAGGTGGTGAAGGTAGACGAAACCTGGACCTTCCTCTCCATCCTGCCCCTTTCCCACGCCTACGAATTCACCATCGGTTTTCTGCTCCCCCTTGCCGCCGGGGCGCGGATCCTGTACGCCGGCCGCACCCCGACCCCCATGGTGCTGGAGAAGATCTGCGCCGCCGAGCGGCCCACCGCTCTCTGCGTGGTGCCCCTGGTGATGGAGAAGATCTACAAGAAACGGGTGCTGGCGGCGCTCGGCCAGCGGCCGCTGCTGCAGAAGATGATGAAATTCGGCCTCCTGCGGCGCTTTCTCCACCAGCAGGCCGGGAAAAAACTCATCGACTTTTTCGGCGGCCAACTGCAGCTCGTTGCCATCGGCGGCGCCGCCCTCAACCCGGAGGTGGAGGGTTTTCTGCGGGAGGCACGCTTTCCCTTCATCGTCGGCTACGGCCTCACCGAGGCGGCGCCGCTTCTGGCCGCCGGTCCCCTGAACGACCCGACGGTGGCCCTTTCCTCCTGCGGCAAGCCGGTGCCCGGCGTGGAGATACGCCTTGCCGACCCGGACCCCGAGACCGGCGTCGGGGAGATCCAGGCCCGGGGGCCGAACGTCATGCAGGGCTACTCTAACGACCCCGAGGAGACCGCCGCCGTCCTTTCCGAAGACGGCTGGCTCTCCACCGGCGATCTCGGCTCTTTCGACCCGCTCGGCAATCTCTACATCAAGGGGCGCTTGAAGAACGTCATCGTCATGGCCAACGGCGAGAACGTCTATCCGGAGATCATCGAGCACAAGATCAATGCCAACCGCTACGTGGCGGAGTCCATCGTTGTCGAGCACGGCGAAAAGCTGGAGGCCTGGGTCTATTGTGACTATGACCTGATCGATGCGGAAACCGAAGGCCGAACCCCGCGGCAGCGGGCCGAATTCATCGAGGACCTGCTGGTCGAGCTGCGCCTGCAGGTAAACGACGAATTGCCGCCGGCTTCGCGACTGAGCCGGGTGTTGGAGCGCAAGGAACCCTTCGTGAAGACGGCCACCCAGAAGATCAAACGCTATCTCTACCAGGGGCCCAAGGAGGCCAGTCGGTTCGGGGACGTGCGGGTGGAGTAGGAGCTACCAGCGCTTCGAGCGCTTGTCGGCGCCGCGGCTGCCAAGGGCGTCCCGTTCGGCGGTTTCGTCCACGTGCAGGGTGTGGCCCTGCCACTGGCGGCCGTGCAGGGCGGCTATGGCGGCCCGGGCGTTGTCTTCGTCCTCCATCTCGACGAGGGCGACGCCGGTGAATTCGCCGGTGAACGAGCGGGAAAAAATGACACCGGACACCTTGCCGTAGGGGGCGAAGAGTTCCTCGAGCTGGTCCCGGCTGGTGTCCTTGGGCAGGTTGTCAATGAAGATCTTCATGGGATGAGGTCGGCGCCTCTCGGCGAAAGGAGAAAGGGCAAGGCCGTGGTCTTGGCAGCAACTCCCCAGAAAAATAGCCTGCCTGTGGTGCCGATGCAACCTTTGTGGCTGTTGCCGGTGGTTTTTTTGCCGTCTGTCCAATGGGTTGAGCATTTGCTACCGGCCAGATGCCGGCGGCCTCAACCATGCAGGGGCCAGGGGCCGTCGCTTTCGCCGCTCTGGTAGCAGAAGCGGTCCCACTCGAATTCCCGCCGGGAGACGGGGCAGCGCAGGGTGACCTTTTTCTCGGAGACCGCCACCACCAGCCAGTCGCCGGCCCGGTGGCCGGCGGTGATGCGGATCTTCTGGCCGACGGTGAAGGGATAGGGGGTGAACAGGGTTATCTTGTCGGGACTCATGGCGTCGGGGGAAAAAGTTTGCGGGAAGTCACGTTGCCTCGACCAGGACGATACCGTTGTGCCCGCCGCTTCGGCAAGGAAAAAGGCGTGGTCCTGGGCGCCGTCGGTCAGTGCTGGGGCTGCAGGCCGTGCCGGGAGATGCCGCGGATGGCGTAGGCGGGGTCGTTCATGAAGTTGGCGAACACCGCCAGGAAGGCCACGGCGGCAAGGCCCATGAGGTGCTTGTCTTGGTAGAGGGTTTCGAGGTTCTTTTTCTTGTCCGCTTGGCTGGCGTGGACGAAGTAGGTCCGGAAAAGGCCGTCGAGAGAGGCCGTGCCCTGGGTCCGCACCTCTTCGAGGCCACCGGCCTGGGCGTATTCCATGGCCTCCAGAAGCAGGGTTCGCTGGGCCGCGGGCTGCCGCAGGTGGTAGGCGAAGATGTGGAGCATGATGGACTGGGCCTCGCGGATGGAGGCCACCGCCAGGGAATGGGCGAGCCTGCCGGTTGTCTCCCCGAGGGGGATCTTTTCCGTGCGCAGCAGGGAGAGGAAGACCGCATTCTTGTAGAGCTGGTAGAGGCGCATGGCGCCGTTGATCTTGCGGGCGATGGGATGGGGCTGGGTCAAGGGGATGCCGCCGTAGCCGTTGGCGAAGAGGATGTCGAAGATGACCTGGAAGGCGCGGGAACGGTCGGTGAAGTCGTGCAGGTCGATGCGCAGGTCGAAGGTGTTGTCGAGCCGGTCGGCGAGCTTCACCGTGGCGAGAGGCGGTATCTGCTTCGCCTTTTCGAGCAGCCGGCCGAGGTAGCCGGTGTAGGTTTCGCCCGGGGCCTTGGCCAGGATGGCGACCCGCTCGTTGAGCCGCGCTCCCTCCTCCCTGCCGATCTCTTCGAGGAGCCGTTGGAAGCGGTGCTCCAGGTCCCCGTCCGCCGCCGGGGTGAGGTCTTCCCCCTTGTCGTGGAGGAGGGCGGTGAGCAGGTCGAGGCGTGCCGTTTCTTGCCCCGCTCTTGCCAGGAGCGCCGCGGTGCGCAACGGGTGCAGGATGGCCAGCGGCCCCAGCCGCCGTTTCTGGTCGCCGTAGGCGGCACCCAGGTATTCCAGGGCCGCGGCCAACCCCTGTTCTCTTGCCGGCTCCGGCGGCTTTTCCAGCACCAGGTTGAGAATGCCCCGCCAGTTCACCGGCTCGGCGGCCAGCTGGTAGTGGAGGAAGGAGGAAAGCGCCAGAAACTGCTGGGTGTCGATGATCGGTTCCATGGGCGGCCTCGTTATTTCTGGTCAGCGGCGACGGCATG
>JBFHWX010000153.1:0-7758 GCA_041599275.1 Desulfobulbales bacterium | reverse complement strand
GGAGCTCGCGGCTCAGTGAGCGCCGCCTCCTTTCTTGAACAGGGCGCCGACCCCGAAACCTGCCACCAGAGCAACCACGATCGACAGAACGCCGTAGATGGCGGCCCGGTTGAAGGCGAGGTCGGAGAGTTGCTCCACTGCGCCGACCTGGGCGACGTTGAGGGTGGTGCTGGCCCGGTCGACGACCGAGCCGTCCCGCACCGCCAGAACTTCGACCTTGTAGTCACCTGGAGATGCCTGGTAGGGCCAGCCCGCCTCCAGTCTGTACTGGTCGCCGCTGGCGCCGTGCTGGCGGGTGATGGTGCCCTCCTCGATTTTGTACACCTTCTCCGAGGTCTTGAACTTGATGAACTGCTCGAGCCATTTGGCACGGTCGGCGTCGGGCGCGGTGGTCTCGATCTCGGCAGCTTCCTCGATGGCGGCGAAACCGATCTGGTCGGCGGTCTGGGCCTGTTTGTCGAGGAGCCGGTCGATCTCGCGGGTGGAGTAGAGCTGGTAGACCGCCGGCACGTTCTTGAAGGTCATGTCGCCCTGTTTCATCCATACCAGATTTGCCGCCTTGCCTATGTAACGCAGATGCGATTCCTTCGGCTCGGTGCTGATCTTGACGATGAGCTCGTCGCCGGCCTGGCTCTCGCCGCTCACCGTGATTTTGGCGCCGTGATAGGTGATGCCCACCGGCACCTTGTCGGGGCTCACCGTGCAGGTAAGGGCCTGGGCGGAAGTGGCGGCTCCGGCCACGGAGAACAGGAGGCCGGCTGCGATGGCGGCGGCGAAACAGGCGACCCGTTTAGTGAATAGAGTTTTCATTAGTGACCTCCCTTGTAAGCGAGGAGCAGAGACGGCTCCATGACCAGCTCCAGGACGATTTTGACGGTGACCGCCAGCACGATGACGGAAAGCAGGATTTTGAGCTGCTCGCCGTGCAGCTTCTTGCCGAGCGCGGTGCCGACCTGGGCGCCGAACACCGAGCCCACCAGCAGCAGGATGGCAAGGATGAAGTCCACCGTGTGGTTCTGGGTGGCCTGCAGGAAGGTGACCTCGATGCAGGTGAACATGATCTGGAAGAGGCTGGTGCCGACCACCACGTGCATGGGCATGCGCAGCATGTAGATCATCACCGGCACCATCAGGAAGCCGCCGCCGACGCCCATGATCGCGGCCAGTACGCCGACGAAGGCGCCGAGCCCGAAGGGCACCAGCGCCGAGTGGGTGACGCCGCTCTTTACGAAGTGGGTCTGCAAGGGCAGGGCTTTGAGGAAGCCGCCGCTCTTTGCCGGGACCGTGTCCTTCTTCTCGGCGCCGGCTGCTTTCTTGGCCTTCCTCATGGCGTTGAGGCTTTCAAAGAACATGAAGCCGCCGACGATGCCCAGCATCAGCACGTACGTAATCTTGATAAGGAAGTCGGCGGAACCGGTGGCCCGCAGGATCTTGATGAGATGGACGCCTGCGGCGCCGCCCACGAAGCCGCCGATCAGCAGGTAGAAGCCCATCTTGAAGTCGACGTTGCCGAGCTTCCAGTGGGCGTAGGTGCCGGAGGCGGAGGCGGCGACGATCTGGTTGCTGTCGGTGGCCGCCGCCACCGTGGCCGGGATGCCCATCATGATGAGCAGCGGGGTCATGAGAAAGCCGCCGCCGACCCCGAAGAGGCCGGAGAGCAGCCCAACGGCAAGCCCCAGGCCGAGCGGCATGAGGGCGTTGACGCTGGTGAGCGCAACAGGGAGATACAGGTACATGGTTTGTTTTCCTCTCTTGTTTTTTTGTGTTCGATGTTAATAGGTTATCGTGCTGACCGGGTCCGAGTCGGGCGGCGGGGCCTTGCGCGAGACCATGAGCAACTGGCGGGGCGGGGAGCCCTGCCCCTTTGCCTCGCGTCGGGTCCGTCGGCCGATTTCGAGCAGTTCCTCGCGCCGCCTGCGGCGGTCGGATCCTTCGCTCACCACCAGGATGGCGGCGTCGGACTGGGTCAGGTGGCGGACGACTTCATCCACGAAAAGGCCGAAGCCGACATGGCAGTCGATGCCGACCCCCTCCGCCGCTCCGGCTTTGCGTATCTCTTCGAATTTCTTATTGATCGTTCTCTCCTTTGTTTCGTCTTTACGTCCCTCCTCCACTGTGTTTCGCACCAGCAGCAGGCAAGCGCTCATGCCCGTGCGCCGGGCCAGCATGATTGCGTGCAGGGCCGCATGGTCGAGCCCTTCGAGGCTTCCCGCTGCTGCCAGTATTTTTTCAACCTTTCCGGAATCAACCGAAGTCTTCCGCATTGTGTTCTCCAACGAAGGGTTGCTGCGTTCGGTGCGTGCTTCGCTATCCATGAGGCAAGCTCTGTGCCATGGATTTTTGTTTAATGATTTTGAAGTGTTGAGTTTTTTTGTGGTGGTGGGGGAAGGCGGCCAGGTGTTTCAGAAGAAAACACCATTGTGCTTTTTGTGTGTAAATTCAGTGGTATGAGTTGGTAGTCCAGGGGTGGGGTGGAGTGTCCTGTTTTGAAACAAGCGGGTGGGCGTTAAAAAAATCTATGAATTTTTTCAGTGAGAAACGGGGAAAAGGCGAAAGGATGGGCTGATGCGGCGGGCAGGGCGTGGAACGGCGCGCCGCCGCCCCGGGTGCCGGGACGGTGGGCAGGGGTCAGGGAAAGGAAAAGGGGGCGGGCGGGGAAGGGATCAGGTGTTCAGTTCTGGAACATTTCAGGAGTTGACGCCCATCTCTTTGAGCTTGCGCCACAGGGTGGTGCGCGAGATGCCGAGGAGCTCGGCGGTACGCACCTGGTTGTTGCCGGTGTAGGAATAGATCGTACGGATATAGTCGTTTTCGTAATCCTTGAGGCTGAGGATGCCGTCGAAGGAGAGGGAGGTGATGGAAAGGGTGGAGAGGTCGGGGGGGAGTTCCTTTACGGTGAGGGTGGTGGTGTCGGCGAGGGCCACGGCCCGCTCGATGATGTTCTCGAGCTCCCGGACATTGCCCGGGAAGCTGTAGGCAAGCAGCAGGCGCAGGAAGTCAGGAGTCGTGTCCTGGATGGTTTTTTTGAAGAGCTTGTTGTACTTGGCGATGAAATGCACGACCAGCAACGGGATGTCCTCCTTGCGCTGGCGCAGCGGCGCCACCTCGATGAAGACCACGTTCAGCCGGTAGAAGAGGTCCTGGCGGAACTGGCCGGCGGCGACGAGCTGTTTGAGATCGCGGTTGGAGGCGGCGATCACCCGCAGGTCGACGGGTACCGGCACCGTGCCGCCGACCCGGAGCAGGTTTCGTTCCTGCAGCACCCGCAGGAGTTTCACCTGCATGGAGAGCGGCATGTCCGCCACCTCGTCGAGAAACAGGGTGCCGCGGTGGGCGGTCTCGATGAGCCCCTGTTTTGTAGTGGTGGCGCCGGTGAAGGCACCTTTTTCGTGGCCGAAAAGCTCGTTGGCCATCAACTCTTCGGTGAAGCTCGCGCAGTTGAAGGGCACGAAAGGGCTCTTGCCGCGCGGTCCCTCCCGGTGCAGGGCGCGGGCGATGAGCTCCTTGCCGGTGCCGCTCTCGCCCTGGACGATGACCGAGCAGTCCACCGCCGAAATCTTGGCGATCACTTCGTAGACTTTGCGCATGGCCGGGCTTTCGCCGATGATCTCGCGGAAACGGCGGCCGGCGTTGAGCCGCTCCCGCACTTTCTCCTGTTCGAGGGCTGACTCCACCTTGTCGGCGGCCCGGGCGACGACTTCCTTGAGTTGCTCGAGCTTGAACGGCTTGGCAAGGTAATGGAAAGCCCCCTTCTTGGTAACTTCAACTGCCCCGTCGAGGGATGAAAATCCGGTGATCACGATCACCTCGGTGACGGCCGAGGTCGCTTTCACCCGTTCGAGCAGCTCGATGCCGTTCATGCCGGGCATCCGCACGTCGGTGATCACCATGTGCGGCGGCTCGGCGGCCATCGCCCGGTAGGCGGCGGTGGCCTCGCTAAAGGTTTCCACTTCGTAGCCCTCGGCGCCGAGCGCGGTGCGCAGACGCGCGAGGATGATCCGCTCGTCGTCGACCACGAATATTTTGAGTTTCTTTTTCATGTCTGCTCCTCCATACCGCTGTCGGCCGCCGGCAGCCGGACGGTGACCGTCGTGCCCTCACCAACCTTGCTCGCCACTGCTATGCTGCCGCCATGTTCCTGGATGATACCGTAACTGATGTAGAGGCCGAGGCCGGTGCCCTTGCCGGCCGTTTTGGTGGTGAAGAAGGGATCGAACAGGGAGCGCAGGTTCTCTTCCGGGATGCCGGGGCCGGTGTCCTGGATGGCCACGACAAAGGTCATCCCCTCGTTTTCGGATACGGCGCCGAGGGTGATGCTGCCGCCGTTTTCCATGGCATGCGCGGCGTTCAGCAGAATATTGACGAAGACCTGCTCGAGTTTTCCGTGGTTGCCGAGGACGGTGAGTGGTTCGGCGGGCAACCGTTGCCTGAGGTCGATATTGCGGAGTTTGAGTTCATGGCCGACCAGCCTTGCGCTTCGGCGAAGCACGTCACGCAGGTCGAGAAGGGCGTTGCCGCTGTCTTTGACGCTGCGGGCATAACCCAGAAGGTTTTCGACCACCGCCGAGGCCCGTTCGGTCTGGATCAGGATGTCGGTCATCAGCTCCTGGAACTCGTCGTCGGGCAGATTGTTTCTGCTTTCCATGACGATCTCGGCGGTGAGCGAGATATTGGTCAGCGGGTTGTTGATCTCGTGGGCAACCCCCGAGGCAAGAATGCCGATGGAGGCGAGTTTTTCCGACTCCACCAGCTGTGCCCCCTTCTCCTGCAGGAGCTGGACCGAATGGGCCAGCGACTGGCGGGACAGGTGCAGGGTGTCGAGCATGGTATTGAAGGCGCTCTGCAGCGAGGCGGTTTCGACGTCGCCCTTCTCCTCGAGGCGCAGGTCGAAGTCGCCCTCGCCGATCCGGCGCACGGCGGCTTCGAGCTTGCGCAGGGGGGCCGAGATCATTTTCGAGAGAAACAGGGAAAGCAGCGAGCCGAAGACGGCGAGGGTGAACAGCGCGCCAAGCAGCAGCCTTTGGGAACTCCGCACATAGCCGGCGATATTCTCGCGCTCCCTCCTGCGCACCGCGTCGACGATTTCTTCCATGGTCGTGGCAGCCTCCCGGATGCGGGCGAGCAAGGTGCCTTCCCGCTGGTTGCGGCTGTAGAGTCGGCCCAGGGTGGCGAGATAGAGGTCGCAACGTTCGCCGCAGGCATCGGCGGCGGCCAGGGAGTCGCGCAAGGCGCTAAAGCGTTCATTGAGGCCGCGGAAGGAGGCGCCTTCCATGAGCAGGATGTAGTCTTCCTCCAGCAGCCGGATTTCGAGAAGCTCCCGGATCCGGGTGAGGTCCCTGGTGTCGAGCACCAGTTGCTCGATTTCCTTGCCCAGGATTCGCAGCTCCGTGGTGAGGGTTTCCGTTTCCCGGTGGTTGGCGGCGAATTCCTCGACCAGCGAGGAGTAGAGCAGCACCGAAGAGGTGAGACGCTGGGCGTCGCCGGCGCTGAATGCCGCAAGAATGGCGGGCTCGGCCGCCTTCAGGGTGGCGCGGAAGGAGGTGATAAGGGTATGGATCTTGTCGAGGTAAAGCGGGTCGCGGCGAATGATGTAATTTTTTTCACTGCGGCGCAATTCGAGGAGCTGCTCCTTGCTGTCGTCGGCGATTTCCACCAACCGCTGCCTGTCCATGATCTGGCCTACCTGGTGATGGACGTAAGCGCCGAAACAGACGGCGATGCCCACCGAGAAGGTGTAGCCGATGAGGATCTTGTGGAAAATGCGGAGACGGAGGGACTTCAAATCAGCACCTGGCAGTGGGAAAGCCGTTTCTTCCGGATGACCGGACCGCCGGAACCGGCCTGGTGGGGTTGCTCGCTGTGGCGAGGGTACAGCAAAGTGGGCGGCTCGTCAAATGACCTGAGCGTATTTTTTTGGGTTTCGGCGCCGCCCGCCCTGGTGGTGGCGTGCGGCTCTGGGGCCAGGCCCCGGGGCGGGATTCGTTTTACCGATTCCGAGCACACGGTCTTTTCGCCGAAGCAGGAAAAGACACTCTACAGCAGGAAGCGTTTCTGGTATGAAAAAGGAGAAGTTTTCTTTGGCTTGCCAACTACTCGTGAGGAATGCGCCATGACCCGTATCGATTGGGAAGAGTCGTTCTCCGTCGGCAACGACACCCTTGACCAGCAGCACCGGAAATGGCTGGGGATGATCAACGATCTGCACGATGCCCTGATGCATTCCAGGGTCGAGATGGTGCGGGAGGCGCGGCTCGCGGCCGTCGAGGCGATGGTGGAGTACGCCGAAAACCATTTCGCCGACGAAGAGGCCTTCATGGCTGGTATCGGCTATCCTGAGCTCGTTGACCATAGCCAGATCCATGCCACTTTTAAAAAACGGATAACTTCATTGCGGGACGAGGTGCGGTCCGGCGGCGTGGTCCTCGGCTCCGAGGTGATGAAGACGCTCCGCCAGTGGCTCCAGCACCACATCGTCAACGAAGATCTGAAATACGGGCGGTTCGCGGCCAACCAGAAGTAACCCTTTCTTTCCGTTGAAACCTGGCGGGGCAGGGCGGAGAGCGATGTTCGGGCAGGGCACGAGAAAGGCCGGCGCGGGTGAAACCGTGCCGGCCTTTTTTTGAAACGCTCTGGCCGCCTCATCGGAGACGGCCAGCATGAAAGCCGTGGCTCGAAAAAGCGGGAAAAGCTACTTGACTTCCTGGTGGAGCTCCTGGCCCCGCAGCCGCAGCCGTTCGGCATCCTCCAGCATCTTGGTCGATTTTTCGAGCTTCTTGGCACGGTCGACGATTTCCTTGCCCTGCTCGCGGTATTCCTTGCCTTCCTTGATCTTGGCCTTGCCGGTGTCTTCCAGGTCATCGGCCTTGTCCAGCAGATTCTCCCCCTCGTCGATCAGCGCCTCGCCCTTGTCGATCAGCTTTTCTCCCTCCAGACGCTGCTGTTGCGCCGCCGCGAGCTTGGCTTCCGTTTCGGGCAGCAGGGGCGGCGATTTCTTGGCACAGGCGGAAAACAGCAAAAGACAGAGCACCAATGGAAACCATTTCCTGAAAAGGGAGTGTGCAAAAGTCATGTTTTCTCCATTTAATTGGTATTGATTATTGTTTTCAGAAAATATAGCCGGCGCTTCAGGTTTTGTCCAGAAGCTTTGACGTCTGCGGCAAGAATGGGCCGGCCATGTTTTGTATTGAAAAAAATCAGCGTAAAGGCAGGAAGATGCTGAACGTGGTGCCGCTGCCGGGCTCGCTCTCCACCTCGATGGAGCCTTGGTGGCTGTCGATGATGTTTTTGACGATGGCCAGACCCAGGCCGGTGCCGCGGATCTTGTCGGTGTAGAAGGGGTTGAAGATCACGGGCAGTTTGTCCGCCGGGATGCCGGAGCCGGAGTCGGCGATGGTGACCGCCACCCCCTTGCCCTTGGACTTGGCCGTCTGCTCGCTGGCAACGTTCAGGGTACCGCCGTCGGGCATGGCCTGCACGCCGTTCACCAGGATGTTGAGCAAGGCCCGGTAGAGTTGGTTGGGGTCGAGAAAGAGGGTGGGCAGTTCGGTGGCGAGCTCCCGGATTACGGTGATCCGGTGCTTTTCGAATTCAGGTTTCATGAACTCGAGCACCTTGGCGATCACCTCGTTCACCTGGCAGGGCGTCAGGTTCGGCTCCTGGGGCCGGGCGAAGTCGAGAAATTCCATGACGATGCCGTCGAGCCGGGTGGTCTCTTCGACAATGATGTTGGCCAGGTGGTCGTTGCCAGGTGCCACGGCG
>JBFHWX010000152.1:0-7839 GCA_041599275.1 Desulfobulbales bacterium | reverse complement strand
CTCCACAGCGCCGATGGTACTGCCAGGGCAACTTGGTGGGAGAGTAGGTCGCCGCCGAATCCTTTTTTCATGAAAAAAGCCTTCTTCCTCGGAAGAAGGCTTTTTTTTTGCCCTGATTTCCTGAAAATGGCTCTTCGGCGGCCCCCATACGCTACCACACAGTAGCACAAAGGCCGTTGCCTGATGGTCGTTTTTCTGGTAGGTTGACCGCGTTGGTTTTCGTGGTTTTCCGCCTTCACCATTCAGGGGATTCTTCATGTCATACTCAGCAGCCAGGGCCCTGTTTCTCGCCCTTCTCGCAGCCTCGGTCTTTCTCAACCTCGTCTTCCTGAGCCCCGCTGGGGCTTCGCCCGTTCCCCTTGAAATCAGCCGCAGCGCCCAGCTCGTCCGCCAATTGACGGTCAACAACACGGTTCGCGAACGGTTGCAAACGGTGCCCGAACAGCCCCGCGCCGGGGATGTGATCGAGCACACCATCTCGGTGCTCAACCTCGACAAAAAAGCGCACAAGGCAGTGAGCGTGATCGGCGAAGTGCCCGTGGGCACCGTCTATCTCGAGGGTTCGGCAATCTGCAACGTCGACGCCACCATCCGCTATGCGGCGGGCAGTGATTTCCGCGACCCGCCCCTGGGTGTTGCGGCGGACAAGTACACCGCCGTACAGTTCATCGCCACCCAGATCCGCGGCGGCCACCGTTTCGAAGCCAAATACCGGGTAGTGGTCAAGTAGCTTGTTGCCTTTCTTCGGCTTCACCAAGGAAGCCTTGCCGATCCTGACCGCGCCTGGTACGGTTATGCCGTTTCCGGTACCGGTCACCGCTTCCCTCTTTCCCCCGAAAAGGCCCACGCCATGCACCCTACCGCCGCTGTCGTCCTTGCCGCCGGCAAGGGCACCAGGATGAAATCCCAGACCGCCAAGGTTCTCCACCAGGTTTTCTACCAGCCCATGGTGGCACACGTGCTCGACCGGATCGAGGAGCTTGGCCTGGCCACCACGGTGGTGGTCGGGCACCAGCGCGACAAAGTGATGGCCTGCCTTTCTCGCCGGCCCCTTGCCTTTGTCGTGCAGGAAGAACAGCTCGGCACAGGCCACGCCGTGCTCTGCGCCCGGGAGACGTTGCCACCGGGAACCGGAACGGTGCTCATCCTCTGCGGCGACGTGCCGCTCATCAGGCGCCAGACCCTAGCCGCCCTGCTTGCCCACCACCACAGCCACTCCATGCCACTCACGGTACTCACCACCAGGGTGGTGGACCCCACCAACTACGGCCGCATCCTCTGCGATGAAACAGGAAATTTCGTTGCCATCGTCGAAGAAAAGGACGCCACCGCCGAGCAGAAGCACATAAATGAAATCAACGCCGGCATCTACTGCGTCGACCGCACCTTCCTCTTCGAGGCCTTGGGGCGCGTTACCACCGACAACTCCCAGGGCGAGATCTACCTCACCGATATCGTTTTCATCGCCCGCAGCCTGGGGCATGGGGTCGAGCGCTTCGTCTGCGCCGATCCTGACGAAGTACTTGGGGTCAATTCCCGGTTCGAACTGGCGGAGGCTCACCGCCTCCTGCAACACCGCCGCAACCTGCAGCTCATGGCTGAGGGCGTCACTCTGCTCTCTCCGGAGAGCATTTTCGTTGAGCCCTCCGTTCAAGTGGGCCCCGACACCGTTCTCCACCCCAACGTGCACCTCACCGGCCGCACGGTGGTTGGCTGCAACTGCACGGTGGGTCCTGGCTCCGTGCTGCGCGACTGCCGGCTGGCCGACAACGCCATTGTCCCCCCTCTCACCTTCTGCTCAGGGCAAGATCTTTCCGGTTCAGCCGACCCGGACTGACCATTCCCCGCCGCGAGGACACACCGATGATCCAGGCCAACGAAAAGAAGATACCGTTCCGGGTAGGCCTGCGGGCCGCCGACCTGGCCGCCGCCATCAAGCCCGGCGCCGACCTCTTCATCGTCAACGGCTTTCCCGCCCCGGCCGACACCCTGCTCGCCGACGGCGACGTCTGCTGCCTCATCAGGCGGGGGGAGATCCCCTCGCCTGCCGAAATGGAGCATCTGCTCACCGCCCGCCACACCCCCGGCGTCCACGAACGGGTGAAGAAGGCAACGGTGGGCATCATGGGACTTGGGGGCCTCGGCTCGGCGGTGGCCCAGGCCCTGGGCCGGGTTGGGGTGGGCCGCCTGGTACTGGCCGATTACGACGTGGTGGAACCGAGCAACCTCAACCGCCAGCAATTCTTCGTCGACCAGATCGGCATGAAGAAGACCGAGGCCCTGCGCGAAAATCTCCTCCGCATGCACCCCTACGTCTCCATCGAAACCGTCGACGGCCTGCTCACCGAGGAATCGATCCCCGAAGTCTTCGCCGGAGTCGACGTGCTGGTGGAGTGTTTCGACGACCCGTCCATGAAGGCCGCCGGCCTGCGTGCCGCTCTCACTCGCCTGCCCGGCATTGGCTATGTGGGCGCCTCCGGGGTGGCGGGCTACGCGGCCAACAACTCCATCACCACCCGCAGGTTGGCCCCAAAGGTCTTCCTGGTTGGCGACGGCGAGTCCGCCGCCGGCCCAGGCCAGGGGCTCATGGCGCCACGGGTGGGAATCGCCGCCCACCACCAGGCCAACCAGGCTTTGCGCCTGCTGCTCGGTGAAGAGTGATGACACGGCCTTTCTTCTCATTCCCGCTGGAGCCCACCGCCATGCCCCTCCTGCTGCGCCGCCTGGTTTTCGCTCTGCTGCTCCTCGCTCTCCCCGTTTCCGCCACGGCGGACGAGTCCCCGGCCAGCCGCGACGTACCGAAATTGAGCGGCGAGATCGTGGGCATCTCCCATAAAGCGGAGGTCATCACCCTGCGGACCGAAAACGGCGTGGAGATCGTCTTTTTCTCCCCGGAAACCGAAGGGTTGGAATATGCACAGAAAGGCGAAACGGTGGTGATCCACTCCATCGAGGAAAACGGCCACAGAATGGCTCGAGCCATAGGGCCGTTTCTTGCCGAGCTGCCACCTGGGGCCACGGCCATCACCGTGGAGGAACTGCAGAAGCTCCTGGATGAAAACCAGGCTGAAGAGTTCCTGCTGGTGGACTCCCGCTCCACGGGGCGCTACGACGAAGGCCACATTCCCACGGCTCGACCCCTGCCCCACCTCGAGCTGCTGGAAAAGGGCGCCACCCTGCTGCCGTCCAACCGGGACACGCTCCTTGTCTTCTACTGCGAGGGTGAAACCTGCTGCCTCTCCACCCAGTCGGCGGCCCTGGCCCTGGAGTTGGGCTACCGCCGGGTCCGGGTCCTGCTGGAAGGCGCCGCCGCCTGGCGGCGGGCCGGGCTTCTGCTGGCGGCAAGCGACGCTTACGTGAGCGCCGGCAACCATCTGCTCATCGACCTGCGGCCCCGCGCCGCGGCGGAAAACGGGCACATTCCCGGCGCCGTGTCCCTGCCCCTTGCCGACCTTGTCGACGCCGAGCTCGACTTCCCCACCAGAAAGGACACCCCCATCGTGCTCTACGGCGACAAAGCCGATCTTTCACAGGCCGTGGAACTCATCGAGGGCTGGGGCTTCGGGCGGCTCACCATTGTCGAGGGCGGCCTGGCGGGCTGGCAGGCCAGGGAAAAGCCGCTGGCCCACGGCCCCCTTGACGGCTCCCTGCGCTGGACCCCAAGCCCTGGCCCCGGCGAGATCGGTCTGGACGAATTCAAAACGCTCATGGGAAATCCCGCTGCCACTGCCGTGGTCCTCGACGTGCGCACCGCCACCGAACGTGCTGCCGGCCACCTGCCCGGTTCCCTTCACATTCCCTTAAACGAGCTGCCGGACCGAGTTGATGAAATCCCCGCCGGTCATGAGATCCTGGTGCACTGCACGAGCGGCGTACGGGCCGAGATGGCGCATGCCTACCTGCAGCCGAGGGTGGAAAGCATTCGTTTCCTGAACGCCAGGGTACAGTGCAAGGGAGAGGTCTGCACGGTGCGCTGAACGGCCCCTTGCAGCCCCACAAGAAAGGACCTAAGGCGATGGATTGCCGCCGTCCCCTCCCCCTCGCCCCCGCTCGAGGGTTTCCCGAACCCGCCGTAAAAGAACCTTGGGCACCAGCGGCTTCTGGATGTACTCGATGCCGGCCTCCAGCACGAAAAGATGGTGCACGGCATTGAGGGAGTAGCCGCTGGTGAACAGCACTGCCAGGTCCGGCCGTCTGCGGCGCATATGTTGGGCCAGTTCCTTGCCGCCCATGTTGGGCATCACCACATCGGTGAGCAGGAGGTCGATGGCTTCCGGGGCGGCTTCGAAGAGTTCGAGCGCCGCCTCGCCGTCCGCCGCCTGCAGCACGGTGTAGCCGCTCTTGCCGAGAATTTTTTCGACTACCAACCGCACCCTGGCATCATCATCCACCACCAGCACGGTTTCCCGGCCGCTGGCCGGACTCTCCTCAGCGACGCCATCGAGAGGATCGACTTCCTTCTCCTCCCCTGCCTCGCGCCGGCGGGGAAAATAGACCTTGAACACCGACCCCATGCCCACTTCGCTGTAGACGTTGATGTGGGCATGGTGCTGGTGGAGAATGCCGAGCACGGTGGAAAGGCCGAGCCCGGTACCGTGCCCCTCCCCTTTGCTGGTGAAAAAAGGCTCGAAGATGCGCTCCATGGTGGCCCGGTCCATGCCGCTGCCGGTGTCGCTCACCACCAGCACCACATAGTCGCCGTCCATTGCCTCGCCGCAGGTATGGCAGGTGACACCGTCCATTTGGACATTGTGGCTTTCGATGGTCAGCGTCCCCCCTTCCGTGATGGCGTCACGGCCGTTGACCAAGAGATTGAGCAGCACCTGGCCGAGCTGCCCCGGGTCGGCGTGGATGTCCCAGAGATCAGCGGCCAGATCGGTTTCGACCTGGATGTTTTCCGGGATCAGGCGCCTGAACATGGGAAGCAACCGGCCCACGGTCTCGTTCCAGTTGACTTTCTTCTTGGCCAGCACCTGGCGGCGGCAGAAGGCGAGGATCTGGGACACCAGGGCGGCGGCCCGCTCGGCCGCCTCCTGGATTTCGACCAGTTCGCCGGAAAAAGCGGCGCCGGAACCGTGCTCCATGAGCAGCAGTTCGGCGTTGCCGAGGATGGGGGTCAACAGGTTGTTGAGATCGTGGGCAATGCCGCCGGCCAGGGTGCCCAGGGCATCCATCTTCTGGGCCTGGGCGACCTGCTCCTCGAGCTGCCGGCGCTGGGTGATGTCGGTGTGGGTCTCGATGACCTGGTAAATCTCGCCCCGGTCGTTGCGCAGGGGATAGGCCCGCACCTCGATGAAGCGGGGCCGGCCGAAGGAAGTGCCGTGCACGTGCACGGCGCTGGCCGGCGCGCCGCTCTCGAAGGCGGCCCGTACCGGGCACTGGTGGCTGTCGCCGTCGAGCTCCCAGCAGGGAATGGCGCTGTCGTGGGTCACGGCGTGGCAGTGCTGCCCCACCACCTGGCTGGCGCTGCGTCCTTCGAGCTCGAGATACTTCCGGTTGACGTCGACGATGCGGTACTCCCGGTCGATGAAGAGCACCCCCTCGCCCAGGGAATCGAGCAGCGCCTTGACGAAACGGATCGACTCCCGCATCCGTCCGTACTCCTCCCCCCCCAGGGCCAGGGGCCGGACGGAAACGAGCCCCACGGCCCCGCAGAGGTCGACCCCGAGACAGCGGGCCCGCACCCGGGAAAAGAAGGTGGAGCCGTCGGCACGCTGCCATTCGATCTCGGCGCACCCCACGTCCTCGCCGCCCAGCAAGGCATGGAGGATCTGCCCGCAGACCTCCCGGCTGTCGGCAGTGGCCAGCAGACAGTATTCGAGACGGCCCACCACCTCCAGCCGATCGAAGCCGAAGACCTCGAGCCAGGTGGCGTTGACCTCGGTCAGCCTGCCGTGCCTGTCCACGGTAAAAAGGGCCTCCGGCGCCTGGTCGAAGAGACCGGCCCGACCAAGGCACCTTTCTTCATTGAGGGCCCGTTTCTCGGCCGCCAGATCATGCATGACCACCGCCACCTGGGGAACCTTGCCGCCAGCGCCGTTATGAAGCAGGGAAGCGGTCACCGACACCAGAACTTCCCGACCCGACGAGATGGTCTGGGCCACCACCGTGCGCACCGGCCTGCCGCTATCCAGCACCCGTTGCAGCCAGCAGAACTGGGAAGGCCGGGGACAGGCATCTTTGCCGTGCTGGAAGATCTGCCAGCATTTGCAGCCAACCACAGCCCCCCCGGCGCCGTAGACGGCCAGGGCAGCATCGTTGGCCTGCAGCACCGTGCGGTCACCATCCAGCAGAAAGAGGGCCGGCGCAGGAGCTCCTTTCTGCATCGCCGAAGAGTGTCCATCACCGCCCGAACCGAAAAAATCATGCAAACACGAACATTCCGGAGCAGCACCAGGTCCCATCATCGCCCTCCCCCTTCGCCGGCCACTTTGCCTGCCTCTTACCTCTCGGCCAATGCACACAACCGCCTGCTCCACAACCACAAAACCCTCGTGCAGCCAACTTCACAGGGTAAGAAAAATACCTACAATTTCTCTCTACTGCATCAAGGGACAAATGGCAAAACATCTCTTCCAGGGACTATTTCCACACACTACCAGTGACACCCGAAACAGACAAGGAACTTGTTGATATTTTGCACAAAAAAACAATGAACCAATGACCATCAGCCACCACAGAGTAGGACACCAGGGGCAGACGACGGGTTCTTTGCCAGGACACTTCTCCATGCCGGCCAAACAGTGCTTGCCAGTTCCTCCCCAACAGGGTTTAATAGAGAGTTTTCCCCAAAGGAGCATGACCATGCACATCACCATCAACGGCGAAGCCCAGGAAATATCCTCTCCGAAACTGCTCATCGAGCTGGTCCGCGATCTCGGTCTCAATCCGGAAACGGTGGTGGCCGAGCACAACGGCCGGATCGTGCCACGCCCGGAATACGACACGCTGGCACTGACGGCGGGCGACTCTCTGGAGCTCATCCGCTTTGTGGGAGGAGGTTGAGAAATGCTGCAGATCGCCGGACACCGTTTCCGTTCCCGCCTCTTCCTGGGCACCGGCAAGTTCCCGTCGGCCCAAATTCTGAAAGAGGCGATCCTGGCCTCGGGCACCGAGATGATCACCGTGGCGCTGCGGCGGGTCGACCTGCACGACCCGGCCGACGACATCATGGGGGTCATCGACCGTGAAAAGTACGTCTTCCTGCCCAACACCTCTGGAGCCCGCGACGCCAACGAGGCCGTGCGCCTGGCCCGCCTGGCCCGGGCCGCCGGCGGCGGCAACTGGCTCAAGCTCGAAGTCACCCCTGACCCCCGCACCCTGCTGCCCGACCCGGTGGAGACCCTGAAAGCCACCGAGGAGTTGGTGAAGGACGGCTTCCACGTGCTGCCCTACATGAACGCCGACCCCATCCTCGCCCTCAAGCTCCAGGACGCCGGCGCCGCGGCGGTGATGCCGCTCGGCGCCCCCATCGGCACCAACCTGGGCGTCACCACGGCACTCCAGGTGGGGATCATCATCGAACAGGCCCGGGTGCCGGTGGTGGTGGACGCCGGACTCGGCGCCCCGTCCCACGCCGCCCTGGCCATGGAAATGGGAGCCGACGCGGTGCTGGTCAATACGGCGATCTCGGTGGCCGGCGACCCGGTGCGCATGGCCCGGGCCTTTGCCCAGGCCGTGGAAGCAGGCCGCACCGCCTTCGAGGCCGGCCTCGGCGCCCGCAAAACCCAGGCCTCGGCGTCTTCGCCCGAAACCGGGCTCGACTTCATCAGGAGCTGAGCCCCCGGCCAGTCCCCTTGCGGCCAAGCTCTACCGGCATTTCATGCAGAACACCCCTAT
>JBFHWX010000151.1:0-7900 GCA_041599275.1 Desulfobulbales bacterium | reverse complement strand
TCGAGCTGCTCATGGAGTACGCCGTGCCCGAGTCCCACGCCGAGGCAGCGGCCGAACTTCTGGATCATTACGCCAGCGACATCGTCGCCCTCAATCTGCTGCACGCCTTTTACGCCCTGCTGCCCGAGGGCGAGGACGACTGGGTGCGCGAACTCTATCTGCTGGCCCGCCGCCAGGGCTCCTTCCTGCTCTGTGCTGCCGCCGGGCTCGACCGCTACCTCTTTGCGGTGACCAGCGATGGCGCCGAGTTCCTGGGTTCCTTTGCCGAGGGGGTGGGCGACTCGTCGGTGCTCGATTTTTTTGGCTTTGCCAATGAAGAGGAATTTCTGCAGAAGGTGGGACGGGCCGACGTGCTGGAGGTCTACGAGCCGGCGGCCCTGCGGGAAGAATACTGCCCCATGTGCCAGGTTGCCGCCGGCGAATACCACACCCTGGGCTGCCCGGTGGAGATCTGCCCATGGTGCGGGGGGCAACTCATCGGCTGCTCCTGCCGGTTTACGGTAATGGGCGTCGAGAGCCTCGATTCCGATGAAGATGTCGAGCGGTTTCTCGAACTGCTGGAGGGGCAGGGCCGTATTCCCTTCGAAGAAGAACAACGGCCCGGGTTTCTCTGCGAGGACGATTTCCGCGAGCTGTGACGCTTCGGCGCCGTCGCCGGTTGCCTGACTATTCCCGCAGGTCCTTGAAGTAGGAGTAAAACGGCGAATCCGAACTGATCACCAGCCGGGTATTGTCGCCCACGGTCTGGCGGTAACTCTCCATGGTCCGGTAGAAACCGTAGAACTCCGGATCCAGGTTGTAGGCCTCGGCGTAGATGCGGGCGGCCTCGGCGTCGGCCTTGCCTTTGAGCTCCAGGCCTTCGCGGTTGGCGTTCGAGGTGATCTCCATCAGTTCCTTTTCCACCCGGCCCATGATCTCGGCCTTCTCTCCCTCGCCGAAGGAACGTTTCTCGGCGGCGATCCGTTTCCGTTCGGAAATCATCCGGTCGAAGACCTTGAGCTGCACCTGATCGATGTAGTTGACCCGCTTGAACATCACGTCCACCAGTTCGATGCCGTACTGCGGGGTGATCTTCGAGGCGGTTTCGTGGATCATGGCGGTTATCCGGTCGCGCCCGAGGTGGAGGGGCTCGCGGATTTCCGGCTTCTTGGTGTCGGCGATGGTCGCCTCCGACCAGTCGGAGGAACGGATGATTTCCACCAGGTTGTTCTTGTTGACCAGATCGCGCACTGTGCCGTCGATGATGTCGTCGAGCAGCGACATGGCGCGGTTGGTGTTGTTGGCCGCCTGCAGAAAGAGCAGCGCGTCGCTGATCCGCCAGCGGGCCGTGACGTCGAGGTAGACGAAGGTCTTGTCGTTGGTCGGGATCTGGTTCGGGTCGCCGTCCCAGATGAGGATTTTCTTCTCGAAGTAGGTGACCTGCTGCAGGAACGGTTTTTTGAAGTGCAGCCCGGCGTCGGTGACCGGCCGGCCCACCGGCCGGCCGAACTCGGTAACCACCGCCTGCTGGCCTTCCGGCACGACATAGAAGCCGTTCAGGGTGACGGCGATGAGGGCGATGACAACGGCGATGAGAACGATGCGGAATATGGTTTTCAAAACGCTACCTCTTGGCTGGGCGTGGTTCGGATCGGAGAAGCAGGCAAAGGGCCGTGTCGGGCTGGGCGCTAGTTGGCGGCCGGAGCCGCGGCCGGCGCCCGGCGCTCAGACCTCAGGTCGAGGAGCGGCAGCACCCCGCCGCCGTTACGGTCCATCACGTAGATCTCTTCGACGTTGGGCAGAATTTCCTCCATGGTCTCGAGATACATGCGCATCCGGGTCACATCCTTGGCGGCCTGGTATTCCTTGAGAACGGCGACAAAGCGGGAAGCGTTGCCGCGGCTCTCGTTCACCCGCTCGATGGCGTAGCCGCGCGCCTCCTCGACGATCCGCTTGGCATCGCCGCGGGCCTTGGGGATAACCCGGTTGTAGGCCTCCTCCGCTTCGTTCACCAACCGCTTCATGTCCTGGTCCGCCTCGTTCACCTCGTTGAAAGCCGGTTTTACCGGATCGGGCGGGTTGACGTCCTGAAGCTGGACGGTGACGATATCGACCCCGGACTCGTAGCGGTCGAGGGCGGTCTGGATCTCCCGGGCGCTGGCCGCCGCCAGGAGATCGCGGTTGGAGAGCACGTAGTCGAAGTCCATGTTGCCGACGATGCGGCGCATCACGGTCTCCGAAACGTCGCGCACCGCCTGTTTGACGTTTTCCACCTTGAAGATGAAGGCAAAGGGGTCGCGCACCTTGTACTGCACGATCCACTCGACGTCGATCACGTTCTTGTCGGCGGTGAGCATCAGGCTCTCGGCGTTGTAGCCCGTTTTCTCGAAGGTGGAGCGCTGGGCCGCCACCGTGGTGCGGAAGCCGAATTCCTCCTTGCGCACCGCTTCGATGTCGACTTTCACGACCTCGTCCACCAGTGGCAGCTTGAAGTTGAGGCCGGGGTCGGTGGACTTCAGAAACTTGCCGAAACGCAGCACCACGCCACGCTCCGAGGGCCGGATCGTGTAGTACAGCGAGTTCACCATGGAGAGCAGCAGGATGAGGACGATGAACAGGGAGAGGCGACCGAGGCGGGGGCCGGCCGGCCTGGCAGGCCGAGGCCGGCCGTCGTCGCCGCCGTTGCCCTTGTCGCCGGCTCCGGGCCCGCCAAAGGCTTCCTTCACCTTCTGGGCAAGGATGGCGAACAGTTCCTCGAGGGATTGGGGGCCGCGGGGTTTGCCCCAGGGCGACTGATTGTCGTGCCAGCTCATTTCTTTTCCTTCTTGGGTGTTCACGGAGGGCGCACGCTGGTGGGCGCGTGGCCGCATTTGTCGGATTTGTCGTAAAGGAACCAGTTTCCCCGATCCGCCCGGCTATTTCAACCTCTATTCATCGGGGCCGTGGGTTGACGGTAATCTCTCGAGTGTGCTGTGCGGTTCATCGCGACCGGGATTTGTTGAGACATCGTGGTTGCTCGTAAGGCCCGAAAGTGATGGCAGGGCCGCGTTATGTCGAGTTTTTCGCAACACAGTGAGGGGCCGCGAGGGGCAACCGTCATGTGACGGGATTAACCCAACAGAACACTAGCCCAGGGCGAACTGCCAGGAGGAGAGCACGATACCCACGGCAACGAGCAGCAGCAGGGGCTGGAGGGGGGCAGGCACCATCCAGCGGCGGCCGAAACCGAGGGTGGCGAGCAGAAAGCCCAGGAGGCAGCCGGCGACGAAACCGAAGAGGTGGGCGCCGAGATCGGTGCGCTCGCCTTCGGTGCCGAGCATGGCCAGCAGGCCGCCGCCGGCGGCAAGCGGCAGCAGCATGGCCTTCATGGTGCGGGCCTGACGGCGGCCGGCCTGCAGGCCGGAGAGCAGCCCCACGGTGCCGAAGACGGCGGTGGAAAAGCCCACCGAGTTGTGGGCGCTGCCGTGGAAGAAGGCGTTGAGCAGGTTGCCGGCGATGCCGGAGAGCAGAATGAGCAGCCAGCCGAAGCCGCTGCCCACCAGGCGGCAGAAGAGATGGACGAGAAAGCCGCCGATCAGCAGGTTGCCGGCGATGTGCATGGCGTCGGCGTGCAGGGTGAGGCTGGTTACTGCCCGGAACCATTCGCCGTGGGCCATGATGCGTTCGGCGGAGGCGGCGCCGCGGGCGAACCAGTGGCTGGCACCGGACCAGGGGCCGGTTTCCACGAAGAAAACGAGAAGCGCCCCCAGCATGAGGATGGTGGGCGGCTGGCCGCCGGCGGTTTTAGCGGAATCCAGCAGCCGCGGCGGCCAGTTGCGGTTCTCCTGCTCGTAGGCGGTGATTTCCTGCCGGGCCCGGCGGGCCTTGCGGGGGTGGACGAGAAGCACAAGGCGGTCGTCCTCCCGCACCGTTACGTGGGCGATGTTGGCGGCCCACAGCACCAGGGACCAGTTGTCTGCCTTGGCGGGGGACGGGGTGGAGCCGGCAATTTCGGTGAACAGCTGCTGGGAGACCATGGGCTTTCCGGGAAAGGGGAGGCGCACTGCAGGAGGGGCAAAGGGCCAGTGGATATCTGGCGGCACTATAACCACTGGTGCCGGGTCGGGCAATGACCCTTTCCGTCCCTGGCTCTGGCAGCTGCCGGAAAGCGATGAGGGGATGGAGGTTCAAACGGTGGCAGGGATTCCGTCGCGCTCCGGTGTGTCCTCGCCGCCCACGGTGGCGCCGATCACCAGGCCGGCGCAGAGCAGGATGACGTTCTTCATGATGTATTGGCCCTGCAGGGTGGGGGCGAGGGGAAAGAGCACGAACATCTCCCGGTGGAAAAGCCCCAGAGCGACGAAGGTCATGGTCATGTGGGCGAAGAGCAGCAGCAGGGTGAAACGCAGGTGGCGGCGGAAAGTGAGGCCGGCGCCGATCAGGCACTCGCAGGTGGCGGCCATGACGATGGCCACTTCCGGTGGGATGCGCCCGAAGGAGAGGGTGCCGAGGGTGCGGACACAGATTTCGTATTCCGAGCTGAGCCCGGGAACGAGCTTGATGGAACCGAACCAGAGAAAGAGGATGCCGATGGTGGATCGCAGGATGGAGACGCCGCGGCGTGCCATCCAGGCGGTGAGGAACCGGTCGAGCCGGGCCAGGGCCAGGGGTGGGGACCAGGAGGGGGAGGGGGTGGACGTCGGCATGATGTTCTCCTGTGGTCTGAGGTGCAAAGAGGAGCGGTATAGGGTTCCTGACGCAAGGATTGTGCCATGCCTCTGTTGGCGTGTGAGTCCAGGGTGTTGCGCAGCGCGGGGCGGGGGAACTGTGGGGGGCTGGTAACGGTCTTGGGGCGTGGGGCGTTACCGAAAGGTGATGGTGGAACGGGCTACAGATTGTGGAGCCGCATCTTTTCCCAGAGATTCTTGCGGCTGATGCCGAGCAGCCGGGCCGCTTCGGTGCGGTTGCCGGCGGTGCGGGCCAGGGCTGCACCGATGCATCTGATTTCGGCTGCGGCCACCGCCGCCGCCAGGTTCTGGCCGGCATCGTCGTCGGGATGCGGCCGCTGGCGGCCGGGACCAAGGTCAAAGGGCAGCAGCTCGGGCTCGATGACAGGCCGGCGGGCGAGCACCGAAACCCGTTCGATGATGTTCCGGAGCTCCCGGACGTTGCCGGGAAAGTCGTAAGCGCAGAGAAGGGCCAGAGTTTCGTCGGCCAGGGAAAGAGGTTTGTTGAGGTCGCGGCTGAACTCGGTGAGGAAATGGGCGGCGAGCAGCGGAATGTCCTGGCGCCGCTCGCGAAGGGGCGGTACGCGGAGGGGAATCACCTGCAACCGGTAGAAGAGGTCCTCGCGGAAGCGGCCCTTGCCCACCTCTTCCTCAAGGTTCTTGGCGGTGGCGCAGAGGATGCGGACATCCACCGGGATGGTGCGGCTGCCGCCCACCCGCTCGATTTCACGTTCCTGCAGAACGCGCAGCAGCTTGGCCTGCAGCGCCAGGGGAAGCTCGGCCACCTCATCGAGGAGGATGGTACCGCTGTCGGCTCGTTCGAACTTGCCGGCCTTGCGGGCCAGAGCTCCGGTGAAGGCCCCTTTTTCGTGGCCGAAAAGCTCGGACTCCATGAGCCCTTCCGGAATGGCCGCGCAGTTGATCCGGATGTAAGGGCCGCGGCTGCGCCGGCTTCCCTCGTGGATGGCCGCCGCCACCAGTTCCTTGCCGGTGCCGGACTCGCCGGTGATGAGGATGGTGGCCTCGGCGGGGGCCACCTGCTCCACCAGTTCCAGAAGGTCGCGAATCGGCCGGCTGTCGCCGATGATCGGTGTCTTCCGCTCCCGGCAGCTCTCCTCGAGGGCCACACAGCGCGCTTTTATGGTCCGCAGCTCGAAGTAGCGCTCGACCCGGATGGTGAGGTCGTCCATGTCGAAGGGCTTGAGGATGTAGTCGGCCGCCCCCATCTTCATGCAGGCCACCGCATCTTCCACCGAGCCGTAGGCGGTCATCAGGATGACGCCGGTTTCGGGAGTGCGCTGGACGATCCGCTCCAGCAGCCGGGTGCCGCTCATGCCCGGCATGCGGATATCGGAGAGCACCAGGTGGTAGCGGTTCTTGTCGAGGAGTTCGAGGGCGGCGGTGCCGTCGCCGGCTTCGTCCACCCGGTAGCCGTGCTTGCGGAGCCGGTCGTGGAGGGTGATCCGCATGATGTCGTCGTCTTCGACCAGCAGTATTTTCTCTGATTTCATCAGTCGTTGCTCTCCGCGATGTCTGGTTTGACCGGAAGTTCGATCAGGAAGCTGCTGCCCCGGCCCGGTTCGCTTTCCACCCGGATGCTGCCGCCCATCCGTTCCACCAGCGCGTGGGAAACGGAAAGCCCGAGGCCGGTGCCCTGGCCCACCTCCTTGGTGGTGAAGAAGGGGTCGAAGATGCGCGAAAGGGTTTCGCGGTCCATGCCGCCGCCGGTGTCGGCGACGGCGATCCGGATGCCGCCGGTGGTACTTTCCGAACTCACCGTGAGCACACCGCCGCCCGCCATGGCCTGGATGCCGTTCAAACCGATGTTGATCACCACCTGGCGCAGGCCTTCGGCGGCGATGGTTCTCCTTCCGTCTAGCCCCAGGTCGAGCCGGATATCGATGTCCTTGCGGCCATAGGCCAAGAGACCGAAACAGTCGCGGAGCAGTTCGTCCACATCGGTGGGCTCGGGGGTGAGGGGTTGCTGGCGGCCGAAGTTCAGGAGCTGGCGGACGGTGGCGGCGATCCGTTCGAGGCCCTTGCCGATGAGGGGCAGGTAGCGCTCCCGCAATTCCCGGTTTTCCGGTTCTTCGGCCAGGCTTTTGAGACAGTTCTTCATGCCGCCCAGGGGATTGTTGATCTCATGGGCGATGCCGGCGGTGAGCCGGCCGAGGGCGGCGAGCTTTTCGTTCTGGAAGACCTGCTCCCGGGTGCGGTCGAGCTCTTCCCGGGAAGCGTCGAGGCGGTGGCAGAGCGCGGTGAACTGGCGGCTCAGGCGCCCCACCTCGTCGGTGCCGGCCGGAAGTTTTTCCTGTTTCCAGGCCGGGGCCGGGTAGCGCTCCATGCCCGAGGCAAGATGGGCCAGGCGGCGGACCACCAGGAATTCGAGGAGCAGGAAGAGCACCAGGCCGGCGGCCAGGACGGTGGCCAGACCGTAACCGAGCAGGGTCCGGTTGTTGGCCCGGATTTCCTGAAAGGCCCGTTCCAGGGGGATGGTAACTGAAAGGGCGCCACGCACGTCGCCCACTCGGTAGCCCTGCTTGGCGTGGCAGTCGAGGCAGGATTCTTCCACCTGGAGCGGCGACATGTAGCGCAGTTGGCGGCCCTCTGTGGTGCTTTCCACGGCGCTCACTTCGGCGGCGCCGTCGGCGAAGGCGGTGAGCCCCCAGCGTTCGAACTGGTCCGGCGCGTTTTCCGGGTTGATCGGTGCCAGCGTCGTCACCCGATAGCGGAAGAGGCCGGCCAGGTCGGCATAGACCGACAGCTCCCGGGTGACCATGGCCGGGTTGCGTTTGACGTATTCCTGGCCACGCAGATCGACCACGGACGGCTCGTCGAGAAAGGGGTTGGCTTCCACCCCGGGCTGCTTGAGAAAGAAAAGGCCGTTGTGGTCGGCGATCCATTGGCGGGTCAAGAGGATCTGGCGGTGCAGCATGCGGGCCTGGACCAGGGCCTGGTCGATGGCCAGTTTCTTCTGGAAGGCGGCGGTGCGGTAGAGAAGCGCTCCGAAGAAGAGAAGGAGCGCGGATCCTACCGAGAGCACGAATTTGGTCCGCAGGCGCATGGTTTTCGCTCTTGCCGGGGAGAGGGCGTGAATGAAAAGAAAGGTGTCTCGGTGAAGTGTACGCAGTGGGCCACCGGACGGGCAAGGAAAAAAGCCTTTCCGGTTTTGGCTTTGTTCGGCCCCGGCTTGGGCTGGATGGGCAGGGTGGGGG
>JBFHWX010000150.1:0-7920 GCA_041599275.1 Desulfobulbales bacterium | reverse complement strand
GCTCACCCCCGGCCAGGCAGCCGACCTCACGGTGATCGACCCGGAAAAACGCTTTGTCTACACCCGCGACCGGGTGGTCTCGAAAAGCCGCAACTCACCCTTCCTCGACATGCACCTGCAGGGCAAGGCGGTGCTCACCGTCATGGGCGGCAGGATCACCTACGAAGATTTTTCGTAACCCTTCGCCCCCACGCCGCCGGACCGCGTCGTGGGTATTTCCCCTCTTGGCGCCAGGAGGCGCTCAAGCGACGAACCGCGCCCGCAACCGGGCTATGCGTTCGATGGAGCGGTCAATGCGTGGCCGCTGCACAACGCCGGCAGCCAAAGCCTCCCGCAGGGCGCGGCAGCTGTCGCGCACCTTGCCGTGCTGCTCACAGATGAGCAGCAGATCGGCTCCCGCCCGAAAAGCCTGCAACGCAGCAACGCCCAGTTCCATCTCGTTTTCGATGGCGCCCATTTCCAGGTCGTCGGTGACGATCACCCCCTCGTAACCCATCTCCCCGCGCAACAGGCCGGAAAGAATCTTTTCCGAAAGGGTGGCTGGATTCTCGGGATCGAGGGCCGGGTACAGGGTGTGGGAGGTCATGATCGCTCCCACACCGGCTTGGATGGCCGCGGCAAAGGGTGGCAGATCGATCTGCCGGATCGCCGTTACCGGCCGCTCCACCACCGGCAGATGCTTGTGGGGGTCCACCACCGCCGCGCCCAGCCCCGGAAAATGCTTGCCGCAGGCGGCAACCCCGCGCTCCTGCAACTCCCTGATCACCAGTATGCCCAGACGGGCCACCACTTCAGGCTCGCCGCCCAGGGCCCGCCGCTCCATGAACAGTCCCC
The DNA here is from genome assembly GCA_041599275.1 of Desulfobulbales bacterium. Classification (GTDB taxonomy): domain Bacteria; phylum Desulfobacterota; class Desulfobulbia; order Desulfobulbales; family BM004; genus JBFHWX01. Next base: position 7,086 of record JBFHWX010000150.1, on the reverse strand, counting down.
GGCCCCGCGGCGCCACGTCGAGCACCGGCGCCAAATTGCAGTTGATGCCCATCTCCAGCAATTCCCTGGCGCAGGTGCGGGCATAATCAGAGAGTAGCTCCTCGGCGTTGTCCGCCTCGGCCAAGAGCCTGGCATCTTCAAATTCGGTGAAGGGATGGCGCAACCGGGCCACGGTGCCACCTTCCTGGTCGATGCTGATGAGCGGCGGCGCGAGGCCCCGCTCGAGGCAGGCCTGGCGCAGGGAGACGCACAGGGAGGCGAGCTGGCCGGGGCTTTCCACGTTTCGCCGGAAGATGATGAAATTATTGATTCCATACTCTTCGATGAGCTCCACGGTGGAATCGTCGAGGCAGGTCCCTGGCAGACCCACCATGAAGAGTTGGCCAAGCTCTTTCGCGAAACGCGTCACGCAGTCGTATCCTGTTGCAGTGGTTTATGGCGCCCCGGCCTGGCGGTAGGGCAGGGGATCCCGCCTGCCGGCCTCGGCAAAGCCCTTGAGCCGCAGGCGACAGGCGTCGCAGAGGCCGCAGGCAAGGCCGCCTTCTTCGAGGCTGGCCGGGTCATAGCAGGTGTGGGTCATGGAATAATCAACGCCGAGGGCGGTGCCGCGCTCGATGATTTCCTTTTTCGAGAGGCGAAGAAGCGGCGCCTCGATGACGAAGGGCTCGCCGGATTCCACCCCGGCACGGGTGCCCAGGTTTGCCACCCGTTCGAAGGCGGCCAGGAACTCGGGCCGGCAGTCCGGATAGCCCGAGTAATCGAGGGCATTGACGCCGATGAAGATGTGCCGGGCGCCGATCACCTCGGCCCAGGACACCGCATAAGAGAGAAAAATCGTGTTGCGGCACGGCACGTAGGTGGCGGGGATGGAACTCTCCATCTCCGCAAAACCCCTTCCCTTGGGCACTTCCTGTTCGGTGGTGAGGGCCGAGCCGCCGATGCGGCCCAGGTCAATGCGCAGCACGAGATGACCGGCCGCCCCCGCTTTCTCGGCGATTTTTTTCGCTTTTTCGAGCTCCACCCGCTGCCGCTGGCCGTAATCGAAGCTCAGGCAATAACAGCGAAACCCCTGCTGGCCGGCAAGGGCCAGCACGGTGCTGGAATCGAGGCCGCCGGAGAGCAGCACCACCGCTTTCTTTTCGGTCTTTAAGTCCTTCATGAAACGCCATCATACCGGAGAGCCGCGGCTTCGGCAAGGCCGGCGAGATGAGCGCAGCGGGCGGCCAGCCGCTTACCCGACGAAAACCGGCAGCGGCACCGCCACCTCGATCCCTGCCGGGCTCACTTCCGCCCGGTAGGCCAGGACCTGCACGCCGCCGGCCGCCGCCTCGGCCAGGGTGCGGCCATAGAGCGGATCGATCTGGGAAGCCGGCCTGAAACTCTCGGCATCCCCCCGCTGCACGCAGAAGAAGACCGCCGCCCCGTGCCCCTGCCGCCGCAGCCGCAGGAGCTCCTCAAGATGCTTGGTGCCGCGGGCGGTCACCGCATCCGGAAACAGAGCGACACCGCCCTCGGCCAGCGAACAGTTCTTGACCTCGAGATAGATTTTTTCCCCACCCCGGTGCAGCAGAAAGTCGAGGCGGCTGTTCTCCGAGGTCCTGACCTCGGCATCGATCCGGCCCACACCGGCGAACTCCCTAACGCGGCCGGCCTCGATGGCCTCCCGCACCAGCGCATTGGTGCGCGCCGTGTTCACCCCCACCCAGGAGCCAGCCACCTGCACCATCTCCAGGGTATGGGCGTACTTGCGCTTCGGGTTGGAGCTTTCCGAGAAACACACCGGGCTGCCCGGATCGCTGCAGCCCAGCATGGAACCGGAATTGGGGCAGTGGATGGTGATGGTCTCTCCGGAAGCAAGCCGCACATCGGCCAGGAAACGCTTGTAGCGCCTGACCAGGATGCCCGCCTGCAGTTTCTGGGCGAATCGCATGAAAACACCGTTTTCTGAGAAGTTGGCGGCTTGTGGCAAAATTGCCGAAAGCCCCCATTCGATCAGCCCAGGCCGGTTTTTTCAAGCCCGGGAGAAAAAACGCCTCAGGGCCCAACAGCGCCCAGGGCCAGAAAACCGGTATAGCCCAGGTAGGCGAGCAACAGCGCCGCTCCTTCGAAGCGGTTGATGCGGCCCGGCCCCCGGAAGCCATAGCCGATCACGAAGAGCGAAACGGTGAGGCCGGCCATCACCGGCAGGTCGCGGCTCAAGACCTCGGCCGGGATGGCCAGCTCCCGCACCGATCCGGCCAGACCCACCACCGCCAGGGTATTGAAGAGATTGGAGCCCAGGATGTTACCGAGGGCGATGTCGTGCTCGCCCTTGCGGGCGGCGGCAAGCGACGAGGCGAACTCCGGCAGCGAGGTGCCCACGGCGACGATGGTGAGGCCGATGAGCAGGTCGCTCACTCCGGCCCCCCGGGCGATGGCCACCGCGCCCCAGACCAGGAGCCGGGAGGAGAGCACGAGCAGCACGAGGCCGGCCAGCAGCCAGAACAGGGCACGGCCGATGGGCATGGAATCGGCCGCCAGTTCCTCCTTTATCTGCTCGCCAAAGGCATCGGCGCGGCGGCGCAGGCCCTCACGCACGGTCCAGGCCATCAGTCCGGAAAAGACGAGAAGCAGCACCATGGCGTCAAGGCGGCTCAAAGTCGCGTCCCGGAGTTGCAGCACCGCCAGAACGGTTATCCCGGTCAGGATGGGCAACTCCTTGCGCAACACCTGGGACGAAACGCCGATGGGCCGCACCAGGGCGGTGCTGCCGAGGATGAGCCCGATGTTGGTGATATTGGAGCCGTAGGCGTTGCCGAGCGCGATGCCGGCATTCCCCCCGAGGGCGGCAAAAAGCGAGACCACCATCTCCGGGGCCGAAGTGCCGAAACCGACGATCACCATGCCGATGAGCAACGGCGGCATGCCGAAATACCGGGCCGTGCGGGCCGCTCCCTCGACAAAGCGGTCGGCGCTCCAGACCAGCAGCAGAAGGCCGAACAGAACAGCCAGAAAAGGAAGAAGCATTGGAAAAACCGGGGTACCCGCCTCAATTTTTTTCAAAAAAAGCGAAACGGGCCACTCCGGTTTTTCCTTCCCGGAGCGGCCCGCCGCCTGTTTCGGCTCACTCTACGTTGCGAGCCGCAAAAAAGTCAAACACCATCCGCTGCTGCCCGCTTTTCCCTGTCAGCAGCACCCCCTCTGGAGAAAGCCAAACTCGAAAGCATCCAGGCTCGCGGCGACAAAAGCGGGACTGCTCCTGGCGCGGATGCTCTCCCGGATGCGTCGGCTGGTGACCGGCAGCAGGCCGGTGGCGGAAAGGGCGCCGAGCATGACCATTTCCACCGCCTGCTCGCTGCCCGCCTGCCGGGCCAGGGCCACGGCATCGACGGCAACCAGGCAGGCTGCCCTCCTGCGGATCAGGGCCCGCAGGTTTTCAAGGTCAGGCACCGCGGATGTCCCGCCCTTCACCGCCGGTAACGGCGGCGCCGAAATGCTGGTGACCACCACCGTGCGGGCGCCGCAACGGTCAAGGGCGTGCAGGGTTTCCAGGGGATCGAGGCCCAGCAGGATGTCGGCCGCGCCATCGGGGGCGACATCCTGTTCCCCGAAGACAAAGGTCGATTCCGCCACCATGCCCCGCTGGGCAACGGTATGGTTTTCGCTCACCCGAAACGGCTTGCCGCTCTGCAGCGCCGCCTCGCCGAGCACCAGGGTGGCAGGCAGGCCGCCCAGGCCGCCCACCGCGACGATTTTCAGCGTCGTTCCGTACATCGAGATCTCCTCCCATGCGTTGCTTTTCGAGTCGCTTGCAACCGGGGATTACCTGCCCTGCCGGCAGCAGGCGCCGGCAGGGCAGGCAATTTCCCGATCGGCCCGGCACTCAGTTCTAGTGGCCTGTTTGGTTAATCCTGTCTCATAATTGTTGGTCCTCGCGGCCGCTTGCTGTGTTGCGAAAAACTCGACATAGCGCTGCTATGCCTTCGTTTTCGCGCCGTGCGAGGCACCACGATTCCTCAACAATTTCCGGTCACGATTAACCGCACAAGGCCACTAGCCGCCGGCCTCCATGTCGAGCGCCTTGAACCGCCCTTCCAGGAAGCGCCAGGAGCGTTCCACGTCCTTCTGGGCCTTGGCCATCAACTCGTCGAACATCTCCGGGTTGGTGATCTTCAGGGCCCGGTAGCGGTTCTCGTTCATGGCATAGTCGGCAAAGGCCAGGCTCGGGGCCTTGCTGTCGATGCTGAGCGGATTCCTGCCTTCCGCCTCCAGCGCCGGGTTGTAGCGGTAGAGCGGCCAGTGGCCGCAGGCCACCGCCTTTTTCTGCTGCTCGAGCCCCTTGGCCATGTCGATGCCGTGGTTGATGCAGTGGGAGTAGACGATGATGAGGCTCGGCCCGTCGTAGGCCTCGGCCTCGTTGAAGGCCTTCACCGCCTGGGCCGGGTCGGCGCCCAGGGCAACCTTGGCCACGTAGACGTTGCCGTAGGTGGCAAAGATCATGCCGATGTCCTTCTTGGGCATGCGCTTGCCGCCGGCAGCGAACTGGGCGGTGGCGGCCCGCGGCGTCGACTTCGACATCTGGCCGCCGGTGTTGGAGTAGACCTCGGTGTCCATCAGCAGCACGTTGACGTTCTCGCCGGAGGCGAGCACGTGGTCGAGGCCACCGTAGCCGATGTCGTAGGCCCAGCCGTCGCCGCCCACGATCCACACCGATTTCTTGACGAGATAATCGGCCACTTCGAGAAGCTGCGCCTTCTTCGCAAAAGAGCTCGCCGCCAGGATATTCTTCAGTCCCGCCACCCGCTCGCGCTGGGCCTCGATCTCGAGCTGGGTGGACTGGGGCGCGTGCAGCAGCTCCCATTTGAGCCCGTTGCCCACCGCCCCCGCGCTCTCGGCCTCCCCGAGGAGCTCGGCGGCGAGCGAGGCCATCTTGTTGACGGCAAAACGCATGCCGAGGCCGAACTCGGCGTTGTCCTCGAAGAGCGAGTTGGCCCAGACCGGCCCCCGGCCATCGGCTCGCTTGCAGTAGGGGGTGGTGGGCAGGTTGCCGCCGTAGATCGACGAGCAGCCGGTGGCGTTGGCGATCATCATCCGGTCGCCGAAGAGCTGGCTGGCGAGCTTGATGTAGGGGGTTTCGCCGCAGCCCACGCAGGCGCCGGGGTACTCGAAGAGCGGCCGCAGGAGCTGGCTGCCCTTGATGGTGGCGGGATTGATCTCGGCGTAATCGACTTCGGGGAGCGACAGGAAGAAGTCGTAGTTGGCCGCTTCACGCGTCCGCAGCTCATCGGTGTTGGCAACCATGACCAGGGCCCGCGCCTCGGTCTTGGCGCCGTCGGCTCCTTTTTTGCGGGCCGGGCAGACCTGGAAACAGTGGCTGCAGCCGTTGCAGTCGGCGGTGGAGACAGCAAGAGCAAAGGACCGGCCCTTGAACTGCTTGCCCACCGCGTCGACGGTCTGGAAGGTGGCGGGCGCGCCGGCGAGCTTCTCTCTTTCGACGATCTTCATGCGGATCGAGGCGTGGGGGCAAACCAGCGAGCACTGGCCGCACTGGATGCAGGTTTCGCCGTCCCACCGGGGCACCTGCACCGCGATGTTGCGCTTCTCGTACTGGGTGGTGGCGGTGGGCCAGGTGCCGTCGCAGGGCATCTGGGAGACCCGGATGGTGGTGCCACGGCCCTCGATCATACGGGCGGTGACCTGGCGCACGAACTCGGGCGCCGAGTCCGGCACCGTGGGCGGCAGGTCGTGGCCGGTGACGGCGGCCGGCAGTTCGACCCGGGTGATGTTGTTCACCGCCGCGTCCACCGCCGCGAAGTTCATGTTCACCACCTTGTCGCCCTTCACGCCGTAGGTCTTCTTGATCGCTTTCTTTATCGAGTCGATGGCCTCCTCGCGGCTGATGATGTCGGAGATGAGGAAGAAGGCGGTCTGCATGATCATGTTGATCCGGGCGCCGAGACCGAGGGCGGCGGCGAGGCTCAGGGCGTCGATGATGTAGAACTTCACCCGCTTTTCGATCAGCTGCTGCTGCACCCGGGACGGCAGATGGCGCCAGATCTCGTCCTTGTTGTAGGTGGTGGTGAGCAGAAAGGTGCCGCCTTCCTCAAGGTTCGCCAGCATGTCGTACTTGTCGAGAAAGGTGAAGTTGTGGCAGGCCACGAAGTTGGCGCGGTCGATGAGGTAGGGCGCCATGATTTTGTTCTTGCCGAAGCGCAGGTGACTGGTGGTGATGGAGCCGGACTTCTTCGAATCGTAGACGAAATACCCCTGGGCGTTGTTGTCGGTCTCGGTGCCGATGATCTTGATGGTGTTCTTGTTGGCGCCCACCGTGCCGTCGGCGCCGAGGCCGTAGAACATGGCGCGGCAGACGTCGCTGCCCTCGATGGAAAAGGCGCGGTCGTAGTCGAGGCTGGTGAAGGCGACGTCGTCGTCGGGGCCGACGCAGAAGCGGGTCTTGGGCTGGGAAGCGCGCATGTTGTCGAACACCGCCTTCACCATGGCCGGGGTGAATTCGGCGGAGCCGAGGCCGTAGCGGCCGCCCAGAACCTTTGGCGGCGACACCATGAGGCCGGCGTCCTGGGCCTCGCCCACCGCGGTGCGGATGTCCATGTAGAGCGGCTCGCCGGCGGCGCCCGGCTCCTTGGTGCGGTCGAGCACGGTGACCCGCTTCACGCTGTCGGGTAGCGCCCCGATCATGGCCATGGAATCGAAGGGCCGGAAGAGGCGGACCACGATGAGCCCCACCTTCTCGCCCCGGGCCACCAGGTACTCGACGGTGGCCCGCACCGTCTCGGCGCCGGAGCCCATGACCACGATCACGTCCTCGGCGTCGGGCGCGCCGAAGTAGTCGAACAGGTGGTAGCGGCGGCCGGTGAGTTTGCCAAAGCGGTCCATGGTCTCCTGGACGATGCCCGGCACTGCCTCGTAGAACCGGTTCACCGTCTCGCGGCCGGTGAAGTAGACGTCCGGGTTCTGGGCGGTGCCGCGGATCATCGGCCGGTCCGGGGAAAGGCCGCGGCGGCGGTGGGCGAACACCAGCTCGTCGTCGATCATCATTCGCATGTCGTCATGGGAGAGCTGCTCGATCTTCTGGATCTCGTGGGAGGT
>JBFHWX010000149.1:0-7963 GCA_041599275.1 Desulfobulbales bacterium | reverse complement strand
TTGGTGCCGCGGCGCCGGTGTCCGGCACCGGCGCCGCGGTGATGGTTGCCTCTCTGGTCGGTATCAGCCGAGAATCGCCTTCAGATCCTCGTCCGGGGTGCTGATCGGCTTGATCTTGAAATTCTCGACCAGCACGTTCAACACGTTGGGGGTGACGAAGGCCGGCAGAGTGGGTCCGAGGCGGATGTCCTGGATGCCGAGGTAGAAGAGGGTGAGGAGAATGGCCACCGCCTTCTGCTCGTACCAGGAGAGCACCATGGACAGCGGCAGGTCGTTCACCCCGCAGTCGAAGGCCTTGGAGAGCGCCACCGCGATCTGGATCGCCGAGTAGGCGTCGTTGCACTGGCCGACGTCGAGAAGCCGCGGGATGCCGCCGATGTCGCCGAGATTCTTGTCGAAGAAACGGAACTTGCCGCAGGCGAGGGTCAGCACCATGCAGTCCTTGGGCACTTTCTCGACGAACTCGGTGTAGTAGTTGCGCCCCGGCTTGGCGCCGTCGCAGCCGGCCACCAGGAAAAAGTGGCGGATCGCCTTGTCCTTGACACCGGCGATCACCTTGTCGGCCACCGACATCACGGTGTTGCGGGCAAAACCCACCATCACCGCGCCCTTGTCGGTATCGGCGGCAAAGCCGGGCAGGGCCAGGGCCCGCTCGATGGCAGGCGTAAAATCACCGCCCTTGATATGGGTGGTGCCGGGCCAGCCCACCAGGCCGCTGGTGAAGATGTTCTTCTCATAGGAGCCCTGGGGCTTCTGGATGCAGTTGGTGGTCATCACGATGGCGCCCGGGAACTCGCCGAACTCCTTGGCCTGGTTCTGCCAGGCGGTGCCGTAATGGCCGTGGAAATGCGGGTATTTTTTGAGTGCCGGGTAGCCGTGGGTGGGCAGCATCTCGCCGTGGGTGTAGACATTGATACCCTTGCCCTCGGTCTGCTGGAGGATGAGTTCGAGGTCCTTCAGGTCGTGGCCGGAGACCAGGATCGCCTTGCCTTTTTTCGCCCCCAGCGGCACCGAGGTGGGTACCGGGTGGCCGTAGGTGGAGGTGTTGCCGGCGTCGAGCAGCTCCATGGTGCGCAGGTTCACCTCACCGCATTTCAGCACCAGGCCGACCCAGTCGTTGAGCCCGAGATCGGTGCGCAGCATGGTGGCCAAGGCCTCCTGCAGGAAGGCGTAGACCGCGTCATCTTCCTGGCCGAGGATCTTGGCGTGGTCGGCATAGGCGGCAACACCCTTCATGCCGTAGAGCAGGATCTGCTTGAGGGACACGATGTCGGCGTTCTCGCCAGGGGTGCCGGTCACTGGCACCTTCTCGCCCTGGGCCACCATCTCGGCGACAGAGGCGGCGGGGACAAATCCCGCCGCAGCGTCAGCCATGGCCACGTTGCCGCCGGCGGCCTGCACCTTGGCCTTGAGCTTGTCTCGGAGCGCAACGGTGCGTTTGATCAGCGCCACGAACCGCTCGGCGTCGAAGTTGACGTTGGTCAGGGTGGAGAAAAGCCCCTCGCAGGTAAAGAGGTTGACCTCGGGGTCGTTCACCCCCACCTTGCGTCCCTCTACGGCGTAGAGGGAGAGCCCCTGCAGGGCATGGACCAGAAGATCCTGAAGGGCCGCCACGTCGGGCTGCTTGCCGCAGACTCCAATTTTGGTGCACCCTTCCCCCTTTGCCGATTGCTCACACTGGTTACAGAACATGTTGCTGACCTCCTTGAAATCGTTTGAGTTGAAAAGAACCCGGTACGGTTCGTCGTTTGGCAAATTGTTTTTCGCCGCTCTTTGAGAGAAACCTACCGGAAAGGGGGCACAGCCTCCTTGACCTGAGTCAACGGGTCTTTTTTTTCTGATTTTTTTTCCTGGAGGTGGCCACCGGAGAAATGGCCACTCTGGATGCGCGGCAACTGCGGTTTTGACGGACAGGGACAACTTGAATATAATGGGAACTTGTCGGTTAGATTAGTGAGCGGACCGGAAAAAGTCAAAAAAACTTCTGCCGCTCCGCCATCCCCTTGAATGCTCAGCACAGGAGAAAACCATGCCCACCGTCAAAGTCAAAGGAATGAGCTGCCAGCACTGCGTGATGTCGGTCACCAAGGCCTTGAAGGCCGTCGCTGGTATCGGCGAAGTGGATATCAATCTGCAGACCGGCGAGGTCACCTACACCGAAACCAAACCGGTGGACCCGGCCATGGTCCGGCAGGCCATCACCATGACCGGCTTCGAGGTGCTGTAATTCCAGTTCGCATTCAAACCGCTGCCTTTGTCGGCTGCACTGCGCCGCTCCCCGGCCTGCTGATGTACGCTCTGGTCGCCTGCTCGCTTGCCTTCGCGGTCTCGGCTCGGATGCTTGCTGGAATGTCTCTTCGTGCCATCTTGATCGCAAAATGCGAACAGAACAAACCATGATATCCACCGCCGCCTGCCGGCAGATCCTTCACCTGGACATGGACGCCTTCTATGCCTCGGTGGAGCAGCACGACAACCCGGAGCTCGCCGGCCGGCCGGTGATCGTCGGCGGCGGCTCGCTGCGCGGCGTGGTCTCGGCCGCCTCCTACGAGGCGCGCCGGTTCGGCATCCATTCGGCCATGCCCATCGCCACCGCCCGCCGCCTCTGCCCCGAGGGCTTCTACCTGCCGGTGCGCATGGCCCGCTACCAGCAGGTATCCGGCCGCGTCTTCGAGATTTTCGAACGCTACACACCGCTCGTCGAACCCCTGTCGCTGGACGAGGCCTTTCTCGACGTGAGCAGCTCCACCCGCTTGTTCGGCAACGGCGTGGCCATCGCCCGCCGGATCAAGGACGAGGTGCGGCGAGAGACCGGCCTCACCGTCTCGGCCGGGGTCGCCGCCTCGAAACTGATTGCCAAAATCGCCTCGGACCTCGACAAACCCGATGGCCTCACCGTGGTGGAGCCCGGCCGGGAAAAGGAATTTCTGGCGCCACTGCCCATCTCCCGGCTCTGGGGAGCGGGCCCGGCCACCTGCCGGGAGTTGCGGCTGCTGGGGGTGGAGAAAATTGGCGACCTCTGCCGCCTGTCTTTGGAGCTGCTTGAGCGAAAGTTCGGCAAACTGGGCAGCCACCTGCACCGGGTGGCCCAAGGACTCGACGAACGGCCGGTGGAACCCGGGCAGGGCATGAAATCGGTGGGCCACGAGGACACTTTCGACCGCGACCTCACCGATATGAACGAAATCCGCCGGGAACTCTTCTCCCTGGCCGACCGGGTCGGTCGCCGATTGAGAGGATACGGCACCGCCGGCCGCACCGTCACCCTCAAGGTGAAGTACAGCGATTTCACGGTGGAGAGCCGCTCCCGCACCCTGGCCGAAGCCACCGACGACGGCGCCGAGCTCTATCGGCAAGCCCTTGCCCTGCTCCCCAAGACCAAAGCCGGCAGCCGCCCGGTGCGGCTCCTGGGGATCTCCGTCTCTTCGCTCGAAAACGAACAGGACCTCCGCCAGCCCTCCCTCCTGCCGCCGCCCCCGGGCCGCACCAAACGCCGCCAGGTAAACCAGGCGGTGGACGCGATCAAGGAAAAATTCGGCAGCACCGCCATCCTGCCGGGGAGTTTTTTGAAGGATCAGTGACCGCCGGTTTCTCCAGACACAATTTCAGAGCCGGGGAACCGGTAAATAAAGATGGAATACCCGACTCGAGCCACGGGTTGGTACTTTGTAAGCCAGTCGATATCCAGGTTCGTATTGCCGCGAATCCGCCGCAGATTGATGAGATTCTGGACGCTCACAGCATAAACACCGGGTTGTGGAGTCACCAGATCCTGCCGTGCAATGGCCTGCCAACTTACTCCATAGGCCTCTGGAAGCGCAGTGCCGAAGTACCAGAGACGAAGCGGTTCGCGTCCGGCATGAAGACGCTGCCAGTCGGCTAGGGCGGGCAGGTCCTGGCCCCAGTCGATGTTGCTGTCGTCGAGCAGATGCGGCCCTCGCAACGGGCCGCCCGCCGCGGCGTTGAAGTAGGCCAAATGATGTGGATAGATGGCAGCGGCCTCCCAGAGGCTCCAAGCCAGCAGGCCGGCAACCGTATAGCGCATTATCCACATCGTGTCACCGGCAACCACCAGACCGGCCAGCAAGCAGAAGAACGGCAAGGCCGGCAGCACCCGGCGTAGGCCGATATTGCTGCGGTCGAAACAGGAGACGCCGAGCACCACGAAGGCGGGCACCAGGGCCACCAGCACCGCCTGCGGCGGTATCTTCCCGCGTAATGCACGGATAAATGCCAGGGTCACCAAAAGCAAAACCGGCAGAGGGGTCTTCAGAAGTAGGGCGACAATGTGATAGTACCACCACGGCTCGGCGGACAGCATGCCCAGGAAATAGAACTGGTAGTCCGGGTTGTGGTTGGCGTAGACCCGACTCAAACCAGCCATATAAAGCGGCAGGCCGAAGGAAAGATGGTAGCCACCGGCTACGGCGGCGACGGCCAGACCGGCCGCAGCAGCAACCCGTAGCGCCAACTGATGCAACCGTAGCCCCGGGGCCCGCATGGACCAAGCGCCGACGGCAAGCACCAAAAAAATCGGCCCCAGAAGCAGCGAGGTGTACTTGGCGAGCAGGGCGAACCCCGTCAGCAGGCCGCAGGCAAGAACATCGCGCCAACAACCTCCCTGCCAGGCGCGCCAGAAGCTCCAGATGGCGAGCAACATGAAGAAGGCGCAACCCAGGTCGGTGGTGGCCACCTTGGCATGGGCCAAGAGATTAGGTTCAAAGGCGGCAAGGGAGGCTGCCACGAGACCGGCCGCAGGCCCAGCAAGGGTTCGTCCCAAGAAAAAAAGGCAGACGACGAGGCCCGCCCCCATGAGCAGAAAAGGCAGGCGTGCCCAAAGAGCGACTTTTTGGATATCGAGCCCCGTACCGTACAGCAAATGGCGACCCAGGCCGAAACTGTCCCGAGCCTCTATGGCCTGCTCCGCCTCGGCGCTGAACTGCGGCTTCCAGACCAGCAGTGGCAGCGCGGCAAGCTCCTGGAGAAGAGGCGGCGCTTCGGCGTTGACCCGGAAATCGGAACGGGTGAGGTACACATAGCCCGAGGCGATGAAGCTGCCTTCATCGTAAGTCAGGGACTTGTGCAGACTGCCGAAGAATCCCTGCAGAAAAAACACGAAGCCCAACAGCAGGGCCACGGCCAGGGCCAGTCGCTCGCTCTTCACCCCCTTCCTACCTCCGCCAGAGGTTGTATTTCAGGATGCAGCGCAGAGCACTCACCCCGTCCCGCCAGCCGATTTTCTTACCCTCGGCGTAGGTACGGCCATAGTAGGAGATCGGCACCTCGTAGATCCGCAGCTGTTTTCGGGCAAGTTTGGCGGTGATCTCAGGCTCGAAACCGAAGCGTTTCTCCTCGATGGTGATCCCCTCCAGAGCCTCACGGGTGAAGACCTTGTAGCAGGTCTCCATGTCGGTGAGGTTGAGGTCGGTGAAGATGTTGGAGAGCAGGGTGAGAAAACGGTTGCCAACGTAGTGCCAGAAATAGAGGACCCGGTGCGCCCCGTGGCCGCCGAACCGGGAGCCATAGACCACATCGGCGCGGCCGGCGAGGATCGGCTGCAGCAGCATTGGGTAGTCGGCCGGGTCGTACTCGAGATCGGCGTCCTGGATAAGGATGACGTCACCCGAGGCGGCCCGGAAACCGGTTTGCAGAGCGGCTCCCTTGCCCTGATTGTGGTCGTGGAAGACGACCTTGACCTCGGGCAGGGCCAGTCTGGCAAGCACATCCCGGGTGCCGTCGCCGGACCCGTCGTCCACCACCACGATTTCCTTGCGAAAGGGAGTGGCCCGCACCACCCGGATCACCTCTTCCACGGTATCCCGCTCGTTGTACACCGGGATGACGACGCTCAGTGTAAAATCCTGCACCTTGCCTCCTCTGTCTTTCAATTTTTCTGTCAGAAACCGGGCTCAGCCGGCAGCAGGTTCCTGCTCAGCCAATCGCCCGGACAACCTCGCCCGGGCGACGGCCACCCACTCTGTCACCGACCAGACCGAGAGCAGATAGAACTCGGGCCGCAGGGGAATGGAATACCTCGGCCAGGGAGCAAACACCGTGTAAAGAAGAGTAAAATACCCGGCCACCAGGTAGAGGAGCAAGACTTCAACAGGCATTCCCCTCCCCTTTCTCCGGATGATGCGGAAAAGGGCATATGCCGCGGCCACCGCCAGCAGAAAATAGTGCAGCATCTTCATGGCGTGCTTGAATCCACGCCATGCCAATTTTTCTTCGAAAGGCGAGCCAAAGGTGGGATAGACGTAGATATCATTCCCCTGCAGGAGCCGCCAACTCCAGAGATAAAAAGGTTTTTCGACGAGATACCAGCTCAGGTAGCGAATCGGCCGTTCTTCTACCCGTTCACTGAACACTGGCCAAAAACCGGCCCAGGAACTACCGAATTCCGGCTGGGCCGGATCTTCCCGGTAGGGCTGGTAACGGTACTCTTCGGCCTGGTAGAAAAAACCCGGATAGGTGCCGTGGCTCAGGGTGGCCAGGGCCCGGTTTTTACCTGACTGGGCGCCGGGAGCGAGCGAAAGGCTGTTCCGCAGCATCCAGCTTGCGGGAAAAACAAGAAAAACACCGAGAAAAAGGGTAAGGTGAAGGACACGAACCGGTCTGGACGAGCGGCGATGGCAGAAAAAAACCACTGCCGCCAGGAGTGGCGGCAGGAACAAAGCGGTTTCGTTGGTCAACCAGGACACCCCAAAAAAGACGCCCCCAAAAAACCAGGCGGCAGAACCTCGTCGCCGCTGGGCGAGACAGAACAGGAAAAATCCGCTCAGTAAAAAAAAAGAAAACTGGGTTTCGGTCAGCAACAAGCCGCAGATCGCCACCAGATGCGGACTGCCGACGACCAACAGGCCGACGACCAGAGCGACCGCGGTTGGCAGAAACAACCGTCCGGCGAGGAAGGCCAGAGGCGCGAGCAGAGCGCTCTGCACCGCTTGCAAGACCACGGTGGTGTTCTCAAAGCCCTCTTCACCCCCCAGAAAAAAAGCCACGGCGATGAGCAACGGATAACCGGGACTGCGGTAGGCATCGGGCGCCGGGTGGTCGTTGGGAAACTGGAGAGAGAAGGTGCCGTGGTGCAGGATATTGTAGCCGTAAGCGATGTAATCGGCGGCATCACCCTTGAGGTTGATCGACACCGCCTGCTCGAGATAGTTGTACCGAACCCAAAGGGCCAGGGCCAGGAGAACCAGGGCCAGAACCGTCTCCCGGAAAAAGGGGGATGGTGCTCTTTTTTGCTGCAGGATATTCGCTTGCATTTATCGCCTTTGCCCAGCCATGGGGACGTCCCCCCTGGCACTCACATTAGGACGGGACAGTCCCACTACTCTTTTTTCGGACCATTGAAGCCGACCGCCCCCCCCCTAAGCATTTCAATGCCAGCTCGCCGCCCCCTGTCTTGGTTCTGGCTAATCGTGCTTGCCGGCCTCATCCTCTGGCCTCGCCTGCAACTCCTTGGCCACCCGCTGTTCTGGGATGAGGCCTGGAACATCAACGCCCTTCGTTCACTGACGGCAGGGAGCGACCTTTTCAGCCAACAGTATTGGCGGCACCCGCCACTCTATATGGAGCTGGGCCGCCTGCTGGGGCCAAATACAGCGGGTTTTGACCAACGGCTACAACTTCTCAGCATCCTGCTCAACACCCTTGGCCTGCTCGCCTTCCTGCACCCCGTTGCTCGAATCTACGGAAGAAAAGTAGCGGTATACACCGGCGTGGTCTATGCTTTTCTCCCCGGAGCGATCTTTTTTGACACGTGGATAAAACAAGACCCTGCTGTCACCTGCTTTGGCATGCTGGCTATTGGTTTCTTGATTCGTCGAAAATTTTTCATCAGCGGCCTTCTCCTCGGCCTCGCCTTTCTTGGCAAGGCAACGGCAATATTTTACCTTGCCGGCTCGATTCTCTACATTTTTTCCACACCGAATCGGCCAAAGGATTTCCGCCTCGTCTT
>JBFHWX010000148.1:0-7967 GCA_041599275.1 Desulfobulbales bacterium | reverse complement strand
TCGTCGTAGTCATAGCCGGCAGTGCTGTTGGCGGTGAGTTCGTTGTTGCGGTTGTACTGCCAGGTGCCGGGCAGGTCGGCACTGGCCAGCCGGTTGCCGACGGCGTCGTAGGAATACCATTCATCATTGGCCGCGGCCGGCGGGTTGTCGGCCTCGGTAAGGCGCGAGAGGGCATCGTAGCGGAAGGAGTAGTCGCCGTGCTCGGTGTACCTGGCGGTGATATCGCCGGCCGGCGAATAATCATAGGTGTGGGGGGCGGGACGTCGTTTATTTATCCAGTGTGTATTTCTCGCTCCAGTGTTTCGCAAATAACCTCCGCCAGGTGGCGGATGCTGATATCCGGATGTCGTTTCCCCAGCAGCCGGCGGTACTGCATGAGGCAGCCCGAGCAGGTGGTGGTGATGGTGTCGACGCCCAATGGCAAGAGTTCGGTCTGCAGCCGTTCGAAGATGGCTTGCGAGGAGTCGGGCTGGGCCATGTGGTAGAGGCCGCCCTGGCCGCAGCAGCGAGGGCCTCCGGGCAGTTCGGCGAGCTCCAAACCGGGCAGCGATGCAATAATCCGGCGTGACGGTGCGGTGATGTTGGGTCCGAACCGCAGGTGGCACGGATCATGATAGAATATTTTTAAACTGTTGGGTCTTGCCGGGGAAGAAGTGATTTCCCGGTTCCCGGGGGGCACCGCAACGGCGGGCAGTTGCCCGGCCAGGTAGCTCGAGAATTCCAGAAGGCGGCCGGCGAACTTTTCGGCGCGCCCGGCCCAATCCGGTTCGTGGGCGAGGAGCGCCGGATAGGTGGCCAGGTGGCTCGAGCAGGAAGCGCAACTTGCGAGGATCGGCCGTTCGCCGCTTTTTTCGAAGGCCACGATGTTCTTCTTTGCCAGCCGCACCGCCTCGGCCCGGTCGCCGCTGGCGAGAAAGGCCAGGCCGCAGCAGGTCTGGCCGGCGGGCGCCCGGCCCGGGGAGCCGTGAACGAGGCCGACCAGCCGGTCGGTAGAGTGGCCGATCTCGGGGTGCAGTAGGTTGGCGTAGCAGCCAACGAAGTAGTCCGGCGACTCGGCGGCCGGTTCGGGGTGGCGCCGGGTTTGCAGAAAGGAGCGTTCGGCGGGCTGGAAGAGGGCCGGGTCGAGGGCGGCGAGCTTCAGGCGCAGGCCGCTTTCTCTTGGCAGCCGGTCAAGGAGGAATGAACGGGCCAGGGAGCCTGCTTTTTGCAGGCTGGCGGCGAGCCGCGGGTGAGACACGGCCCGGGCCGCCAGGTGCTGGAGAAAGCTCTGGCCGCTGTGGCGCTCCAGCTCCTCGCGCACGGCAACGATCAGGCCCGGGGTGTCGAGCTTGCGGGGGCAGGCGGCAACGCAGGCGCCGCACAGCAGGCACTGAGAGAAAATGTCGTCGAAAGCGGCGCTCCGCTCCCCCGGCGGCAAGCGGTCGAGCAGATGGTGCTTGCCGCGGGCCGTGTGGCTCTCGCGGCCGGTTGCCCGGTAGGCCGGGCAGGCCGCGGTGCAGGAGCCGCACTTGACGCAGGCCGGCGCCGTTTCGGGCAGCCGGCCTGCGGTTTTTTTGCCGTCGTGGCTGGTCATCGGTCCCGGCCTACGGCTGCCAGAGGAGGAAGGCCTGGATGAACGGGTCGATGTCGCCGTCGAGTACCGCGTCGACGTTGCCGAGCTCGCGGCTGGTGCGGTGGTCTTTCACCAGCCGGTAGGGCTGCAGCACGTAGGAGCGGATCTGGCTGCCCCAGGCGATCTCCTTCTTGTCGCCGTGCAGGTCCTGCTGCTGTTCCTGCTGGATCGCCTTTTCGTGCTCGTAGAGCCTGGCCTTCAACATCTTCATGGCCGTATCCTTGTTGCGGTGCTGGCTCCGCTCGTTCTGGCACTGGACCACGATGCCGGTGGGCAGGTGGGTGATGCGGATGGCCGAGCTCGTCTTGTTGACGTGCTGGCCGCCGGCGCCGCTGGCCCGGTAGGTGTCGATGCGCAGGTCCTTGTCGTTCACCTCCACCTCGATGTCGTCGTCGAGCTCCGGAAAGATGAATACCGAGGCGAACGAGGTGTGGCGCCGGCCCGAGGAGTCGAAGGGCGAGATCCGCACCAGGCGGTGGATGCCCATCTCCGAACGCAGGTAGCCGTAGGCGTAGCGGCCCTTGACCATGATGGTGACGCTCTTGACTCCTGCCTCGTCGCCGGGCAGGTAGTCGAGCATTTCGGTGCTGAAACCCTTGCGCTCGGCCCAGCGCAGGTACATGCGCATCAGCATGCTCACCCAGTCCTGGGCCTCGGTGCCGCCGGCCCCGGCGTGGATGGTGATCATGGCGTTGCTGGTGTCGTGCTCGCCGCTGAACATGCACTCGATTTCGAAGACGGCGAGCTGCGCTTCGAGTTCGTCGAGGGAGGCGCTCACCTCCTTGAGCGAGTCCTCGTCGTTTTCTTCCACCGCCATCTCGAGCAGCAGCCCCGCGTCTTCCCAGGCGGAGTGGCTCTGCTGGTAGCTGGCGATGGCCTCCTCGATGCGGCCCCGCTCCATCTGGATCTCGCGGGCGCGGGCCGCGTCGTCCCAGAAGTTGGGGGCCATGATCATGTGGTCGAGCTGTTCGAGTCGTTCCTGCTTTTCATCCAATTCAAAGATGCCCCCGCAGGGCAGTGAGTCTCTTCTCGAGGTCCTGAAGCTGTTGTCTCAGTTCGGCTGACATGGTTTTTCTCCTTGTTGGTTGGTAGGTGACGCGGTGGCCGCGTCCTGGTGTTCCGTTTGTTATATACCCGCCGGGCCGTTTTTCCGCCACCGGCTGGAGGCAGCCAGCAGTGCCATGGCGAGGAGCAGGCAGAGCAGGCCGAAATGGTGGCCGATGGCGACGAACAGGGTTTTTCCCGACAAAACGGGAAGCCGGGCGGCAAGCCAGGTCGTCTCGAAAAGGGGCGAGGCGGTCAGCAGCCTCCCCGAGGGCGCGATGAACCCGGAGATGCCGGTGTTGGCCGCCCGGGCCAGGGCGCGCCGGTTTTCCACCGCCCGCAGCACCGCCATCGACAGGTGCTGGCGGGGGGCGCTGGAGCGGCCGAACCAGGCGTCGTTGGTCAGGTTGACGAGCAGTGTGGCGCCGTTAGCCACCATGCTGCGGGCCAGTTCCGGAAAGATCGACTCGTAGCAGATCAGTACCCCGAGGCCGGCCCCCGGCAGGTCAAGCGGCCGGGCTTCATCGCCAGGTGTGAAGTCGCCGATGGTCTCGACCAGCGGCTTCATGAGCGGCGACAGCAGAGGGCCCACGAGGGGCGTGGTGCGCAGCGGCACGTATTCGCCAAACGGCACCAGGTGGCGCTTGTCGTAGCGGTCGTGCAAGAGGCCATCGGGGCCGAAGAGAAAGGCGCTGTTGAAGTAACGCAGCCGCCCGTCCGGCTCCTCGCTCCGCTGGTAGTCGGGCACCCCGCTCAGGAGCCAGAGCGAGCGGTTGCCGATAAAGTCTGTGAAGCGGTCGGCAAGCTCCGGCGAGTCGGCGAGATAGAAGGGCAGGGCCGTCTCAGGCCAGAGCACGAGGCGGGGCGGGTCGGTTGCGGCCAGGGCCTGGTCGGTCAGCTCCTGGTAGATGGCCAGGGTCTCCTCCTGCATGGCCGGGCTCCATTTCAGATCCTGCCGGATATTGCCCTGGATCGCCGCCACTGGCAGGGATTGTGCCGCCGCCATCTCTTTTTCCACCTGTTCGAGCCGCCAGTAATTGTAGCCCGCCACCGGCAGCAGGAAGAGAAGAGCCGGCAGCAGGAAGAAGGCGGCCAGCCTCCGGCGCCGGTCCGCCCGAACCAGACAGAAGAGGGCGAACACCATGGCGTTCACCAGCACGATGTGCAGGGTGACGCCATGGTGGCCGGTGATGTCGGCGTTCTGGACCAGCAGCGGCGCCTGGTATTGGCTGTAGCCCAGATCCTGCCAGGGAAAGCCTGAAAAGAGCCGGGCCCGGAGAACATCGAGGCCGACCCAGAGAAAGGGGCCGGTCCACAGTCCGAGCACTGCGTGGCGGCGCAGCGCCCAGGCGGTGGTGCCGGCCCAGGCCGCGGTGTAGAGCGCCATGTAGAGGGCGAGCAGGACAAGGGCCAGCAGCGACACCGCCAGCGGCAGGTTGCCGTAGCGGCCCATGACGATCACCACCCAGTAGAGCAGGGAGAGATAGTGGGCCAGGCCGCAGAGCAGGCCCGAAAATGCCGCCTGCCGGGGGGAGGCGCCGGCCACCGCGGCAAAGAGCGGCACCAGCGCCGCCCAGGCCAGGGGCCAGAAGTTGTCGGGGCCGCCGGGAGCCGCCAGGCTCAGCAGCAGGCCGCTCAGCACGGCGGCGGGCAAAGCGAATTGTCTCGGCAGTGGATGCATGGTAGACTCGCGGGATTTGGCTCCTCCGCGGGAAAACAGCCGGCGACAAGGCAACGGCGTTTTTGTGGCGGGAGGTGCCCGGAAAGGGTTCTTATATACAGTGTACCGCCCTTTTTGTCACCATTGGAGATGGGGCGGCGGCTGTGCGGGCGTTGCTTCCGGAGGAGGATGAGATGGCTTTCAAGAAAATGCTCGGGGTGTTCGGCTCCGGTTCGGTGGAGCAGGGCAGCCAGGAGTGGGAACTGGCCCGCCGGGTCGGCCGCCGGGCCGCCGAGGCGGGGCTGGTGGTGCTTACCGGGGGGCTCGGCGGGGTGATGGCCGCCGCCTGCCAGGGGGCCCGGGAGGCGGGTGGCCTCACCATCGGCATCCTGCCCGGCGACCGGCAGCGCGAGCAGCCCAACCGTTTCGTGGATATTGCGGTGTTCACCGGCATGGGCGAGGCCCGCAACGTGGTGAACGTCAAGAGCTGCCACGCTGCGGTGGTGGTGGGCGGCGAGTACGGCACTCTCTCCGAGGTGGCCCTTGCCCTCAAGCTCGACTGCCCACTGGTTTTTCTCGAACCCTGGGAGCTGCGCCGGGGAGGGGAGCGGCTGCTGGCCACGGCAGCGGTGGCCCGCAGCCCCGAGGAGGCGGTGGACTGGGCCTGCATGGCCATGGAGGCGGCCTGTCTGCCCTGAAAGGAGGTGCCGGTTCCCGCTTCTTTTCCCTAACCCGCTGCGCATCTCTCTTGACAACCGCAAAAAAACATATATATTGACTCCAACCTTACCGGCAGGCGGGCGGGTGTAGCTCAGTTGGTAGAGTACAAGCTTCCCAAGCTTGGTGTCGCGGGTTCGAGCCCCGTTGCCCGCTCCAGACCTGAATGTTCCCGTGCTGCTTCGCTGGGCGACCGGCAAAGCAGCCGTTTCTTCCGGTGGCGTCCCCCTCGGGGCCAGCCGCCGGACCGCAGGCTTCATTCCCCTCGAGGCCATCGGTTTTTCTTCACAGAAGGGGCGGTCGTGGGTTGGTGCGGCCGCCTGGAGCACTTGGAAGTGGGCTCTGCCCGCTTTTTTTATTTGCTGAATCCGTCACGGATCCCTGGAATTGTCTAAGGGCGCGAGCGATCTGCGGGAAACAAGCCGCGGGCCTGGGAAAAACGCCATGGAAGCTGAACTTGTCACGCAGATAACCACCCTGGCGCAACCGGTGGTCGAGGACCTGGGCTACGAGCTCTTCGAGGTCCAGTTCCGGCGCGAAGGAGCGGGCTGGGTGCTTCGCCTGTTCATCGACAAGGAAGGCGGCGTCACTGTCGACGACTGCGCCCTGGTGAGCCGCGAGGTGGGGCAGCTTCTCGAGGTTGAGGACTGCATCGAGCACACCTACCATCTCGAGGTTTCTTCCCCCGGGCTCAACCGGCCGCTGCGCTCGCTCGACGATTTCCGGCGTTTCGCCGGCCGGCTGGCCAAGGTCACCCTGAAGGAGCCGGTGGCCGGCCAGCAGGTGTGGGTCGGTACCATTGCCGGGGTTGAAGACGACGAGGTGAGTCTTGCCGGCAAGGCGGGCGAGGTTCGCTTCCCTTATGAAAAAGTTGCCAAGGCGCGGCTCGATTTCGAATTCTGAGCCGGCCGACGAGGCCGCCCCGGCCGGGCCGGACGGCTCTCCCCCTTTTGCGGGTTGCCCCCAGCGGGCAGAAGACATTGTGGAGTGGAAAAATGATAACAGACTTGAAAAGGATCATCGACCAGATCAGCCGTGACAAGGGGATCAGCCGCGAACTGCTGATCGAGGCCGTCGAGGAGGCGGTGCGTTCCGCCGCCCGCAAGAAGTACGGCAGCCGCCGCGAGATGGAAGTGGTCTACAACGACGAGCTCGGCGAGGTCGAGGTCTTTCAGTTCCGCATCGTGGTGGACGAGGTCTTCGACGAGCAGACCGAGATCTCCCTGGGAGAGGCGCAGCTGCTCGACCCCGACGTCAAGCTCGACGACGAGCTCGGCACCAAGATGGAGAACATCTCCGAACTCGGCCGCATCGCCGCCCAGTCAGCCAAGCAGGTGATCATCCAGAAGATGAAGGAAGCCGAGCTCGAGGTGGTCTACGACATGTTCAAAGACCGTAAGGGCGAGGTGGTCAACGGCATCGTGCAGCGCTTCGAGCGCGGTAACATGATCGTCAACCTCGGCCGCACCGACGCCGTGCTGCCGGTCTCCGAGCAGATCCCGAAAAGGTCCTACCGTCAGGGCGACCGCATCCGGGCCCTGCTCCTCGACGTGCGGCAGGCGGTGCGCGATCACCAGCTGGTGCTCAGTCGCACCAGCGACCAGTTTCTCATCAAGCTCTTCGAGATGGAGGTGCCGGAGATTGCCGAAGGCATCGTGCGCGTCCTGGGAGTGGCCCGGGAGCCCGGCTTTCGGGCCAAGATCGCGGTGGCCTCCTCCGAGTCCGACGTCGATCCGGTGGGCGCCTGCGTCGGCATGAAGGGCTCGCGGGTGCAGAACGTGGTGCAGGAGCTGCAGGGCGAGCGCATCGACATCGTGCCCTGGAGCCCGGACCCGGCCAAGTTCGTGTCCAACGCCATGGCGCCGGCCAAGGTTTCCATGGTGGTGGTGGACGAGGACCGCCACTCGCTTCTGGTGGTGGTGGCCGACGACCAGCTCTCTCTTGCCATCGGCCGCCAGGGCCAGAACGTGCGCCTGGCCTCGAAGCTCATGGGCTGGCGGATCGACGTCAAGAGCGAGTCGCGCTACGCCAAGCTGAAGGAAGACGGCTACCGCTCGCTCCTCGAAGTGGAGGGGGTCGACGAATCGCTTGCCGATCTGCTTTACGATAACGGCATCGGCTCCGTTGCCGAGCTCAAGGAGGCGACGGTGGAGGAGCTCAGCGAGCTGCTCTCGGGTCGCGAGGAGCTCGCTGCCGCCATCTTCCAGGCGGTGCGGTTGCCCCGGCCGGAGGCCGAGGTGGAGGAAGAGGTGGAGGAAGAGGGTGCTGCCGGGTCCGGCGACGAGCCGGTCGCCGGGAGCGAAGAACCGGCGGAGGAGTAAGATTTATGGCGCCGTCCCGGCAACGGGAAAAGGGGCCGGGGCCGTGGCGCACTTGCGTTGCCTGCCGCCAGCGGCGCCCCAAGGAAGAACTCTTGCGGCTCGCGGTCGTCGCGGGTAGGGTAACGGTGGACGAAATCCAGACCCTGCCGGGCCGCGGTGCTTACTGCTGCCGGGAAGAGATGTGCCGGCAGCGGATCGTGAATAATAAGAAGATGCTCTTTAGGGCTTTTCGTATGCAGCCGGCAGAGCTCGCGTGTGAAATGCAGGGCGTATTCGGGAGTGTGGAATGAGCAGCAAGATCAGGGTATATGAACTGGCCAAGGAGGCCGGCGTGGAAAGCAAGGCTCTTGCCGAGAAGCTGATCGATCTCGGTTACAACATCAAGAGCCACAGCTCGACCGTCGATGGCGACGTGGCCGACGAGATCCGGCGCAACGTGCTGGGTACCGCCACCACCAAGGTTGTCGAGAAACGGATCAGCGCCGCCAGCACCGGAGCCACGGTGATCCGTCGGCGGACCAAGACCGTTCCCGTGGAGCCCGAATCCGAGGCCGAAACGCCCCCCGCCTTGGATTCCGAGATCGAGGAGGAGGCCGCCGAAGTGGCGGCCGCC
>JBFHWX010000147.1:0-8072 GCA_041599275.1 Desulfobulbales bacterium | reverse complement strand
CATGCTCCTGAAAACCGGTTTCGTTCAGCACAACGCCGGTCTCGGCTGGCTCGACGCCCTCTTTCTCGCCACTTCCGCGGTCTGCGTCACCGGTCTTTCCACTCTGCCCACCTCCGGGTTCAACACCGCCGGCGAGCTCGCCCTGCTTCTTCTCATCCAGCTCGGAGCGATCGGTATCATGACCCTCTCTTCCGGCCTCATCCTGCTGTTGCGGGGAGAGCTTTCCCTGGGGCAAAGGGTGTCCGCCACCCAGTCCACCGACACCCTTTCCGCCCGCGAGGTCGAAGGCATCCTGCAGACGGTGCTCAAATATACCCTGGCCGTCGAAGGGCTTGGTTTCCTGGTTCTCTCAGTCGGGTTCCTGCTCGAAGGCTTCTCCCTTTCCGAGTCGCTCTATCAGGGTTTTTTTCACAGCATTTCCGCTTTCTGCAACGCCGGCTTTTCGCCTTTTGACAACAGTATGATTGGCCGCCATCCCTTGGTCCGCCTGGGCGTCATCGGGCTCATCGTTCTCGGCGGCATCGGCTATTATGTGGTCTTTGACCTGGGACGCAGACTCAGAAATCCCAAAAACCGCCTTTCCCTCCACTCGAAAATCGTCCTCACCGCCACTCTGGTCCTCGTCCTTGGCGGCGGCCTGCTCATCTTTTTCTTCGAGCGCACCACCATCAGCCCCCTTGACGCCCTCTTCCAGTCGGTGACCACCCGCACCGCCGGTTTCAACTCGGTGGATCTGCGGCTTCTGCATCCCACCTCCATCACCCTGATGCTCATTCTCATGGTGATCGGCGCCGCCCCCGGCTCCACCGGCGGCGGGGTGAAGATCACCACCTTCACCATCGCCCTGCTTGCCGTCTCCCAGATCATCAGCGGCCGCCGGGAAGTGGTGCTGCGCCGGCGGCGGATTTCCTTTGCCAATATCCTGCGGGCCTTCGCGGTCATCTCGCTCTATCTGTCGGTGAGCTTTGCGGCCTTTCTTCTGCTGCTTGCCACCGACGGCCAGCCGTTTCTTGACACCCTATTCGAAATTGTTTCTGCTATCGGCACGGTGGGTCTTTCCCTCGGCATCACCGGTGCCCTCACTTCTTCCGGGAAACTGGTGGTCATCGCCATGATGTTTGTCGGCCGGGTCGGACCGGCGGTGCTGATGGCGGTGTTCCTGCGCCGGGGTGACGAAAGCCGCATCCAGTACCCGGAGGAAAAAATCATCCTCGGGTGAACCTGGCATGAAAAAGGAAATCGCCGTCATCGGCCTTGGCGTCTTCGGTTACGATGTCGCCGTGCTGCTCGAAAAGAAAGGCTACAAAGTGCTGGCCATCGACCGGGACCGTCGGATTGTCGAACGGATCAAGGATCAGGTCACCGCTGCGGTGATCGCCAACGCCACCGATGAGATCGCCCTCCAGCAACTCGATATCGGCCGTTTCGACATCGTCGTTCTCGGCCTCGGCAGCAGCCTCGAGAGCATGGTTCTGGCGGTGGCCCACCTGAAGCGGCAGGCAGTGAAATGGATCATCGCCCGGGCAAGCACCACCACCGAGGAGGAAATCCTCCTCAGGGTCGGGGCCGACGAGGTTGTCATGCCCGAACGGCAAAGCGCCAGGCGGCTTGCCGATTTCATCGCCCTGCCGAACATCGTTGAGTTTTTCAGCCTTGACGGCGAGATGGGCATTTCGGAGATCAGAGTCGACCACCGGTTCGATGGCCAAACCCTGCAGGACCTCGACCTGAGACGGCGCTTCGGGGTGACGGTGCTCATGCTGAAGGAAAACAACGGCGCGGCCCAGCTTCTCATTTCGCCGAAAACGGTACTCAAGAAGGACGATCTCATCATAGTGGCAGGCCGGCAGGAAGACATCGAACGCTGTTTCGCCCTTGGCTGAGCGGCAGCAGCGCGGTGCTGGCGGGAGAACGCAACCAACGCGGGGCAGAGACGACGGTGGAACTGGTCCACGAAATCATCGACAACCTCCTCGAGTCCCTGCCCGACGGTGTTTTTCTGGTCACACCCGACAATGTCCTGCAGCGGGCCACCCCCATGCTCTGCTCCATGTCCGGCTATCCGGAAGGCGAGTTGCGAGGGCGATCCATCGACACCCTTCTTGCCGACCTCACGCCCCTCGAGCGGCTCTGGGCCCAGCCCCCGAGCGGGCTGAAATCGGTGAGCGAGCTCGAGACCAACCTGTTCACCGCGGCCGGCGGCAAACTGCCGGTCTCCTTCACCGGTACGCTGATCACCGACCGCGAGGGTGCGGTAAGTGGGGCGCTCTGCATCCTGCGCGACATTTCGGAACGCAAATGGGCCTACCAGGCCATCCGCGCCTCCCACAAGGAACTGCACCAGATATTTCATTCGGCGGCCGGCGGCATGCGGGTCATTTCCCTCGACTACGAGGTGCTGCGGGCCAACGACAAGTTCGTGGCCATGGCCGGCGGCAGCCTGGCCGACATGGTGGGGCGCAAATGCTGGGAAACCTTTCCCGGCGACTGCTGCCGCACCAGGCGCTGCCCCATCGAGCTGGTCCGCCAGGGTGCCGCCCACCTGGAAATGGAAGTGGAGAAAACCCGGGCGGACGGCGGATCCTTTCCCTGCTATCTGACCGTCACCCCCTACCACGGCGAGGCTGGCGAACTGCTTGGCATCATCGAGGACTTCAGGGATATTTCCGAGCGGCGCCGCACCGAGGCCGCCTTGCAGAAGAGCGAGGAATATTTCCAGGACCTGGTGGAAAACTCCCTGGCAGGGCTCCTCATCCTGCGGCACGATCAGGTGGTCTACTGCAATCCCGAGCTCGAACGCATGTTCGGCAAGCTGCCCGACGCCTTCCACCTCGTCGATTTCGCCGGCCTCCACGACAACGACCGGGAGAAAGTGCGCCTTTTTCTGCAACGGGTGGGGGCGGGAGCCAACCGCACCCTGGAAACCGACTTCCGTTTCTTTCCCTTTGGCCAGGAGGGAAAGCGGGCGGCAATGAAATGGGTCTACTGCCGGGGCCGGCGGGTGGAGTACCAGGGCAGCGAGGCCCTCTTTCTGAGCGTGATGGACATCACCCGGGCCAAGGAACTCGAGAACCTTGTCCGCATCCACGACAAGATGAGCTCGCTGGGCAGGGTGGCGGCGGGCATCGCCCACGAAATCCGGAACCCCCTCTCCGGAATCAACATCTACCTGGGAACCCTCAAAAAAATCTGGCAGCGCCAGGAGAACCTGGGCATGGTGGAGCCCATCCTCGGCCAGATCGAGGCGGCCTCCGACCGCATCGAGGCGGTGATCCGCCGGGTCATGGACTTTTCCAAGCCCACCGAACCGCGCTATACGAAAACCTCGATCAACCAGCCCATCGACAACGCCATCCGCCTCTGTTCCTCGTCGCTGCGCAAGCGCGCCATCCGTATTGTTCGCGATCTCGCCCCCGACCTGCCGGAAAATTACCTCGATCCCCACCTCATCGAGCAGGTGCTCATGAACCTGATCAACAACGCCAGCGAGGCCATGGCCCGGACCAGCGGCGACAAGGTGCTGCGTATCACCAGCCGCTTCGCCTACCACCGGATCCGGGTGACGGTGAGCGACTCCGGCCCGGGTATCGACCCGTCGCTGCACGACAAGATCTTCGATCCCTTTTACACCACCAAGGACGACGGCACCGGCATCGGCCTGAGCCTCTGCCACCGTATCGTTGCCGATCATGCCGGCAGCCTCGGGGTGGCGGCCGGTTCTCTGGGGGGCGCCGAGTTCACAATCGATTTGCCCCTGGACCGGAGGGCCCTGCCCAGGCCGGACAGCAACCAGCAGAGCGCTCCATGAACGACTACCACCTGTTCATCGTCGACGACGAAGAAACCATCCGCGACGGCATCACCTTCTCCCTGGCAGGCGAGGGCTACCGGGTCGACGCCTTTGCCAGCGCCGAACAGGCCCTCGTCCGGCTTCCCCAGGAAAAACCCGACCTCGTGCTGCTCGACGTCGGCCTGCCCGGCATGAACGGCATCGAAGCCCTGGCCGCCTTCCGGGAATTGGAGCCGGACCTTTTGGTGGTGATGATAACCGCCTATGAAGATGCCGACACCATCATCGCCGCCATGAAGCTCGGGGCCCACGACTATGTGGTGAAGCCCCTGCACATGGAGCGGTTGCGGGTCACCATCGACAACGCCCTTGAAACCATCCGGCTGCGCAAGGAGGTGCAGAGCCTGCAGGCCCGTTTTCTCGAGGAACGGATGCCGCTCTTTGTCGGGGAAAGCGAGGCCATTCAAGAGGTCATGGAGTTCATCGGCAAAATCGCCAAGAGCCCGGACACACCGATTCTCATCCTCGGCGAAACCGGCACCGGCAAGGAGCTCATCGCCTCTACCATCCATTACCGAAGCCCGCACTTCAACGGGCCGCTGGTTTCGGTGAACTGCGCGGCCATCCCCCGTGATCTCATCGAGAGCGAGCTCTTCGGCTATGAAAGAGGTGCCTTTTCCGGTGCCGATGCGGCAGGCAAGAAGGGACTGATCGAGGAGGCCGACGGCGGCACCCTCTTCCTCGACGAAGTGGGCGACCTGAGCCTCGAGGCCCAGGCCAAGCTCCTGCGCTTCCTCGAATCCGGTGAATTCTACCGGGTGGGCTCCACCCGGCGGGTGCGGATCGCCACCCGGGTGATCTCCGCCACCAACAAGGACATCCCGACCATGCTCGAGGACGGCTCCTTTCGGCGCGACCTCTATTTCCGGCTGGGGGTCATTCGTCTCCAGATCCCCTCGCTCAACGACCGGAAAGCCGACATCATGCCCATTGCCAGGTATTTCCTGCACCAATTCAACAAAAAATTCGAGAAAAACTTCACCGGCTTCAGCCGTGAAGCGGAAAAAGCCCTGCTCCGGCACAGGTGGACCGGCAACGTGCGGGAACTGAAGAACATGATCGAGCGGGCCGCCCTCACCGGCCAGCACAACAATATTACCGTGCAGGACCTGTGGCACTTTCAGCCTTCCGCCCCTGGCCCCGACCTCCCCTCGGTCACCGCCGCCCTGCCCGCCCTCGACGCCGCTGGCATCGAACTCGAGACGGTCCGCCAGGAAATCGAAAAAAAATATTTCCGCGAAGCCATGGAACTGGCGGCTGGCAACGAAAGCCAGGCTGCCCGCCTTCTTGGGCTCAACCACCACACCTTTCGCTACCGGCGCCGCAAACTGTTCGGTGACGAATCCCGCTGACCAGGTCTTCCCCCCGCTAGCCGCCCACCCTCTTTCGAATTTTTTCGAAGCAAGGCAACCGCCAGCCGAACCCATACTGCTGTTGGTTTCTGCCGGCTTCCCCGCACTTCACCCCGGTATCCAGGGAGACGGCATCCCACAAAGTAGAATTTTTTCTAAATACCGGCAACTCACCGCAATAACGAGACAAAACGCCACAACACCCCCTCCCATGCAGTGAATATATTGAAAATATTCAAATTCTCCGCCTGCCGCGCAGAAACAACAAACCACGCAACACCCTTGTTTCATTGCAAATTAACTTCAACGAGCAAATGGCATGATTTCTGCTATACACAAGAGTAAAGCGAGAAAGCTGAACAACCAGTTAACAGGAGGGATCGTCCCAAACTGCCTCTTGAGAGTTACTCCTCCTATTCTCAGCCTTTCTCCAGCATTGGCAGCTCTTAAACGCTCCTCTCTATTGCCCCCTCCAGCTCCCCTTCGGCTTTGAGAGTTGCCAAAGAAGCACCTGTTCGGAACCTCCCCTCAGTCTTGGGAGGGTCCCTCCTGTTAACTGGTTGAAGCAGCTTCCGCAGTCCGCCGTACCCTCAAACTCCATTCCATATCAAAGACCGGTCTCCATGGCCGGGCTTTGTTTCCGTTATCCCCGTGTCCGAACCTGTTTCGTTTTTCGGGCTGTATCCACAGGAACCGCACCCAGCCCACCGGGCTGTTTTCCTTGGCTCCGCAATGAGAACGTGCCGCAGCAGCGATTTTCCAGTACCGGCTCGACCGGGAAACGATTCCCCCTGCCCCGGGGTGCTCCTTCATAAAAAAGTGCTCCTGGTCGAGCCGGACCAATGGTTGCGAGACGCATTGTGCTGTTTTTTCCACAGCCTGGGAGGCCAAACCGTGACCTGGGAAAGCGCGGAAGAAAACCTGCCCAACCTGGGGGACGCCGGATTCGACATCGTTGTCTGCAGTTACCGGTTGCCGGGCATGAACGGTCTGGATTTCATCCGGCAACTCCTGGCGCGCCTGACTCCACCGCCATGGACCTTGCTGCTCACCCCGGGCAACGACAGACAAACCGCCGGCCTGGCCGAAAAGGCAGGGGTCCACTGCATTCTCGAAAAGCCGGTGACCGTCAACCGGTTCGCCAGGGCCATCGACCATCTGCTGGCAGACTTGATGGAAACGGATTGCCCGTGCGTGACGAAAAAAAGAGAGCTTCCATAGAGCCTCTTACAAAATGAGCGTCGTCGCGAGATCGAGAGAACCATTTTCCCTGCAGGGATGAATCGTAAAATCGCCCGGAAGCGTAGCTTGGCTGCGTTGGGGACGATTCCACAAGGAAGACACCGCACAGGGAATTTTTGGCCGCTCGGAGGAGATGCTCATTTTGCAAAAGGTTCCCGAGGAACCGCCAGGAGGAAGAACAGATGCTCAAGGTGAAGAAAATCCTCGTGCCGATAGACTTTTCCGAAGCCAGCGAGACGGTGCTCAGCCTCGCCGCCTCCATGGCGGAACAGTGCGGGGCCTCTCTGCTCATTCTGCATATCGTGGAAAAACTCAACTATTATGCGGGACTGTCCGTTCCCCACATCTCTTTCGAAGAACTGGAAAAGGGTTTGCTGAGCTCCGCCACCAAAAAGATGGAGGAAACCCTCGAGACGATGCGGCCCGGCAACCTTGTCTGTGCCAGCCGGGTGGTGGCAGGCCGTGATGTTTCCGAAGCCATTCTGGAGACGGCCGCCAGCGAGGATTCCGACCTCATGGTTCTGGGCACCCGAGGGCATCAGGGCATCGAGAGGATGCTTCTCGGCAGCGTTGCCGAAAGGGTACTGCGCAACGCACCCTGCCCGGTGCTCACCGTCAACCCCCGGGGCAAGGTTTTGTAAAAAATCCTTTTCCAGTTTCTGCGCAGCCGCGGCTCTTCCCGAGCCCGCGGCTGCTTTTTTTTGAGGCGACCGCCAGTTCGAAGAGCCTTCCCCCCAAAAACCGATATCAAGCCTGAAACCCTTTGTCCTGGTACCACACGGATATATTTCTCTTGCTATTTACGCTCCTTTTAGTAAGAGATGGACTACGAACCGGTGGCCCCTTCGCCAAACAAATGGCGATACCAGTGCCGTTGTGTTCACAACCCGAAAAGGTCAACCAGGAGGATTGGTTTCCGTGAAAATTGGCAGAAACGAGCTGTGCCCTTGCGGCAGCGGCAAAAAGTTCAAGAAATGCTGTCTCGGCAACCCTGAAAAACAGTTCATACCCATGGCCCCGGAGCAGGCCTCTATTTCCCTGCGGACGGAGATCGAGCGCATCCAGGAACTGGCCTGTGAAGGCAAGGCCTCCTTCCGGGAACTGGGGGTCTTCATTCTGTTCAGCACCGAGGAAGGCGACGGCTGGCTCCTCGAGATCACCCAGTCCGACGCACTGCTGGTGGCCCGCAACCGGGAAAAGGTGGCCTTCGACATGGTGGAAAACCCCGAAACCATCGAGGTCAACTGGACCCACACCTTCTCCTTCACCAATAAAATCTTCACCACCGAAACCTATGCCAACAAGGTGGTGGAGGAGCATCCCACCTACCCATCGCCTTCCATCCATGCCGCCCTGCGCCGCATCCGCCGCAAATTCGCCCCGGAGCTGCTGGAAAGCGTTCACGTCGGCGAATAATTTTTCCCTCGCCCCCGGGGGATCACGCCGGGTCGTAGCCTTCAAACGGAAAGAGCCGATCCAGCACACGCTGTGATCGGCTCTTTTTCCTGGGGTCAACCCCGCTGTTGCTCAGTGCTTCTTTATCTCCAGGGGATGGCAGCTCGAGCAGCGCCGCGGTGCCTCGCCGCCCTCGGCGGTCACTTTTTTGTGGTAGGTGACGCAGAGCCCGT
>JBFHWX010000146.1:0-8126 GCA_041599275.1 Desulfobulbales bacterium | reverse complement strand
GTGACGGTGCTCTGCAGCTGGCGCAAACGCTGGTGACCGGCCCGGCGCAATTGTTCGGTCCGGCACTCGCTGTTGCCCCCGCAACCGCTCCTGGAGTCCGAACAGTCCGTGTGGTGACCCCTGGCGGGGGCGAGAAAGGAGAACTCCGGGCGCTCGTTTTCGCCGCAGCCGGTGGCCCCGATTTCCCAGTGCCCGTCGTTGCCGATGCAGATCTCCAGATGGGCGCCGGCCGGGACGGCGGCGGCCAGGGAGAGCAGGCCGACGAGCAGGAAAACGAGGCCACGGTGCAGGCTGTGGAAAAAACGCGGCATGGGGTGCGGATCAGTAGTTTTTGTCGGCGTAGGCCAGCCAGCCGCCGGCTTCGACCAGTTGCTTGTCGAAGGGGTTCAGCGCGAAGGCGAAGGTTTTTTCCGTCCCACCCTGGCGGGCCGTGAGCTTTTCGGCCGCCAGGTCCACCGCGATTTCGGTGCCCTCTCCCATATTGAAGAGGTTTTCGATGTCGGCCGCCGAAAGCTCGATGGCCAGCATACCGCAGTTGAACATGTTCTGCCGGAAGATGCGGGCAAAGCTCTCGCCGATCACCACGTTGACGTCGTTCACCTCGAAGACCCACACCGCGTGCTCCCGGGAGGAGCCGCAGCCGAAGTTGGCCCGGGTGACGATGGCGCCGGCGCCCAGGACCTTGTCCGGCGAGAAGCCGTCGAGCTTGAGATCCTCGAGCACGAAAGGCTTCAGGGCCAGCTTGCTGTTCTCGGTCAGATACTTGGCCGGGATGATCTCGTCGGTGTTGATGTCGCTTCTATCGAGAAAGAGGACCTTGCCTCCGAAAGTTTTCATATCTGTTCCCGTTTTCTCTATGAGTTGCAGAATGTTTCGAAAAAATTACAGAAATTTGCGGGGGTCGGTGATGGTTCCGGCCACCGCCGCGGCAGCCGCCGAGAGCGGGCTCATCAGATGCACCATGCCGCCCTTGCCCATGCGGCCGTTGAAGTTACGGTTGGTGGTGGAGGCGCAGACCTCGCCCGCGGCCAGCACGCCGTTGCTCATACCGAGGCACGCGCCGCAGGTCGGGTTGGTGACGCAGAAACCGGCGTCCATGAAGATCTTGATGATCCCCTCCTCCAGGGCCCGGTTGTAGATGGTGGGGGTGGCCGGCGACAGCACACCGCGCACGGTGTCGGCGATCTTGCGGCCCTTCAGTACCCGGGCCGCCTCGCGCAGATCTTCGAGCCGGCCGTTGGTGCAGGAGCCGATGTAGACCTGGTCGACGCGGGTGCCCTCGAGCTCGGTCACGTCCTTCACCTCGTCGGGTTTGTAGCCGTAGGTGGCCTGGGGCGAGAGGGTGGAGACGTCGATGGTGAGGGTTGCCGAGTAAACCGCGTCGGGATCGGAGTGCCATTTACTGAAATCGGCCACCGCTTCGTCGATGGTGGCGTACTCGGCTTTGATGAAAGGCCAGAGGTAGTCGGCGGTCACCCGGTCCGGCATGCAGACGCCGCAGGTGCCGCCGGCCTCGATGGCCATGTTGCAAAGGGTCATGCGGCTTTCCATGCTCATCGCCGCCACCACCGGCCCGGTGAATTCGATGACCTTGTCGGTGGCACCCTTCACCGTGAGTTTCCTGATGATATGAAGGATGACGTCCTTGGCGTAGACCCCTTCCGGCATGGTGCCGGTGATTTCCACCTTGAGGGTCTCGGGCAGCCGGAAGGAGCAGACACCTTTTAAGATGCCGACCTCCAGGTCGGTGGTGCCGATGCCGGCGGCAAAGGCCCCGAAGGCGCCGTGGGTGCAGGTGTGGGAGTCGCCCATGATCACCGTGTAACCGGGGCGGATGAAGCCCTGCTCGGGGAAGAGGGCGTGGCAGACGCCGTTTCGGCCGATATCGAAGAAGTCGCGGATCCCGTGGCGCCGGGCCCAGTCGCGCAGGATCTTGCCCTGCACCGCGGTCTTCGAGTCCTTGGCCGGGGTCACGTGGTCGATCACCGCCTTGATCTTCGATGGGTCGAACACCCGGTCCATGCCACGTTCGAGGAGATCGTTGATGGCGATGGGGGTGGTGATTTCGTGGCACATGACGACATCGAGGTCGAGTACCACGTTGCCCTCCGATGGGGTGTCCCGTAGATGGGCGTCGAATATCTTCTCGGTAATGGTCTTGCCCATTGTAGCCTCCGTGAGCTGAAAAAATATGGCGAATTCCCTTTGCCGGCAGCGGTCTGAGAGACCGGGGCAGTGGGATGTTGGACAGGAAAAAGACATCACAGGTTACTCCGCAACGGTTACCAGGTCAAACGAAAAGTGGGTCTGCGCCCCTTTGATCGCTGGCAACCGGGACCGGTTGCGGCCGGGTCCGGGCCGGCATGGCTCCAAAATATATAGTCATTGCATCTCTCTGGCATATACTGGTACACTTCCGGGGACTTCCGCCACCCCAGGTGGCGGCCAACCCCGGGTTTTTCCCTGCCCTTGGGGACGCCCCTCAAACCTGACAGTGACAGGCCCTGTGCATGGTATGTCGCGAGAAAACATTGGCCCGCCTGCCGGCGGTTCCGACGGCCATCCCGGTGCGCTGCATCTGGCTCGGGATGCTGCCTGACAAGGTGATCTGATGCCTGCTGCAGAGTCCGCCGCAAACCCTCGGGGCCAGGAATGGACCCGCGGCATGGAGAGCATCCGGCAGATTGCCGTTGCCGAATACGAACCGCTTGCCTGCGATGTGGACATCCTGCTCCATGACGTGGAAGCCCTCTATCTCGGGCACTGGGCAAGCCACGAGGCCTGCCGGGTGGGGTATCACGATTTCGGCCACGCCGTCGAGGTGACCCTGGCCACGGTGCGCATGGTTGCCGGCTGGAACCGGCTGCACCCCGACCGTCGCCTGACCGCCAGGCTGTTCTGCGTCGCCATGGGCGCCGCTCTCTTCCACGATTCCGGCTACATCAAGGACAAGGGCGACCAGGTCGGTGCCGGCGGCAAATACACCTTCCGGCATGTCGAGCGCAGCCGGGCCCTGGCCTCCCGGTATTTCTCCGACATGGGCTGGCCGGCGGAGGATGTCGAGCTCATCTGTCGCCTCATCGACTCCACCGATTTCCAGAACGGCGAGGCCGGCATCCAGGAAAGTGGGAACCACGAAGAGGTGGTCGGCCGCATGCTGGCCTCCGCCGACATCATCGCCCAGATGGCCGACGTCGATTATTTCCTTCGCATGGAGCTGCTCTTCGAGGAGTTCCAGGAGGCCTACCAGCACGAGCCGGCTTCGTTTCTCGAAGCGAACAACGTGCAGGTCTACCAGAGCGCCCAGGAGATCAAGGACAACACCAAGACCTTTTACGAAAATTTCGTCCTGCCGCGTCTCGAAAAAAACGGTTGGATGAACCGCTATCTCGCCGCCTTCTTCGGTACCGGCCGCAATCCGTACCAGGAAAACATCGCCGCCAACATTTCGGGTTACATGCTGCAGAACCGCTCCCAGTGGCAGCGTCTGGGCGACGTGCTGGTGGAGCTCGGCCTGCTCACCGACCAACAGATCGAGCAGGCGGTGGAGCGCCAGCGGCGGCAGGAAGAAGACCGCGGCCGGAGGCAGCAACAGGTCGCGGCGGAACCTGCCGGAGAGGACTGCCGTCACCCCCATCTGCCCATGGCCGGCGGCGAGGCCGGCAAGCGGCGGCTGGGCGCTATCCTGCTGGAGATGAAGGCCATCGAGCCCAACGCGCTCTGCCAGGGGTTGCTCTCCCAGATTCTGCCCGCCGGCATTCTGGAGAAGCTCTCCCACTCCGAGTTGATCTTTCTGCTCCGGGCCTCCATGCTTCTCCAGCATTTCGATGGCGGCTGCGGCATCCTGCGGCGCATCCTCGACATGGCAACCGATACCCTGGGCTGCGAATCCGCCGCCATCCTGCTCGCCGACCTGCCCCGGCAGGAAATGGTGGTCTTTCTCGCCAGCGACGAGGAGGGCGACGGCCCCCGGAGGCGGTTTTCCATGGAAAAGGGCCTGGCAAGCTGGGCCTTCGTGCACCGCAAGCCCGCCACCATCGACAACCGCAAGCAGGGAGCCGGCGGCGGGAAAAGCTTCGGCAGCAGCGACCGGCCGGCCCACACCATCATGGCGGTGCCCTTCCACTCCGACGGCGAGTGGATGGGGGCCATGGAGTTTCTGAACAAGTCCGACCCGTCCGGCTTCACCGAGCACGACATCGATGTGGTCACCGCGCTGGTCAACATCCTGGGCGCTGCCCTCTCTGCCAGTCCCTTTCTGTAGCCGATAAAAAAATCGCTCTCACCGCACCCGAAAAGGAGTTTCGCAGTGGCCTCTTTTCCGCACCGATCCGCTTTCCTGTTGTTTGCCGCTCTTGCCCTGCTGGTGCCTGGCGCCGGCGCTTCCGTTGCGCTTGCCGGCCACGGCGTGAGCATCGACGGCACCCTCAAGTACGAGGCTGGTTTCGAGCGTTTCGACTACGCCTCGGACAAGGCCCGAAAGGGCGGTACCCTCACCCTCCATTCCCTGGGGGCCTACGACAAGATGAACCCCTACACCCTGAAGGGCGAGGCCCCGGACGGTCTCGACGCCTTCGTGTTCGAGTCTTTGGCGGTCTCGAGCCTCGACGAGCCCTTTGCCAAGTACGGGCTCATCGCCCGGGACATCGAACTGGCCGCCGACCGGCTGTCGGTCACCTTCACCATCGACGAGCGGGCCCGGTTCTCCGACGGCTCGCCGGTCACCCCCGAGGATGTGCTCTTTTCGTTGGAAACCCTCAAAGGGCCAGAGGCACATCCCTTCTACCAGAGCTATTTCCGCGACATCACCGGCGGCGAGGTGCTCGACTCGCACCGGGTGCGCTTCAGGTTCGCGGCGGTGAACCGCGAACTGCATCTCATCGCCTGCGAACTGCCGGTTTTTTCCAAAAAATTCTATACCGAGCACTCCTTTGGCAAAGAAGGCATGACCCCGCCGCTGGGCTCAGGCCCTTACCTCGTTGAGCAGGCCGCACCCGGAAAACCGGTGATCTACCGGCGCAACCCCGATTACTGGGGCGAAAAACACCCATGTCGGCGCGGCATGTTCAACTTCGACCGCATCGTCATCAAGTACTTCCAGGACCAGATCGTCGCCATGGAGGCCTTCAAGGCCGGCGAGTTCGACTTCATGTACGTCAACATCGCCAAGCAATGGGTGCGGGACCTGGTGGGCGAGCGCTTCGCGAGCGGCGCCATCGTCCGCGAGACCCTGCCGCACCGCAACAACGCCGGCATGCAGGGTTTTGTCTTCAACCTGCGCCGTCCGCTTTTCCAGGACCGGCGGGTGCGTATCGCCCTCAACCTGGCTTTCGATTTCGAGTGGGCCAACAGCAAGCTCTTCTTCGACCAGTACACCCGCAACGACTCCTACTTCGCCAACTCGCCGCTGGCCGCCAGCGGTCTGCCCGAGGGCCTGGAGCTCGAGTATCTCGAACCGTTCCGCAAGGACCTGCCCTCCGAGGTTTTTTTAACCCCACCCGCGCCCTTCGATACCAAGGGCAAGGAGGGACTGCGCGGTAACCTCCGGCAGGCCAAAAAGCTGCTCGAAGAAGCCGGCTGGTCGGTGAAAGGCGGCAAGCTCGTGGATAAAGAAGGTAATCCCTTCACTTTCGAGATGATTCTGGTTTCTCCTTCCTTCGAACGGGTGATGGCAGGTTATGCCATGAATCTCGAGAAGCTGGGAATCACCATGGAATACCGCACCATCGACCAGGCCCTCTACGTCGACCGCATCAAGCGCTTCGACTTCGACGCCGTGGTCAACGTCTTCGGCCAGTCCCAGTCGCCGGGCAACGAGCAGCGCACCTACTGGCATTCCACCTCCGCCGACACCCCGGGTTCCCGGAATCTGGCCGGCATCAAGAACGAGGCGGTGGACGCGCTGGTTGACCGTATCGTCTACGCCACCACCCAGGAGGAGCTCACCGCCGCCTGCCATGCCCTCGACCGGGTGCTCTGGTACGGCTACTTTCTGGTGCCCAACTGGTACATTCCCTATCACCGCGTCGTTTACCACAACCGTTTCGCGCGGCCGGAGAAGCTGCCCCTCTACTACTCGGCCCAGGACGCGCTGATGACCTGGTGGCTCAGGAAATAGCCCGCCGTCACCTGCCATGCATGGGCGGAACCACGGTGGGCAACCGCGGTTTTGCTTCTCTTTTTGCAAGAGCTTTTCAAGGAAAGAAAACATGAATCCGCTGTTTCTGTATCTCGGCCCGCCCCTGGTCGGCGCAGCCATCGGTTATATGACCAACCATGTCGCCATCCGCATGCTGTTCCGGCCGCTTCGGCCATGGCGGCTGTTCGGCCTGCGGCTGCCGCTCACGCCCGGGGTGATCCCGGCCCGGCGCCATGAGCTGGCCCGCAACATCGGTGAGATGGTGGGCGATCACCTGCTCACCGCCGACGACATCGGACGGGCGGTGGGAGAAGAAAAATTCCAGCGCGAGCTGCAGCGGGTGATCGACGACCGGGTGCGGGAGATGCTTAGCCGTGATCTCGGACCGCTGCCGGAAATCGTGCCGGACCGCTTCCGGGAGTCCTTCGGCAAGGGCGTCCGTATCCTGCGCTGGCGTTTTCTGCGCCAGGTGCACGGCTATCTGGCCAGTGACAGCCTTGCCGCGCGGTTGCGGCCGCAGCTCGCAACCTTTGTGGATCTGCTGCTGGCCACCGACCTCGAGAAGCTGGCAGGACAGGTGGCGGGCCGGGAAAAACTGCTGGCCGGCATCGAGGGCGGCTTGCGTGCGCTGCTTACCGGCGAGGAAGCGAAAAGGTACATTAAAATTCTGGCGACCCAGGCGGTGGCCCGTTTCTCCGCCGAGGAGCGGAGCCTGGCCGAGATCCTGCCCGAAGACATGCGGCAGGCGATCACCCGTCATATTGCCGCCGAAACCCCGGCTCTGCTCGGAAAGGCGGTGACTCTTCTCGGCGAGCCGGTGGTTCGCGACCGGTTGGCCCGGGCAGCCCGCGGCGGCTTCGAGAAATTTCTCACCTCCCTGGGGCCGTTGGCCATGATGGCGGCCAATTTCGTCAAACCCGAGACCGTCGAGCAGAAGGTGAGCGCCTATCTTGCCGAGCGCCAGGACGAGATCGCCTCCTGGATTCTCGACCCGCAGGTGGAGGAAAAGGCCGCCGGCCTGCTGGTCGAACAGGTAAAGCAGGTTTTTGAAAAACCTTTGGCCCAGTTGGCGCAAAACCTGGGGGAAAAAGAGCGGGTTGCCCTGGCCCATGCCCTGGCCGCGGGAATCGAGAACTGGCTCGAGGAAAACGACCCGGCTCCGGCCCTGGCGGGGCTTGTCGGTGGGATGCTGGAGGAACGGGCGGGAATGCCGGTGGGTGCGCTCCTTGACGACTTGCTTGGCGGCGGCACCGCCGGACTTTTCCGGGAGCGGCTGGTGGAGGCGGCCATCGGTTCCCTTTCCGCCCCGGCTTTTCGGAAAATGGTGGACGAACTGCTGGTGGAGTTAATCGAAAACAAGGTGCTGAACCGCCCCCTGGGCACCCTGGGAGCCCTATTGCCAGGTGACATCCGCCGGGGCCTGAGCGGTTTCTTCCGGGAATGGGTGAACGAGCTGCTGCGCCGCGAGGTGTCGGTGCTGGTGGCATCGCTCCGCATTCGGGAAACCGTGACCCGCAAGGTGGACGAGCTCGATCTCCTTCGCCTCGAGCGCCTCATCCTCTCCATCATGGAAAAGCAGTTCACCGCCATCAACCTCTTCGGCGCCCTCTTGGGCTTCCTGATGGGTTGCGTGAACCTTTTGTTTCTGCAGGTGATGTAGGGGGCAGGGCGCTTCCCTGGAGAACGGTGAAGCAGGGGGAAATTCGCGGTTCAGGATGGGTGGCGTCAGGCGAGAAGGATGTGAAGGAAGCAAACCTCAAGGTAAGAAGCTAACTCCGTTTGCCCACTTCCTGACTTTAGGGAAAGTATGCATAAACATCATTTGAGCGGTCCAGCACCACCCCGCGGCTGCGAAAAAACAGCGATGGGCCTGAAAAACATCTTTGTCATCGTTCTTACCTGTTTCCTGTTGGTCGGCTGTGAAAGGGTGAGACAAGAAAAATCACCCTATCCGGTGATTGACTCCCAGGCAATAGCCGTACCAGAT
>JBFHWX010000145.1:0-8148 GCA_041599275.1 Desulfobulbales bacterium | reverse complement strand
TCCCGCCGAAGCGGGAAAGGGCCCCAGCCTGCTGGGGCAGGTGCAGCGGGCGATCCTCGACCTCGAACCCCTGCCGGAGCCGGGCGCCGAGAAGAACCAGGTGGCGGCGGGCGACCGCTCGATCTCCTTTCTGCTGGCCCACAGCCGCCAGCGCGAGGTGGAAATCCTCCACGACCGGCTGCTCGACCTTTTCGAGGCCGATCCCAATCTGCGGCCCCGGGACGTGATCGTCATGACCCCGGACATCCGGCTCTACGCGCCGCACATCGAAGCGGTGTTCGGCGCACCGGCAACCGGCGAGCCGCGCTTTATCCCCTACAGCATCGCCGACCGGCCCGAGCAGGCGGGTTTCCCCATGCTGCTCGCCCTTGGCAAGCTCTTGCGGCTGCCCGAAAGCCGGTTGACGGTGGGCGAAGTGATGGATCTCTTCGAATTGCCTGCCATCCGTCGCCGTTTTCGGTTGCAGGAGCAGGACATCGGTTTACTCCGCCGCTGGCTGGAAGGTGCCGGCATCCGTTGGGGGCTGGGGGCCGAGCAACGGCGCGGTTTCGGGCTGCCCGCCGGCTTCGAGCAGAACTCCTGGCGTTTCGGCCTGCGCCGCATGCTTCTGGGCTATGCCGCCGGCAGCGAGGCTTCCTGGCGGGGGATCGAACCCTATGGGGAGATCGGCGGCGGTTCGGCGCTGCTGGTGGGGCTGCTCTCCGACTTTGTCGAACGGCTCGAGGCCCACTGGCAGGAGCTGCGCCGGCCCGCCGCCCCCGGCCTCTGGCACCAGCGGTTGCACCGGCTGGTGCGGGATTTTTTCGAACCGGCCGACAGCCGCGAACGGTTGTTCGTCGAACAGTTCGGCGTGGCCCTGGATGCCTGGCTCGAAAACTGCCAGGAGGCCGGTTTCGACGAGCACCTGGGGCTTGCCGTGGTGCGCGACGCCCTGCTGCCGGCTTTGGAAAAAAGCTCCATGAGCCAGCGGTTCCTTGCCGGCATGGTCAATTTCTGCACCCTGATGCCGATGCGGGCCATTCCCTTCCAGGTCGTCTGCCTGCTCGGCATGAACGACGGTGACTACCCCCGCAGCCACCCGCCCCTCGACTTCGACCTGATGGCCGCGCCGGGCCACTACCGGCCCGGCGACCGTTCCCGGCGCGAGGATGACCGCTATCTCTTTCTCGAGGCGCTGCTCTCGGCCTGCAGGCAGTTGATCATAAGTTTCGTCGGCCGCTCGCTGCGGGACGACTCCGAACGCGCCGGTTCGGTGCTGGTGGCCCAGCTCCGCGATTACCTGGCCGCCGGCTGGCAACTCGAGCACAGCGAGCGGCCGGAGAAGGAAAGGGGCAGGGAGCTCCTCGAGTATCTGACCCTTCAGTACCCGTTGCAGCCTTTTGGCAGGGCCTATTTCGAGCCCGGCCGCGACCCGCGGCTCTTCACCTATGCCGCTGAATGGCGCCTGGCCCACGGCGGCGCGGAAAGCCCGGGCGGGGTCTGCCTGGAGCCGATGGCCGACGGCAAGCTGCTCGATTGCCGGCAACTTGGCCGCTTTTTAAAAAATCCCGTGGAGTTTTTCTTCAACGAGCGGCTGCAAGTCATTTTCGAACCGGACGACCAGGAGGATCTCGACCAGGAGGTCTTTCAACTCGGCCCCCTGGCGCCCTACCGGTACGGCCGGATCCTGCTCGAGGCGGGCCGGGACGCCGCCGATCCCCAGCAGGCGGTGGAGCGGGCCGCGGGCCGTATGCTTGCCGGCGGTCTGCTGCCCTGCGCCGGTTTCGGGGAACAGGAGGCCGAAAAGTTGGCCGCCCAGGTCGGTCTCATGCTCTCCCGCGAACGCGGCCTGCTGGCCGCCTGGCCCTGCAGGCTCGAGGAATTCGAACTGCGCCTGAGCCTGGATGGCGGGGCAGGGCAGGTCTTCGAGCTGGAGGACTGGCTCGGCGACCTGTACGGGCCAAATACCAGCGGGAGCGAGAAGCAGCCTGTGGCGCGCTGGGAGTTTTCCTTCGGCGGGGTCAGGCCCTCTTTCCAGAAGCTTGCCCGCCTCCACCAGTTTCTTGTCCTCTGGGTGCGGCACCTGGCAGGTTGCAGTGCCGGCCTGCGGCTCACCAGCTTTCTTGTCGGCCACGACGCTGTCTTCGAGCTCAAACCCACTGCTGCCGCCGAAGCCGCGGCCCGGCTCGGGTCATTGGCCGCCGCTTTTGGTCTTGGCCGCCGGCGGCCCCTGCCGGTGACTGCAAAATCGGCCCTGCCTTTTGTGGTGCACCAGCTTGCCGGTCTGGCCGGCGAGGAGCCGGAGACCCACCGGGCGGCGCGCCGCAAGCTTGGCCTGGAGGCGGCGGCCAGGGCCTATGACGACGGTTTTTTTTCCGTTGGCGAGGTGGCATTGAGTGCCGGCCTGCGGCGCCAGTATCCGGCATTCGAATGCTTGCTCAAGGAGCCGGAGCCCGGCTTCGAGGAGCTGGCCAGGAGGCTCTACGGGCCCCTGGCCGCAGAAGTTCTGGCTGCCGAGGACGGACTGGTCAAATCGGTGCTCCGGGCGGTGGGTAAGGAATTGGAGAGCGGCTCTGCCTGATGTGTTTTCCCTCAACCTGAATTCGATAAATGAGTAGTGTTCTCGATCCCATAACCTTTCCCCTCCACGGCACCCGGCTGATCGAGGCCAGCGCCGGCACCGGCAAGACCTACACGGTGGCCTCCCTCTACCTGCGCCTGGTGCTGGGCGGAGGGGTCCATGACTTTTCGCGCCCCCTGATGCCGCCGGAGATTCTGGTGGTCACCTTCACCAACGCCGCCACCGAAGAGCTGCGCAGCCGCATCCGTGACCGGCTGGCCGCCGCTGCCAGCTTCTTCCGGTCCGCCGCCGACGGGGACGACTTTCTGCAACAACTTGCCGGCTCCTATGCAAAGGAGCGTTTCCCGGCCCTGGCCCTGCGTCTCGAGCAGGCCGCCCAGTGGATGGACGAAGCCGCCATCCACACAATCCACGGCTGGTGCCAGCGCATGCTGGGCCAGCACGCCTTCGATTCGGGCTCCCTCTTCGACCTCGAACTTGACCCCGCCGAAGAGGAGCTTGCCGAGGAGGCGGCGGCCGACTACTGGCGCTGTTGGCTCTACCCGCTGGACCTTGGCCGCCTCAGCCTTCTGCGGCAGTTCGTGCCGCTTTCCTCGCCGCGGGCTCTGCTTCCCGGGCTCCGGGAACTGCTGGAGGAGGAAACCCTTGCCGAGGCCGATTTCCTGGCCGTGCTGGAGACCCTGTGGGCCGAGGTGGAGACGGCTCGGCAAGCTTGGTCCGACGACCTCGACGAGGCGACCGCAACCATCCACCGGGCCTGGCAGCAGGGCAGACTGAGCAAGACCTCCTACAACGGCCAGAAATACCCCGCCGAGCTCCAGGAGATCGAGACCTGGGCCCGGGGCGGGCCGCTGCCGGAGGCCAGGGTGCTGGCAAAGTTCGGTGCCATGGCCCTTGAGAAGGGAACCAGGAAGGGGCTCGAGCCGCCGGCCCATCCGGCCTTCGCTGCCAGTGACCGGTTGCTTGCGGCGTTGGAACGGGAAAGAGAGGAGAAGGTGCTGCAGCGGGCCTTTCTTGTCCACGCCGGCCGGGACATCGGCCTCCGGCTGGCGGCGGCCAAGGAGCGCCTGGGGCGGATGGGCTTCGACGACCTGCTGCGCCGGTTCGACGCCGCCCTTGCCGGGCCCAGGGGCGAGCGGTTGGCGGCCACGGTGCGGGGGCAGTTTCCAATGGCCCTGATCGACGAGTTCCAGGACACCGATCCCCTGCAGTACGAGATCTTCCGCAAACTCTACCAGGGTCGGCCGGAATGCGGCCTCTTGCTGGTCGGCGACCC
The DNA here is from genome assembly GCA_041599275.1 of Desulfobulbales bacterium. GTDB lineage: Bacteria > Desulfobacterota > Desulfobulbia > Desulfobulbales > BM004 > JBFHWX01. Next base: position 4,312 of record JBFHWX010000145.1, on the reverse strand, counting down.
CAAGCAGGCGATCTACTCCTTCCGCGGCGCCGATATCCATACCTATCTGCGGGCCCGGGCCGATGGCGGCGATTTCGTCTTCACCCTCGGCCGCAATTACCGCTCCAGCACCGTTCTGGTAAAGGCGGTGAACCATCTCTTCGAGGCGGCGGGCCGCCATCCCGAGGGCGCCTTTCTGTTCGGCGACCGCATTCCCTTTCTGCCGGTGGAGGCAAAGGGCCGCGACGATATTTTCGTGGTCGAGGGTTTGCCCGCCGAGCATCTCACCTTCTGGACCATGAACCAGACAGCGCCGGTGGCCCGGGAGGGGGCCGGGGGCTATCTGAAGACCATGGCAGGAGCGGCGGCAAGCGAGATCGCCAGGCTGCTGAACCTGGGAGCGGCGGCCACGCCGCGGGCAGGTTTCCGGGGTCCTGCCGGGTTTACGCCTCTCAGACCTTCGGACATAGCCGTCCTGGTCCGCGACCGCTTCGAGGCCGAGGCGGTGCGCGACCAGTTGCGGCGGCGAGGCCTGCGCTCGGTCTACCTCTCGGACAAGGATTCGGTGTTCGACAGCCCCCAGGCCGAGGAAGTGGCCGCCATTCTGCACGCCTGCGCCGAGCCGGGCAGCGACCGCCTGCTGCGCCGGGCCCTGGCCTGCCGCAGCATCGCTCTGCCTCTGGCCGAGCTCGACCGGATCAACCGGGAGCCCGGGGCCTGGGAGCGGGAAGCGGAACGGTTCCGGCGCTACCACCTGCTCTGGCAGGAGCGGGGGGTGCTGCCCATGCTGCGGGCGCTTTTCTTCGACTACCAGGTGCCGGCTCGCCTGTTGGGCGCAGAGGGCGGAGAGCGCGCTCTCACCAACCTTCTGCACCTGGCGGAGCTGCTGCAGGAGGCCTCTGGCCGCCTCGACGGCCAGCAGGGCCTGCTCCGCTGGCTTGCCGAACAGCGGGCCGGCGGCCTCACGGCGGCAGACGAAGGTTTGTTGCGGCTCGAAAGCGACGAAGGGCTCATCCGGGTGGTCACCGTACACAAGGCCAAGGGACTCGAGTACCCGCTGGTTTTTCTGCCCTTTGTCTGCGGCTTCCGGGAGGCGGCAAAATCGGCTATGGTTCTGCGCTTTCACGACCAGGAGGGGCGCCGGCGGCTTGTGCTGCTGCCGGGCGAGGAGGAGCGGGAGCGGGCCGAGCGGGAGCGCTTGCAGGAGGACCTGCGGCTGCTCTACGTGGCCGTCACCCGGGCGCGATCCGCCTGCTGGCTTGGGATGGGGGTTTTGGGTGGCCAGGGTGACGGCAACCTGCTGCACCGTTCGGCCATTGGCTGCGCCCTGAACCAGGGCCGGGAGACGGCGCTAACCGAGCTGCTGCCGCTTCTTTATGAACTGGCGGCGGGCTGCGAAGGGATAGCGGTGAGGTCCCTGCCGGCGGTCGCCGCCGACCGCTACCGGCCGCCAGTGGTGTCGGGAGAGCTTGGTGCGGCCCGCACCTTTGGTGGCGTTGTGCCGTGGAACTGGCGGATCACCAGCTATTCCGGCCTCCTGGCCGGAGCCGGCCTGGAGCATGGTGAGGTTGCAGGAAAATCCCCCGCCACCCCGGAGATACCCCATTCCGCCCTCGAGGACCAGCTCCACGAGGCGGTGGCCGAAGGTGGTGTGGGCCACGCCACCCACGCCGCGGGGGTGCCTGGTACGGTTGGGGAGCCGCTTCCCGGCTCGATCCACGCCTTTCCCCGCGGCCCGGACCAGGGCACCTTTCTGCATGACCAGTTGGAATGGGCCGCGGGAAAGGGTTTTTCACGTTTGGCCGCCGAGCCCGAGCGGCTTGCCGAACGGCTCGAGCTCTTTTGCCGTCGCCGGGACTGGGGCGGCTGGAGCGGGTTGCTGGCTGACTGGCTCGGCAAGGTGCTGGCCGCCCGACTGCCGCTGCCCACCGGCGGTTTCGTGGCTCTGGCCGAGCTTGGCCTTCACGATTGCCGGGCCGAGCTGGAGTTTCTCTTCTCGGCCGCCGGGGTGGACAGTTCGGCGCTCGACCGGTTGATCCGCTCGTCGGTGCTGGCCGGCCGGCCGCGGCCGCTGTTGCGGACGAGCACCGTAAACGGCATGCTCAAGGGGTTCGTCGATCTCGTCTTCCAGCACCGGGGCCGCTTTTATCTGCTCGACTACAAGTCGAATTTCCTCGGTGCCGACGAGTCATGCTACCGGCCCGAGCAGCTTGCCGCCGCCATGCTCGGCCACCGCTACGACCTGCAGTACGTGCTCTACACCCTGGCCCTTCACCGGCTGCTGCGCTCCCGCCTGCCCGGCTACGACTACGACCGCCACATGGGCGGCGCGGTCTACCTCTTTCTGCGCGGCATCGAGGCGCCGGGTTGCGGGGTCTATGCCGACCTGCCGGCCCGCCGTTTGGTCGAGGAGCTCGATACTTTCTTTGCCGGCAAGGGAGTGGAAAATGGCGACTGAGCCGGTTTTCGATGTTCTCGGGGAGTGGACGCGCTTGGGCTGGTTGCGGGCCGTGGACCGGGCCCTTGCCCTGTTTCTCCGCGACCAGGAACCGCGGACCGACCCTCTGGTCCTGCTCTGTGCCGCTCTGGCCAGCCGGGAGCTGGGCGGCGGCCACGTCTGTCTCGATCTCGACCGGCTGCTGGCCGAGCCGGCGCGGTTTCTCAGCGGAACCGGCGGTGAGCAGGGTGCGGGGGCGGAGCGGGCGGCGGCGCTGTTTGCCGGGCTCGATGCGGGGGAGCTCGGGCGGATTCTCGCGGGCTCGCCGCCGGTGGGCAGCGGCCCGGGCGACGAGCCCCTGGTGCTGGCCAACAACCGGCTTTATCTGAAGCGATACTGGCGGCACGAGCAGTCGGTGGCCGCCGCCGTTTTGAAACGTCTGGACCGGGTCCATGAGCTGCCGCCCGACCTGGCCCGGCGGCTCGATCTTCTCTTTGCCGACCTGCGCACCACGGCGGAAAAGGAAAAAACCGAAATCCACTGGCAGAGCGTGGCCGCCGCCATGGCGGCGCGCTCTTCCTTCTGCGTCATCTCCGGCGGCCCCGGCACCGGCAAGACCACCACCGTGGTCCGCCTTCTGGCCCTGCTCCAGGGAATCGCCGTCGAACAGGGCCGGCCGTTGCGCATCCGGCTGGCCGCTCCCACCGGCAAGGCCGCGGCCCGGCTCACCGAGTCCATTGCCGGAGCCCTGGAGCGGCTGGACCAGGGGGTCCGTTCGCTCCTGCCCACCGAGGTCGCCACCCTGCACCGGTTGCTCGGTGGCCGGCCCGACTCAGGCCTTTTTACCCGCAACCGCCACAACCGGCTGCATCTCGATCTGCTGGTGGTGGACGAGGCCTCCATGGTCGATCTCGAGTTGATGGCGGCACTGCTCGCGGCCCTGCCCGATGGGGCCCGGCTCATTCTTCTGGGCGACAAGGACCAGCTTTCCTCGGTGGAGGCGGGCCGGGTGCTCGGCGACTTCTGCCTGGAGGCGGCCTCTCCCAACTACCGGCCGGAAACCCTCAAGCGGCTCGAGCGCGATACCGGCTACCAACTGGCGGCTTATGCCGGCGCCGGCAGCGCTGTCGAGCAGCAGGTGGTGCTGCTGCGGCGCAGCCACCGTTTCGACGAGAAAAGCGGGATCGGCGCCCTTGCCTCGGCGGTCAACCGCAGCGCCATCCAGGAGATAGCCGCCCTCTGGGAACGGGGATACGGGGACATAGAGCGGCTTGGGGTGGCAACGGCCAGCGAGCCCGCTTTTCAGCGCCTGGTGGGCGAAGGGTTCAAACCGTATCTCGAGTGTGCCGCCGCCGGCCCTGGTTCCGAGGGGGAGGAGGCTTGGTTTGCCCAGGTGCTCAAGGCATTTGGCCGTTTCCAGCTTCTCTCGCCGCTGCGCCGCGGTCCCTGGGGAGTGGCGGCGCTCAACGCCGAGGTGGAGGCTTTCCTCGCCGCTGTTGGCCTCATCGAGCCGCAGGAGCAGTGGTACAAGGGGCGGCCGGTGATCGTCACCCGCAACGACTACGGCCTGGGCCTGATGAACGGCGACGTCGGCATCTGTCTGGAGGTGGCCGGCGAAGAGGACCCCGGTCGCTGCCTGCGGCGGGTGGTTTTTCCCCAGGCCGGCGGCGGTTTCAAAAAGGTGGTGCCGGCCCGGCTTTCCGAGGTGGAAACGGTGTTTGCGATGACCGTGCACAAGGCCCAGGGCTCCGAGTTCGACCACGCAGTGCTGGTCCTGCCCGGCGAGGATTCACCGGTGCTCTGCCGGGAGCTCGTCTATACCGGGATCACCCGGGCGCGGCGCCGCTTCACCCTGGTGGGTCCGGCCCTCGAGCTGTTCGCGGCAGTGGCCGGACG
>JBFHWX010000144.1:0-8225 GCA_041599275.1 Desulfobulbales bacterium | reverse complement strand
GGGGACGGGGCAGGATCTGCCGGCCGGCGGCCTGTGGCTCAGGCGGCCGGCGTGACGGTGTGGCCGCACCACGGTGGTTGAAGGCCCGCGCCGCCGGCGAATCGAAGATCCGTTGCCAGAGCCCGACGAACTCCTCGTGCTTCACCTGGCCGGCGGCGGCCACCACCACCCGGCCAGGCAGATAGTGGCTGGCGACGAAATCGAGCAGATGGGCGGGCTGCAGGGCTTGCAGCACCTCGCGGCTGCCGAGGATGGAGCAGCCCAGGGGATGGTCGCCCCAGAGCCTGGCCGCGAACAGGTCGTGGATAAAGTCGTCCGGGGTGTCTTCCACCATGGAAAGCTCCTGGAGGATGACCTGACGCTCCCGCTCCACCTCTTCCGGCCGGAAGCGGGAGTCGAGAAAAAGATCGGCCAGCAACAGGACCACCTCCCGGAGCCGGGAGGCAACCACGGTGGCGGAATAGCAGGTGTTTTCGCGGGTGGTGAAAGCGTTGGCGGTGCCACCCAGGACGTCGAATTCCTTGGCGATACGCCGGGCGGAGCGGCTGCCGGTGCCCTTGAAGAGCATGTGCTCGACAAAATGGGCGGCGCCGCGGTTGAGGTCGTGCTCGTCCCTGGAGCCGGTATCGATCCAGATTCCCACCGACACCAGACGGGTATGGGGCTGTTGCTCGGTGAGCACCCGCACCCCGTTATGAAGAAGAGTTTTGTTGAACAATGCTTTATAAAAAAAGCCTTCCGGCTTTCCAGGGGAAAGCCGGAAGGCTCTGGGGCACGGTTATTTGGACTCGTTCTCGGCAAGCAACGCCTTGCGGCTCAGCCGGATCTTGCCCCGGGAGTCGATCTCCAGGACCTTGACCATCACCTCGTCGCCCTCGTTGAGCACGTCGGTGACCTTGGCCACCCGCTTGTTGTCGAGTTCGGAGATGTGCACCAGGCCGTCGGTGCCCGGCAGGATCTCGACAAAGGCGCCGAAATCCTTGATGGTCTTGACAACACCTTTGTAGGTCTTGCCTACCTCGGCCTCGGCGGTGATGGCGCGGATCTTCTCGATCAGCTTGTCGGCCATGTCGCCACTGGGGGTGAAGATCTTCACCTCGCCGGAATCGTCGACCTCGATCTTGGCCTCGTACTCGGCGGACAGGGCCTTGATGATTTTGCCGCCCGGGCCGATGATGTCGCGGATCTTGTCGGGGTTGATATGCACCGAGAAGAAGCGCGGGGCATAGGAGGAGATGGCGGTACGCGGTGCGGCCAGGGCTTCGGCCATCTTGCCGAGGATGTGCAGCCGCCCATCCCGGGCCTGGGCCAGGGCCCTGCTCATGACGTCGCGGGAGACCCCCTCGATCTTGATGTCCATCTGCAGGGCGGTGATGCCCTCTTCGGTGCCCACCACCTTGAAATCCATGTCGCCCAGGTGGTCCTCGTCGCCAAGGATGTCGGAAAGGATCACCACTTCGTCGCCTTCCTTGATGAGTCCCATGGCGATACCGCTCACCGGCTTCTTGATCGGCACACCGCCGTCCATAAGGGCAAGGGAAGCGCCGCAGACCGTGGCCATGGAGGAGGAACCGTTGGATTCGAGGACCTCGGAGACCACCCGGATGGTGTAGGGAAAGATCTCGGCCGCCGGCAGCACCGCCCGGATGCCGCGCTCGGCCAGGGCACCGTGGCCGATGTCACGGCGGCTGGGGCCACGCAGGAAGCGGACCTCGCCGACGCAGTAGGGCGGGAAGTTATAGTGCAGCATGAAGGGTTTGAAGCTCTCGCCCTCCAGGGACTCGACCCGCTGCTCGTCGCCGGCGCTGCCCAGGGTGGCGGTCACCAGGGCCTGGGTCTCACCGCGGGTGAAGAGCGCCGAGCCGTGGGTGCGCGGCAGCCAGCCGGCGTCACAGGAGATGGGCCGGATCTGGTCGAAGCCGCGGCCGTCGATGCGCTTGCGCTCGGTGACGATCATGGCCCGCATCACCTTCTTCTTGAGCTCGGAGAAGGCGTTCTTCACCTCGCTGACGTCCTCGGGGAACTCCTCGCTAAGGGTTGCCACCACCTTGTCCTTCAGCTCGTCGGCCTTGCGGTAGCGCTCCATCTTGTCGGCGGTGGTCACCACCTCGCGGAGCTCATCGCCGGCCACCGCTTCCACCCTCTCGCGGATGGCCTGGTTGGGCTCGACCACGGTGACGGCACGTTTTTCGCGGCCGAGGGCCTGGCGCAGCTCCTCCTGCATGGCGATGAGCGGCTGCATCTGCTCGTGGCCGAAGAAGATGCCGCCGGCCACCACGTCTTCGGAAAGGCTGTCGGCGCCGCCTTCGACCATCACCACCGCCTCGCGGGTGCCGGCGACGACGAGGTTCATGGCCGAGCGTTCGAGCTGCTCGCTGGTGGGGTTCACCACGTAATCGCCATCTATATAGCCCACCCGTACGCCGGCGATCGGTCCCAGGAACGGGATGTCGCTCACGGTAAGGGCGGCGGAGGCGCCCACCACGGCGAGCAGATCCGGGTCATTCTGCTGGTCGGCGGAGAGCACGGTGCCAATGACCTGGGTCTCGGTCATCCAGCCGTCGGCAAACAGCGGCCGCAACGGCCGGTCGATGAAACGGGCGGTGAGCGTCTCCTTCTCGCTGGGCCGGCCGATCTCGCGCCGGAAAAAGGAACCGGGGATGCGGCCGACGGCGTAGAGCCGTTCCTGGTATTCGACGGTGAGCGGCAAAAAGCCCAGTTCCGGCTTGTTTTCCTTGGCCGCGGTGGCCGTCACCAGGACCATCGATTCTCCGTAGGTGACCAGCACCGAACCGTTGGCCTGCTTGGCCAGCCGTCCGCTTTCGATGGAAAGGGTACGGCCGCCCAATTCGATTTCTACTTTCTTAAACATTTATTCTCCTTGCTGAAAACTCCCCGGCCGGCACTGCGGCTGCGGTGGAGCGCACTCTTTCATGGGGCCCGGGGCGGCCGGCCGGCCGCCCCGGGTCGTGAAAACATACAATCCCGAAACCCCACGGGAAGGGAACGAAACCTACTTTCTGATCCCGAGTTCCTGAATGAGCGCACGGTACTTGTTGACATCCTTGCGCTTCAGGTAGTCGAGCAGGCGGCGGCGCTGGCCGACCAGCTTCAACAGACCGCGCCGGGAATGGTGGTCCTTCTTGTGCACCTTGAAGTGCTCGGTGAGGTAATTGATCCGGTCGCTCAGCAGAGCGATCTGTACCTCGGAAGAGCCGGTGTCGGTCGCGTGGGTTTTGAATTTCTCGATGATTTCACTCTTTTTTTCCGTTGCCTGTGCCACGTTGTCCTCCTTTTGCTTGTTCTGGGGCCACCGAACGCGTGGCTGCGTGGAACGACGGCCATCCTTTTTTTTGGCCCGCCGTTCTGTCCGGCTCCCCTTTGCTGAATCCGGCGTGCCGTGCCAGCAAAAAAGAACACGCCAACACGCCAGAATGGATCACTATACCGCCTTTACGACGGAAGTACATACTCTTATTGCAGGTCACCCGAAATTTCGCCAGCACCTTCCCCTGGAAAGGCCTCCAGGCCGATGAGGGCTTCAGCCAGCAACTGCCTGGCCAAATGGCGATCGGCGAGTCTGTCGCCGGCCACCGCATCCTGCACCGAAAAGGTGCCGCTGCGGGTGCGGCGCAGGGCCTCGAGATGGGCGCCGCAGCCCAGAGCCCGGCCGATGTCGGCGGCCAGTGCCCGGATATAGGTGCCCTTGGAACAACGCACCCGGATCGCCAACCGTTCGGGCTCGAAAGCCAGAAGCTCGAGCTCGTGGATACTCACCGGCCGCGGCTCCTTCTCCACCTGGATGCCCTGCCGGGCATAGTGGTAGAGGGGTTTTCCCTGGTGCTTGAGGGCGGAGAAGGCCGGCGGCCGCTGCAACTGTGGGCCGACAAAGCCGGCCAGGCAGTCTTCCACCTGGCCCCGCTGGAGCGCGGGCACCACCGTTTCGGCGGTCACCGTGCCCTCGAGGTCGAAGGAATCGGTTTCGATCCCAAGCCGAAGGGTGGCCAGGTATTCCTTGTCGCCGGCCATCAGGCCATCGATCCGCCGGGTGGCGGGCCGGCCGATGCAGACCACCAGCAGGCCGGTGGCAAAGGGATCGAGGGTGCCGGCGTGCCCCACCTTCTTGATGCCGGTGGCCCGCCGCACCCATTGCACCACCCGGAAGGAGGTGATGCCGGCCGGCTTGTCCACCAGCACCATGCCGGAGGGAAAAGAAGAAACCGGGCCGCTGGCCGCTTCCGTTTCGGATTTGGGCGCTTGCCGCCGCCCGTCGGCGGATTCGTCGCAGGTCATGGTCATGAAACGTGTGCCGGTTGACCGCTTCGCTTAGACCGTGGCCCGCAAGGCGGCGAGCACCTTGGCCCGGACCTCCTCGACGGACTGGCCGAAGAGCCGGCAACCCGCCGCGTTGCGGTGACCGCCGCCGCCGAAGCGGGCCGCCACTTCGGCCACGTCGCAGGTATCCTTGGCCCGCAGACTCACCGACACGCATTCGTCATCGACTTCCTTGATGAAGGCGGCCACCCGCACCGTGGTCAGGGCCCGGGGAAAATTTATGAAATCCTCGGTGTCCTCCTTGCTGGCGCCGGTCCGTCGGAACATGTCGGCGGTCACGGTGATCAGGGCGATCCGGCCCTCTTCGTGCACCTCGAGGGTGGCCAGCACCTCTTTCAAGAGCTGCAGGCGGCCCATGGAGTAGTTGTCGAACAGCTTGCCCGCCACCTCGGCGGGCTTTACCCCCCGGGCCAGGAGCTCGGAGGCGATGCGCATGGTGGCGGCGGAGGTCGAGCTGTACTTGAACGAGCCGGTGTCGGAGACGATGGCGGTGTACAGGCAGTAGGCGGCGCGCTCGGTGAGCTCGGCCCCCAGCACCGCGGCAAGCTCATAGACCATCTCGCCGGTGGAGGAGCGGCGCTCGTCCACCCAGCGCAAATCGCCGAACGGCTTGTGCCCTTTGTGGTGGTCGATCACCACGAAGGGTTTGATGCCCAGCAGTGCGTCCATGGCCTTGCCGAGCCGGAAATGGTCGCCGCAGTCGAGGGCCACCGCCGCGTCAAAGCCAGACAGGTCAGGCAGTTCGGTCATCAGACGGTCGCTGCCCGGCATGAAGCTGTAGAGATGCGACACCTTCTGCTCGGCGTAGAGGTAGACCTTGCTGCCCAGCGCCCGCAGGATCTCGCCCATGGCGAGTTGCGACCCCAAAGCGTCGCCGTCGGGGTAGACGTGGGTGGCCACCAGGATGCGCTTCTTGCCGGAAAGCGCCGCCGCCACCTGCTCTAGGCCGTCATTCGGAGCGGGCACGGTCATCGAGGGCTATCTCCTTCAGAATCCGTTCCATCTCGGCCTGGCGCACCAAGGCCAGATCGTGGCGGAACTGCACCTCCGGGGTATAGCGCAACCCCAGGGTCTTGGCCAGGTGGCTGCGGACGAAACCCCTGGCGCTGGAAAGCCCCGCCTCGGCCTCCTTCAGCACCTGCTCGTCGTCGCTCAGCACCGAATAGAAGAGGCGAGCGATTTTCAGATCCTTGGTCATCTCGACCTTGGTGAGCGACACCAGGCCGAGCCGCGGATCGGCGACCCCAAGCCGCAGGAGCTCGCTCACCTCCACGAGGATCATATCGGCCACCCGGCGTGCCCGGGGGCTCTCCGCCTTGCTGGTCAGTCCCGTCTTCGGGGCCCACGAACGTATCATACTGCTCCTTCCCGCCGGCCCGGGGATTTCCCCCGCAAAGCCGGCCCGAGACCCGCTTAAAGCTGGGCCTCCACTTCATCCATGACAAAGGCCTCGATCACGTCGCCGACCTTGATGTCGTTGTAATTCTCGATATTCATGCCACATTCGTAGCCCGAGGCAACCTCCCGCACGTCGTCCTTGAAACGCTTCAGGGAGGCGAGCGAGCCGGTGTAGACCACCACGCCTTCGCGGATGAGCCGCACCTTGGCGTTGCGCTCGATCTTGCCGTCGATCACGTAGCAGCCGGCGATGGTCCCCACCTTGGGCACCGAGAAGGTCTGCCGTACCTCGGCGGCACCGATCACCCTTTCCTCGAAGGTCGGCTCCAGCATGCCCACCATTGCCTTCTTGATGTCGTCGAGGGCGTGGTAGATCACGTCGTAGGAGCGGATGTCGACCTTCTCGTGGCCGGCCAGGTCCTTGACCTTGACCGTGGGCCGCACGTTGAAGCCGATGATGATGGCGTCCGAGGCCGAGGCCAGCAGCACGTCGCTCTCGGTGATGGTGCCAGTGCCCTCGTGCAGCACCCGGACCTTGATCTCGGCGGTGGAAAGCTGCTCGATGGCCTTGCCGAAGGCCTCCAGGGTGCCCTGCACGTCGGCCCGCAGCACCACCCGAAGTTCCTTGACCTCGCCTTCCTGCATGCGCTCGAAGAGCTTGTCGAGCGAAATCTTGGAGGAGGCGGCCAACTCCATCTCGCGGGCTTTCAACTGGCGGGCGGAGGAGACGTTCTTGGCCATCTTCTCGTCGGTGACCACCATGAACTCGTCGCCGGCCTGGGGTACGCCGGACAGGCCCTGGATCTCCACCGGCATGGCGGGCCCGGCCTCGTCGATCAGTTCTCCCTTGTCGTTGGTGAGCGACCGCACCCGGCCGTGATGAAGGCCGATGACCACCGGTTCACCCACCCGCAGGGTGCCTTCCTGGACGAGCACCGTGGCCACCGGGCCGCGGCCCTTGTGGAGCTGGGCCTCGACCACGCAGCCGCGGGCCTTGCGGTTGGGGTCGGCCTTGAGCTCGAGGATTTCGGCCTGCAGCAGGATATCGGAGAGCAGGTCCTCGATGCCGATCTTCTGCTTGGCCGAGGTTTCACGGAAGATGACGTCGCCACCCCAATCCTCGGCCAGCAGGCCGTGCTCGGAGAGTTCGCGTTTGACCCGCATGATGTCGGCGTTGGGTTTGTCGATCTTGTTGACCGCCACCACAATGGGTACGCCGGCGGCCTGGGCGTGGCTGATCGCCTCCTTGGTCTGGTCCATGACGCCGTCGTCGGCAGCCACAACCAGGACCACGATATCGGTGACCTTGGAGCCGCGGGCCCGCATCTCGGTAAAGGCGGCGTGACCCGGGGTGTCGAGGAAGACCACCTCGCCGGCGCTGGAGCGTACGTGGTAAGCGCCGATGTGCTGGGTGATACCGCCCGCTTCGCCGGCGGCCACGTCGGTCTGACGGATGGCGTCGAGAATGGAGGTCTTGCCGTGGTCGACATGGCCCATGACGGTGACCACCGGCGGCCGGGGCACCAACTCGCCGCCGCCCTCCCGTTCCTCGAGGCTGATGACGGTCATCTCTTCGGTGATCGCCTGCTCTATCTCGTAGCCGAAATCGGCGGCCACCAGGGCGGCGGTGTCGACGTCCAGGGCCTGGTTCACCGTGGCCATGACGCCGAGGCCCATCAGCTTGCCGATGACCTGGCCCGCCTTGGCGCCCATGCGGTGGGCGAGATCACCCACGGAGATCGATTCGTAGACCCTGATCCGCTTCTTGATCGCCTTGGTTTCGGCAGCGGCCTGGGGCGCCGGCTTTTCCTTCTTGCGCTTGCCGCGCCGGCCACCCCTCGGGGCGTATTCGTCGAACTCGGAAATCTCCTCGAAACCCACCACCTTCTTGCCCTTGCGCCGGGGGCCGGCGGCCGTGCGCTTGGCGCCGCGGTCCTCTTCTTCGGCGATCTGCACGAAGCGCTTGCCCTTCTTCTTGGCGCGGTCGCCGGCTTCTTCCGTCGCCGGGGCCGCCGTCGCCTCGACACGGCCCTTCGCCTTGGGCGGCTGGGCGGCGCGGGGTCGCGCCGGGCGAGCCGCCGCATCGGGCTCCGCCTCTATCTGGATGGCGGCCCGCTTGATGACCCGGGCCAAACCGCGGCGGGGTTTTTCCTCGGCCGCCGCCTCCTGGTCTTCGGCCGTGGCCGCGGCCGGCTCTTCCTCGCCGGACTCGGAGATCTCGGCGGCAGCAGCCTCTTCCTCGCCTTCCTCCGCAACAACCGGCCCTTCTCCGGCAACCGGCGACGCTTCCTCGGCCTCGTCCTCGACGGCGGCAACGGCCTCCTCGCTGACTGCGGGCTCGACGGCCTCGGCGGCGGCCGCCACTTCGGCGGCCTCCTCCTCGATCTCGGAATCCAAGGCGGGGGGCGTTTCGGGCTCGGATTCGGGCTCCACGGGAACGGTCTTGGTCCGCCGGCGGATCACCGTGGCTCCGGTGCTGGCGGCGCTGATCC
>JBFHWX010000143.1:0-8226 GCA_041599275.1 Desulfobulbales bacterium | reverse complement strand
TCTATCCCTGGGCCAAGGACGCGGCCGGCAACGTCTCGACCAGCCTGTCGGATACGGTTATGGTCGACACCATCGCACCGACGGTCACCGGCTTTGACATCCCGGCCACTTCCAGCTCCCTCACGGTGCCGGTTTCGGTCTTTAACGCCACCGACGCCGTGGGCGTCACCGGCTATTTCCTGTCCCACACCGCCACCGCTCCCGGCGCCACCGAACTGGGCTGGAGCGCCACCGCGCCGGCCAGCTACACCTTTTCCAGCGAAGGCACGCAGACCCTCTATGGCTGGGTGCGAGACGGAGCCGGCAACGTCTCGGCAGTCGCGAGCGACACGGTGACCATCGACCAGCCCGGCGCCGGCACCACCTCCTATTATTGGAAAGTGAGCACCGGCGAAAGCATCGCCGGCTACTCCACCAACTGGTCCTCCTGCGGCGTCAATCGCGCCTACAACAACGTCTGGACCTCGGTGCGCAGCACCATGTCCTCCTCGCCTTTCTCCTGCGCCGGCGACACATTGAACGCCAGCAGCTCCTCCTACCCCATCAACCTGCTGCTCATCAAAGACACGGCCTACGTCGTCGATACCGCCGTCACCGGCGCCGTGCTCGATTTCTATCTGCACCAGGAGATCGCTTACGTGAACAGCGCGATCACCTTCGAACTCGGCTATGCAACGGGCGGGGTCTTCACACCATGGGGCTCGGTGGTCCAAAACACCCCCACCGGCACCGCTGGGCGCAGGTACGCCCTCGACCTGAGCGGCATTTCCGGCACCGCCCCGGCCGGAAGCAATCTGGCGCTGCGGATCACCTCGTCCAACTGGGCGCAGATCCGGTTCGGCCCGAACAACCGGGCAAGCGGCGTGCTCACCGTCGACGAGGCGGACAGCACCCCGCCCACGGTCACCGGGTTCGACCTGCCCGCCACCTCCGCCTCGCTCACCGTGCCGGTCTCTACCTTCACGGCCAGCGACGATATCAAGGTCACCGGCTACAAGATAACCGAATCCGCGGTGGCACCCGGCGCCGGCGACGCCGGCTGGACCGCGACCGCGCCGGCCTCCTACGGTGCGGCCGCCGAAGGTGGCTACACCCTGTACGGTTGGGCCAAGGACCGGGTGGGCAACGTCTCGACCTTTCTGAGCGACTCGGTGGTGGTCGATGTTACCGATCCGGTATTCGGAGGCCTCACCAGCGCCAGCGACGCGGCGGCCGGCGGCAAGGTCAGCCTGGCCTGGACCGCGGCCACCGATGCCAACTCGCCCGTCACCTACAATATCTACTGGTCGACGAGCTCAGGCGGCCAGAATTTTTCGACCCCCAACGCCACCTCCACCGGCGGCAGCGGGGCAACGGTGAGTGGTCTCACCGACGGCCAGATCTATTACTTCGTGGTGCGGGCCGAAGATATCGCCGGCAACGAGGAAACGAACAGCGCCGAGCACTCCGCCACCCCCACCCCAGACGCCACGCCGCCCGCCACCACAGCGGACCTTGCGGTGAGCGGCGCCGCCAACACGGTCAGTTCCGCCTTCCTGGTGCTAACCTGGACGGCGCCCGGCGACGACGGCGCATCCGGCACGGCCACGACCTACGACATCCGCTACGCCAAGGCGCCGATCGTCACCCCGGCGGACTGGGCCGCCGCCACCCCCCTCGGCTACCAGCCGGCACCATCCGCGGGCGGCTCTTCGGAAGCGCTCTACGCCTTCGGGCTCGAGTCCAACACGGTCTATTACTTCGCCATGAAAACGGCGGACGAAAACGCCAACCTGTCCGGCCTCTCCAACACCGTCGCCGGTAAGACCGGGTTGCTGCGCGACTGGAACATGGTGTCCGTCCCCAAGATTCCCGTGCCCGACGACGCGGCCACGGTCTTCCGAAACAACGCCGGCGGCGGCGTCATCTATGCCTGGTATCCCACCGGCAACCTGCTGCCCGATCCCGCCGACCCGGTGGACGACGGCTACTGGCAGGAGGCCTCGGTGGTGGTGCCCGGCCAGGGCCTCTTCCTCAATTCGCGGGTCACCAGCACACCGACCGCGGCGGCGGGCATCGCCAATACGGCGCCGACCACAACGCTGACCCTGGCCCCGGGTTACAACCTGATCGGCAACCCCTACGAGGGTCTGGTCAGCCTCAGCGCCTGCAGCGTCACCAACGGCACCACCGAAACCTACGCCGATGCCATCGTCAACGGCTGGGTGGACAATGTCCTCTTCTACTGGAACGGCGCCACCTACGTGTCGCTGCCCTGGGACTCGGCGGTGCTCGAACCATGGAAGGCTTACTGGCTCCTGGTGCCGGCCCCGACCAACGTGAATGTCGATCTCGTCGTCCCCAAACCCTGAGGAATTAAAAGCCGGCATGCAGAAGAATTTTCTCCGAGTAACAAAAAGAAAGAGGCTGCCCCGGCAGCAATTCGCGGACCCAGCCTGGTTCCTGCCCGGCCTCCTGCTGGGCATTGCGCTGTTGCTTGCTCCGGCACGGCAGGCGGACGCCGCTTCCGACGGCTGGAAGCTGACCCTCCGGGTCTCGAGCGGCGCCATCTACGGTTACTGCGTCGCCGGCGTTCGCGATGAAGCCACCGATGGGTACGACGTCCTCTGGGACAGCCGCGCCATGTTGAGCACCCTTGGCTCAAAATACATCTACAGCTATTTCCCCCACCCGGAATGGAACCGGCAGATCGTCAATTTCAGCCAGGACATGCAGGCACCCGGGCCATCGAAGGAGTGGCTCTTTGAAGTGCTCTCCAACCTGAGTGGCCAACTCGTGGTGGAATGGCCCGACCTGGCAAAAACCACAGGCATCACCGCAGCCAGGATAGTCGATCTCGCTGGCGGCGGTACCTACGATTTGCACTCCGCAACTTCCTTTGCCTTTCTGAACACCCCTTCACAACCACGGCAATTTCTGCTGCAGATCGACTCGCTCACGGCAAAGGGCAACTGCAGCTACACACTGAAAAAAAATGGCGTCTTTCTTTCCTGGACGCCAGAGCCCGGTGCCGCCGGGGCCAGGTACAATATCTACAGAAAACTCGACGGAGGCGACTACGAACTCCTGAACCGTCGCCCCCGCAAAGGGTCGACCTTTCGGGACAGAATCGGCCAGGGCAAGAAAAAGCTGGCGGGGATCTCGACCCTGTATTATAAAATCGTTCTTTGTGCGCAGAATGGCCAGGAAACGAAGTTTTACGACGAAATCACCGTGAATGTCGGAGAACTGCTGGAGAACGAGCCTTGAAAACCGGCGTCGTGAGAACATGCCGCCTGTTCCCAGGCGGGTCGGCTTACCTTGTCCTTCTCCTCGTTCCCTCCGCACTTCTCCACCTTTTCCCGGAGCGGGCCTGGGCTCCGCCACTGCCGCCTGAAAAACACTACACCACATCGGCCCACGGCGAGAGCTCCTTCGGTGTGAAGCGCGACGTCGCCGCTCTTGCCGATTATTCCCGGGGCAACTGCTCCCACTGCCACGAGATGCACGCCAGCGTCGGCGGCAGCGAACCCACCCCGGTGGACGGTTTTCCCGCGCCCTACGCCCTGTTCACCGATACCGACACAGCCAGCCAGACCGACAATTTCTGCCTGCGCTGCCACACGGCAGCCGGGTCCATGCAGGCAGGGGGCATCACCAACGCCAACTACGGCTCCACCTTCGGCGGCGGCCCGGCCAACACCACGAGCATCGCGGCGGCCATGAACCTTGCGCCGCCCGCCGGCAGTTCACACAATCTCGGCCAGGTCTCGGCGACGATGCAGGCGAAATGGCCTTCCACCTACAACGCGGTCTCCAACCCCTGCGCGGCCTGCCACAACCCGCACCGCGCCAAGAAGAACAACCGCACCGGCGCCGCCTACGACGCCACCCAGGCCGCCCTCTCGCGGCCCAGCGACCACGAGAACCTCTGGGGCAACGACGCCACCGAACGGATGGACGTCTATGCAGGGGCCAACACCTACCGGGCGCCCTTTTTCGTGGGTGCGAACACCGCGGTGGACCCCACCCTGCACGAGCCTGACGGCCTGAGCCGCCTGATCGCCAGCCCCGAGGTGCGGGGCTCGACCACGCCGGACTACAACACCTTCTGCCTCGATTGCCACGCCACCGCGGTCGGTCCGTACATGGCGATCAACTGGAACACCGCCCAGCACGGTTTCGCCAACGGCAACACCAACAACGCGCCCATGGTCCTGAGACCGCCCTATACCCTGGACGGCACCAGCGGCACCGGCGAGGACCTGGCGACCAACTTCGTGCTCTCCTGCCTCGACTGCCATGAGCCACACGGCGTGCAGTCGGCCAACAACAACTACCTGCTGCGGACCACGGTGAACGGCACCAGCGGCATCACCTTTTCAAGCTCGACCGCCTTCTCCAATTTCTGCCAGGGCTGCCACAACCACAACGGCCACGGATTCCCTGTAACCGCCGGTTGTGGCGGGGCTTTCTGCCACATGCACGGTGGCGCATTCTGATTTTTTCCGTTCAGCCCTTCTTCTCGATCCGGTTCCACTTACGTCTTTCCGCACTACGCCACGGTGTGCTTGGCCACGCCCCATCCCAGCGCAATTTTCCCTGGCAAAATCCCTGGCAATTTATAAGGCTAAAGGAGGATTGCGTTCTCCTTCTGCCAAGCAATCTCTCAACACCAGTCAGAATTCCGAGGAGACCATGAAAGGAAAAAAGCAGGAAGACATCTTCCGCGACTCCGAAGAGCTGCGGCAACGTCTGCGGGAGCTGGTCTACGACCAGCACGAGGCCATCGACACCCTGGTGGATGGTCTGCTGCACGCCGCCTGGCGGCCGCTGGAAGCCGGACCGCGGGCGGTGTTCACCTTCCTCGGACCAGCAGCCTCCGGCAAAGTGCACCTGGCCCGTTCCCTGGCCGGGCTGCTGGCCGGCTACGGTTTCACCCTGTTCGACATGGAGCAGTACGCCGACCCGGAGATGGCCACCCAGCTTCTCGCTCCGGCCAACGGCGAGGCAGGCCAGGAGGGCGAGCTTGTCGCTCTGCTGCGGGCCCAGTCCCAGGCGGTGGTGGTGTTCGACAACATCGAGCGGGCCGACAACCTGGTGCAGTCCGCCGTCCTCGATCTCCTCACCAAGGCCTCCGGGACAAACGGCCTCGACGCTTCCAGGGTAATCGCCGTCTTCACCACCACCGTGGCAAGCGACCTTCTCCGCAGCCAGGATTTTCTCGAGACCTGGCGGCGGGACGCCCTGCGCGGCCAGGCGCTGCTCATGGAGGCGGTGGCCGGCGAGCGCAAGGCGGTGTTCGACACCATCCAGAACGCTCTTGCCCCGCGGCTCGCGGCCATGCTGGCCCGCGGCTTTCTGGTCCCCTGCGCCCCCCTTTCCCTCCACGCTCTGCTGCGGGTTGGGGCCACAGCCCTCGAGGAGGCAGGAAAACACTTCACGGAAACCACCGGTATCGCCCTCGAGTTCCAGGATCTCGATCTGCTCGCCGGGCTCCTCACCCTGACCCAGGCTCCCCGGGTCGAGGTGGGCACATTGCGCCGAAAGCTGCCCGACCTCCTCCTTTCGCGGATCACCCGCTTCCTGCGCGGCCAGGCCGAAAAACCAGCCCGGATCACGGTGCGGCTCAACAAGCCGGCCCGGCAGTTCTGGCAGGGCCTCGATCAGGCCGGGGACACCCTGCAGAGGGAGCTCTTCAAAAGAAACGAAACCGTCGAGCTTCTCTGGAAGGAATACCGCCGCGGTTCCGAGCTTTTCTTCAGTATCGACCGGGCCGAGCGGCAGCACCAGCGCGCCGCCCGGGAATTCCTGCGGGAAGAGCGGCCCCAGGTTGAGTTCTCCTCCGTAGGATTCCGGGACATCGCCGGCAACCAGGCCACCAAGGAGACTCTGCAGGAGATCATCCGGATCCTGCGGGAGCCTGAGCTGGTCCGCCGCTTCGGCATCGACATGCCGCGGGGCATGCTGCTGCACGGCCCGGCCGGGGTCGGCAAGACCATGCTGGCCCGGGCCTTTGCCAGGGAGGCCAACCGGCCGGCGGTGTACGTGTCGCGCACCGAGCTCTTCGATCCCCATTTTCTGCACCTGGCCTTCGACAAGGCCCGGCAGTACGCGCCCTCCATCGTGCTGCTCGACGGCGTCGACGTCAAGGGCGTGGTGGAGGGAGTGCTCACCCCGATCCCGGTGGATGACCTGATCCGCGAGATCGACGCCCTGCCCGCCGAGCCGCAGCGCTCGGTGTTCCTGGTCGCCATCGCCCAGGACCAAAGCGAAGTGAGCCCGCTGCTCACCGGGCCGGACCGGATCGACATCTTGGTCAAGGTGCCGGAACTCGACCGCGAGGCGCGGAAATTCTTCATCGAAAAGATCCTCGAAAAGCCAAACGACGGCAAAATCGACGTCGACAAGGTGGTGCGCTACATCTCGGGGATGAGCGGCTACGACCTGCAGCGCATCGGTAAGGAGGCGGCCATTTCGGCGATCCGCTCCGGCAGGGAGTGCATCACGGAAGAGATCCTCATCGAGCAGATAAACTCCATCAAATACGGCACCAAACTCGAAAAACGCCACATCAGAAACCTCGAAGAGGAGCTCAAACACACCGCCTACCACGAGGCGGGCCACGCCGTGCTCTCGTCGCTGCTGCTGCCCGACATCAGGATCGAACAGGTGACCATCGCCCCGCGGCTTGCCTCCCTTGGTTTCATTTCCTATACCTTCGAGGATTTCCCGAGCAATTTCTCAAAGGAGGAGGTGTTCCACAACATCTGCGTGCTGCTCGCCGGCCGGCTAGCGAGTATCAAAAAATTCGGCCAGGGCGGTCTCGACACCGGTGCCGCCAACGACCTCGAACAGGCTACCCAACAGGCCTGGGCCGCGGTAGCCCTGCTGGGCATGGACGAGGAGATCGGCTTCATGACGCCCGCGGCGCTTGCCCAGGTGGCGGGCAAACGCTTTCTCGAGGACAAGGTGGAAAAACGGCTGGCGGCCTGGATAGAATCGGCCAAGGACCGGGCCACGGAACTGCTCGAGGAGCACTGGCCACGGGTGGAAAAGCTGGCCGCCCAACTCATCCTTCAGGAAGTGGTGGACGGCGACGAGCTCGCCTCGATCCTGGCATTTTCCCCGGAAACCATCGGCAACGGCAAAGAAACACCATGAGCCGCCTTCCCCTCCGGCGCATCCTGGTAACCGGTGCCACCGGCCAGATCGGTTCCGAACTGACCCCTGCCCTGCGGGCCCGCTACGGTGCCGAAAACGTGGTGGCCGCCGGCCACCGGCGTGAACCCGGTCCGCAACTTGCCGCGGCCGGGCCCTACGAGACCCTCGACGTCCGCGACCGGCAGGCGGTGGCGGGGATCATCGCCCACCACCGGATCGACACCGTCTTTCATCTGGCCGCCATCCTCTCGGCCTCTGCCGAGGCGAAGCCGGCGGAAGCCTGGACGGTGAACATGGACGGTCTTATTAACCTGCTCGAAGCGGCCCGGGACCTCGGCTGCGCCGTCTTTCACCCGAGCTCCATCGGCGCCTTCGGGCCGGACACACCCCGGTTCCAGACACCCCAGGTGACGGTGCAGCGGCCCACCACCATCTACGGGATCACCAAAGTGAGCGGCGAGCTGCTCTGCGACTATTACCACAGGCGGTTCGGAGTGGATACCCGGGGGGTGCGTTACCCCGGCATCGTCTCCGCCGAGACCATGCCCGGCGGTGGCACCACCGATTACGCGGTGGAGATCTTTTTTGCCGCCGTGCGCGAGGGCGAGTACACCTGTTTCCTGGGGCCGGATACCCGGCTCGACCTCATCTCCATGCCGGATGCGGTGCGGGCGGCAATAGAACTCATGGAAAGCGACCCGGCCCGGCTCCGCCACCGCAACGCCTACAACCTGTCGGCCATGAGCCTGACCCCCGCCGAACTGGCGAGCGCCATCCGCCGGCGGCTGCCCGGTTTCCGCATCAACTACCGGGTCGATCCCCTGCGCCAGGCCATCGCCGATTCCTGGCCGGAGCGCCTCGACGACGCGGCGGCCAGAACCGATTGGGGCTGGCGGCCGGAAGACGATCTCGAACGCATGGTGGATTACATGCTGAAACGGGTTTGCGCGAAAACCGACCACCCCCGTTGTCCGGACCGTTTTTAGAAAGGGAGAAAACAATGGCACTCGACGGGCTCCACCCCCAGCTTCGCCTCCAACTCGAAAAACTCGACGCGGCGGGCGGCCGCAAGGGGGCCGAACG
>JBFHWX010000142.1:0-8250 GCA_041599275.1 Desulfobulbales bacterium | reverse complement strand
GCGGTGGTTTCGCTTTGCACCTATTTCTGGTACTGGCTTGCCAAGCCACCCCGGGAGAAGAACAACCGGCGTTGAGCAGGCCGGCCGTTGCCGGCGCTCTCTTTTTTCGTTTCCGTCAACCCGGCGGGTGAAGGGGGGAACCCCTCGCCCGCCGGGTGTTTTTCAGACCCCGCATTCAGACGACCAGGACC
Source organism: Desulfobulbales bacterium (assembly GCA_041599275.1). Lineage (GTDB taxonomy): Bacteria > Desulfobacterota > Desulfobulbia > Desulfobulbales > BM004 > JBFHWX01. The sequence goes on along the minus strand of JBFHWX010000142.1, from coordinate 8,059 downwards.
TGGGGCCGCGGCTGCCACGCTGCTGTGGTCCGCGAAGGTTGCCGGTGGTAGGTTTCGACCAGATCACCAAGCCTGGCCTTGCCGAAATCGCTGATTTTGAGCCCCGCCTCTTGCCCCTGTTTGACCCGGTCCACCGGGTGCCGGTCGATCTGCAGGGAAGCGATGCGGCCGTCGTAGACGATGCCCATGGGGTCGATCAGGCGAAAGCGCTGGCCCACGGCCAGCGAGCCTTCCTCCACCCGGCATCCGAGAATGATGCCCTTGCGGGGGCCCTTGAAGAGGGCGATCACCGTCGCCCGCCCCAGGATTTTTTCTTCGTTTTCTTCTCTTTGGACCAGGCTTGCGGTTATCTCGTGGAGGTCGTCGAGCAGGGTGTGGATCACTTCGTAAAGGCGGATCTCGACGGTGTGACCGGAAAGGCTTTCTTCCACCCGGGGGGCGAGGCCGACCCCGAAACCGAGGATCAGCCGGCCGGCGGTGGCAGCCAGGAAGACGTCGGTCTGGTTCACGGCGCCGATTCCGGCATGGGTGACCGCCACCGGCAGGGCGAAGCTGGCCTGGCGGATGGCTCCGGCAACCGCCTCCAGGCAACCGGAAGAATCACATTTGAGGACGATTTCGAGGTGCCCGGCCGCGTCCCGTGCTTCTCCATGGGGCCGGCGCCCTGGGCTCGACCCGTGAACTGCGGCTCGCTGGCTTTGTTTTCGAATGCGTTCCCTGGAACTCATCGCCGTTGCCGTTCGCTGATTTCTGTCGCCGCTGGACCCCGGGCCCCGACGGCTCAGTGACTCTCTCTCCCACTGTAGCCCAAGGACGGTTTTTCCTGCAAGGGAGTGTTGGGCCGGTTGGCAGAAACCGCACCGCGTCGGCTTGCACCGTCTTTCGGACTGGCAGAGAGAGCGAGTGCTGTGGTAGAGTTTTTTCGGCTGGAAATAGGCGGAGATTTTCCCCCCTGGTGCCGCCGTTTCAGACCCAATGGCTCATGCCGCCACCTCGACTCTCAGCCGCAACGGACAATGAACAGCATCGAAATTTCTACCGAAACCATAAAATTGAGCCAGTTGCTGAAACTTGCCGATCTCGTGCAGGACGGGGTCGAGGCCAAGCACCGGATCCAGAATGGCGAGGTGCGGGTCAACGGCGAAACCGAAACGCGGCGCGGCCGCAAGCTGCGGGCGGGCGATCGGGTGGAGTACGGTGGCAGCGTGGTCCGGGTAGACTCCCCAGTGACCCACGCCGGAGGGGAAGGGCCGTGAGGATCATTCGTTTTGTGGACGATGGCGGCAATCTCCGTTACGGCGACGGCTTCTCCGGCGGTCGCACCAACCTCCTGGCGGGCGAGCCTCTGGCCGGACTGCGGCCGGCGGGCCGCACCGCGGTGGTCAAGAAGCTGCTGGTGCCGCTGCAGCCATCGGCCATTCTCTGCATCGGCCTGAACTACCGGCGCCATGCCAACGAGTTCGGGGCCGAGCCGCCGGCCCGCCCGGTGCTCTTCATGAAGAATCCGGCGGCGGTGACCCATCCCGACTCTCCCATCGTCATCCCGGCGGTCTGCCCGGAGCCCGAGGTGGATTTCGAGATCGAGCTGGCCGTGGTGATCGGCCGGCCCGCCCGCAACGTGTCCCCCGAAGAGGCCCTCGATTACGTGTTCGGCTATACCGTGGCCAACGACGTCTCCGCCCGCCGCTGGCAGAAGGAGGCGGGCGGCGGCCAGTGGGTGCGGTCCAAGAGCTTCGACACCTTCTGCCCCCTGGGGCCGGCGGTGGTGACCGCCGACGAGATCGAAGATCCCCAGAACCTCGAGCTCGTCTGTTCCCTGAACGGCGAAATCATGCAGCAGGGTACTACCCGGGACATGATCTTTACGGTGGCGAAGCTGATCAGCTACCTTTCCGAAGACACCACCCTGCTTCCCGGCACGGTGATCCTCACCGGCACCCCCCACGGCGTCGGGTTCGCCCGTACTCCCCCGGTTTTTCTCAAACCCGGCGACCGGCTCGAGATGTGCATAGAGCCCATCGGCACCCTGTGCAATACGGTGGCCGCGGCCCGCTGATTTTCAGGTCTGCCCGCCATGCCGGATTCCTCCTCGCCTCCCGACCTGCTCTTTCTGAAAGGCTGGTTCGCCGCCTACGTGCGTTCCTTTTTCACCGCAGAGCAGGAGAAGCAGAAGAACTTCATGCTGAAGATCCGGCACACCGCCCGGGTCTGCTGGCATGCCCAACGCATCGCCAGTTCCCTGGGGCTCGGTGGGCAGGCGAGGCGAGTGGCCGGCGCCGTGGCTCTGCTGCACGATGTCGGCCGCTTCGAGCAGATGCGCCGCTACAATACCTTCGACGACCGCCGCTCGGTTGACCACGGTCTCCTGGCCCGGCAGATCCTGGAAGAGAGCCGTTGCCTCGACCATCTGCCGGCTGGTCAGCAACAGACCGTGCTGCAGGCCGTGGAGCAGCACAACAAGCTCCGGGTGGCAACGGGGCTCGGGGAGGACACGGCACGGCAGCTCCGCATCCTCCGCGATGCCGACAAACTCGACATCTTCCGGATCATGGTCGAGGAATGCGAGCGGCCGCCGGAAAAGCGGAACAGGGTGGTGGAGTTGGGCCTGGAACAGGACGGAGGCTACTCCCCGCTGTTCGTCGAAGCGCTGCTGGCCGGACAACCGGCAGACAGCCGCAAGGCGGCCAGCGCCTATGACGTGAGGCTCATGCGGCTTGCCTGGGTGTATGACCTCAACCATGCCTATTCCCTTCGCCATGTTTTGGAAAAGGCCTACATTCAGCGCATCGCCCGTCACCTGCCAGTGGACCAGATAGTTTGTCAGGCGGTTTCCCGGGTGGAGGCCGTTCTCCGGCAGCGGCTGCATGCCTTCGGCCAGGAGGCGTAACGGCCCGATGCGGAAGCGCGGCTGGTGACGCGACCAGCCGGGGCTGATCAGCCCTGGTATCTCCTGGACACCACCACCGTTGCGTAGACGAACATGCCGAAGCCGAGGGAGAGGCAGAGGCCGGTGCCCAGATAACAGGCGGCTCCGGAGACTCCATAACAGAACCAGGGAAAACGTCGGTAAATGGGGTCGGGCAGCCAGATCTTCATGCGGGTTTCTTCATCGCGCCGTAATTTGGAAGTACTTTTATCAAGGGGGATTCTCCACCGTTGCGCACCGGGACAAAGGGAGAGGGTCACCCTGCGGTAAAACGGTGGCACCGGGCCAATTCGCCAGGCAGCAGCAAGGAGGCTATGTGTCAGGGGAACTGGTAGCACGGCGCAGGACCTCTGGCAAGCGGAAAAAATGCCAGGTGAGCTGGTAGTTGCCTGGTATTACTAGGTGAAATCTGCGAAAGTGCGCGGGGATAACACCTGGTATTCTTTTTCAGACGGATCTGTCGTGGCGGCTCAGGAAAAAGAGACCGGCCGTACCGATGCCGAGATGAACGAGCCAGGCGGCCAGAAGTGGCGAAATGGCGCCGGAACGGGCCAGGGACTGGAGCACGGCCCAGGCTGCCCAGACCGCGAAGGCGATGGCGCAGGCGATCGGCACGGCAAGGGAGAGGTCGCGCCCCCAGCGGCGGTGGGCGGTGAGCAGGACCGGCAGGCCAAGGCAGAGAAGGGGAAGACCCAGGAAGATGTAGGAGAGCCGGCTGTGGAATTGCAGCCGTGCTTCCGGGGCATCGGCGGACGCCGGGGTGCGGGCCAGGTGCTGGAGGTCGAAGAGGGCCATTTCCCGGAACCGGTAACGGGAGGGGAAAAAGTCCCGGGGACTTTCCGGCAGTGTCAGGGAAAGGGTTTCATGGATCACGGTTTGGTAGTCGCCACCGGCGGTTCTTTCTTTGATCCGGCAGTCGGTGAGCTGCCAGCCGTCTTCCGTCCAGCGGGCCTCGCCTGCGGTGAGCAGGCTCTGCAGTTCATGGGAATCGCTCCAGGTGGCGTACTGGAAATCGGTGAAGCGGTCCTGGCCGGCTTCGGGCCGGGCGAAGCAGTAGAAGCCGTTTGCGCCGCGGTAGTAGAAACGGCCGTCGCGAAAAGTGCCCTTGGGGATTTCTCCCCGTACTTGCTGGTAGAGGATGCGGTTGGTGGTGGTGTTGGTGCGGGGCAGCAGCCACTGGCTGGCGGCCAGGGAGAGCAGGGAGAAGACCAGGGCGGCCAGCAGCAGGGGCGCGGTAAGCCGCCGGACCGAAATTCCCGCCGCCTTGAGGGCCGGCAGTTCACCGCTGTGGCTGAGGACGCCGAGGCTGACGACGTCGGCCAGCATCAGGCAGACGGGCAGCAACTGGTCGAGCATGAAGGGGATCTTGAGAAAAAAATACTGCGCCGCCAGTCCCATGGATTTGCCGGCGTTGATGAATTCGTCGATGCGGTCGAAAAAATCCACCAGCATGTAGATGGAGACCAGTACCGTTGTGGTCAGCAGCAGGTTGCGGCCGAAGCTTTTTGCCAGATAGCGGTCGAGGAGGATCATCGGTTGCCTTTGGACGGTGGCTGTCGGTGCGGCAGAAACCGGCCGAGCCGGAACAGGACGAGGTCGGCTTTTTCGAACAGAGGCCCGAAGCTCTCCCGGGCAGCGGCCCGGAACAGGAAGCCGGTGAGCAGGGCAAGGCAGAGATTCGGCGCCCACATGGCGGCGGCCACCGGCAGCACCAGGTTGTCGCTCATCGCCTCGGCCCCGGTGAGCAGCACGTAATAGAGGAGAAAGGCGGCGATTCCGGCCGGGATCCCCGCTGCCCGGCGGCCCGGCCCGGCCAGCAGACCAAGGGGAAAGCCCAGGATGCAGAAGAGGAAACAACTCACCGGCAGCACCAGCCGCTTGTGGTATTCCCGCAGGAAATCGGCGCCGTTGCGGGTGTCGGTGCCGAGGCTCTCGGCCCGGGCCAGGAGCTCCGGCCGGGTCATGGCGCTCTTGCCGACCTTGATGCCGGTCTTGGCTTCCGGGATGGCGATCGGCACCGAAAGGTGGTAGCGCTGGAACAAAAAGGTCTGGTCGGTGTCGCCGGCGGTCCGGTGCATGGAGCCGTCCTCGAGGCTCAGCTCCAGGGTGGCGCCGGTTTCGCCGGTGCCGATGGTACCGGTCTTGGCGATCACCGTGATGGGCACCTGGTCGTCCCGCAGGTCGGAGACATACACACCGTGCCAGCGCTGGTTTTGTTTGTCGATGCGGTCGGCGTAGAGCACTACCTTGCCAAGGCTCTCGCTGAAGTGTTGGGCCTGCAGGCCGGAGTCGATCTTCTCCCGTGCTAGCCGCACGAAAAGTTGCTCGAGGGCCTTGCTGCCGGCGGGGATCAGGGTGAGGGAGAAGAGGGCGGCGAGCAGGGCTGAGCCGGCGGCGAAGACGAGCACCGGCGGCAGCATGCGGCCAAGGCCGATGCCGCTTGCCTTGAGCACCATGATCTCCCGGTCGGTGGCCAGTCGGGTGAAGCCGAGAATGGAGCCCATCAGGCCGGCCATGGGCACGGCGAAGAGCAGCAGCTGGGGCAGGAGATAGACGGAAAGCCGGAGGAAATCCACCAGGTTGATGTCATAGGTGATGATCACTTCCAGGGTCGGCAGCAGGTTGCCGAGAAAGAGCACGCCGCTCAGGATGAGCAGACTGGCATAGAACGGGGCCAGGATCTGGGAGAGCAGATAGGAAGGCAGCAGAAGGGGCATGGGGTCGTTGCGTCGGTGGACTGCCGGGCGGGACGAAGGTGGCAATTGTCGGACGGATGGTTTATATCTAGTGGCCTGTTTGGTTCATCCTGTCTCATAATTGTTGGTCCTCGCGGCCGCTTGCTGTGTTGCGAAAAACTCGACATAGCGTTGCTATGCCTTCGTTTTCGCGCCTTGCGAGGCACCACGATTCCTCAACAATTTCCGGTCACGATTAACCGCACAGGCCACTAGTGTCCGCTCGGGCCTTGGAAAAAGCCTACTCTACCAGCCCGGCCGGCAATAGGCAAGAATATCGGGCAAGGAGCCTGCTTTGCGGCTTCTCTGAGCAGAAAGAAATATGGAGCGCGGTGTGAAGAGAAAGATTTTCCTGGAGGTTCTGGTCGTCCTTCTGCTGCTTTGTGCGGCTACCGCCCTGATCGGCGCCACCGACGCCGACCGGCGGTTGAGCCGGCTCTTTTTCTCGCCCCAGGACCTGTTTTATCTGAAAAAGGCCCAGCCCTGGCAATTTCTCTACGACTACGCCAATGTGCCGGCCATCGCCATCACCGTGCTTTCGTTTCTGGTGCTGGGGGCGGCTTTTTTCCGCGACAACCTCAGGCGCCACCGAAAAACCGCAGCCTATTTCATCCTGGTTCTCGCCCTCGGCCCCGGTTTCGTGGTGCACACCATTTTCAAGGACCACTGGGGACGGCCCCGGCCCCGGGAGACCATCGAGTTTGGCGGCGACATGCCCTATCTGCATCCCTGGCAGAAAGGGGTGCCGGACCGCAACGGCTCCTTTCCCTCGGGGCATGCGGCGGTTGCTTTTTATCTGATGACGCCTTTTTTCGTGCTCCGGCGCCGTTCTCCTGCCTGGGGCTATGCCTGGCTCGGCCTTGGCCTGGCGGCGGGCTCGGTGGTGGGGTTTACCCGCATCGTGCAGGGCGGCCATTACCTGAGCGACATCCTGTGGTCCGGGGGCTTTACCTATTTCACCGGACTCGGCCTGGCCGAGGCGATGGGGGTGGAGCAAGCGGCAGATCGTGGCGGGGAGGCGCTCAGCGCAGGGCCGGCAGCAGCCGGCGGCTGAGCAGATAGCCCGCCACCACCAGAAGGACCCCCAGCAGGTTCGACAGAGTAACGTAGGCGAGGCCGCTCTTCCAGGCGCCGGCCTTGAAGAGCTGCATGGTCTCCCGGGCGTAGGTCGAGAAGGTGGTGAAGCCGCCCAGGAAACCGGTGAACACGAAGAGCCGCCACTGGTGCAGGAAGTGCATCTCCTCAAACACTCCCCAGAGCAGGCCGATCAGAAAGGAGCCCAGCAGGTTCACCGCCAGGGTACCGGCCGGGAAGGCATCGCCCGCCGCTGCCTGGACCACGAGGAACATGCCGTGCCGGCAGATGGCGCCCAGGGAACCGCCGGCCATGACGGCGAGGATTTTCAGCATGGTGCACCTTTGAAGGCGAAAGGTGGAAAACGGGCCCGGCCCGGCATGAAGCCCAGGGCCGCGGTCCAAAAAAGTCGATGGTATTCCATATGACTGAAAAAAACGAGCCCCTTGTGCGGCTCTTGGCGGTGGAGGCCCGGCCGCCCAGCCTGCAGGACAACACCGGCGACCTCGACCGGCTGCTCCGTGCCCTGGCTCCCCTGGCGCCCGGCCGGCCTTTGCAGGTGCCTTTTTCGCGGCTGGCCGCGGTGGCGCGGGCTTTCCGGAGAGCGACCTTTCAGGGTTGGGCGGTGGCAAACGACCTCGGCCACGGTGTGGAAGTGGTCGATTTTCTCGGTGGGCAGCCGGTGGTGCTGCCGGCCGTGGCCCTCGATCTGGGCACCACCCATCTGGAGGCCGCGCTGGTCGATCTGCTGAGCGGCCGCGAGCTTGGTCGCGACACCGAAGTCAACGGCCAGATCGAGCAGGGCGCCGACATCCTGGCCCGCATCCATTTTGCCTGCCGGCCCCAGGCCGACGGCCGGCCCGGCATCGGCGAACTGCAGCAAAGAGTGGTTGCCTCGATCAACCGACTGGTTCGGCGGCTGGCCGCTGCTGCCGGCCTGGAAGCGAGCGCGATCCGGGCCATGAGCGTTTCCGGCAACACCACCATGGTCCATTTCCTGCTCGGCCTCGACACCTTCCACCTCTGCCGCGAACCCTATATTCCCCAGGTCAATGCGCCGCTACCGGTGCCGGCCGCCGACCTCGGCCTCGACCTGCATCCCGCTTCCCCGGTCTGGTTCATGCCGGGGGTGGGGGCCTACTTCGGCGGCGACCTGATCAGCGGCATCGTCGCCGCCGGCCTCGACCGGGCCCGGGAGACGTGCATGCTGATCGATGTCGGCACCAATGCCGAGGTGGTGCTCGGCAACCGGGACTGGCTCATCGCCTGTGCCGGCGCCGCCGGCCCGGCCCTCGAGGGCGGCGTGGCCCGCATGGGGATGCGG
>JBFHWX010000141.1:0-8264 GCA_041599275.1 Desulfobulbales bacterium | reverse complement strand
GCCCGGCGCGCAATGTTCATTTTGCGGAAGGTACTCTTGACTCAGGATGCTGGCACTTCACTCTCTTCCGGAGCCGCATTCTCGTCGCTTTGGTGCTGGTTTTTTTCCGCCTTACGTTTTTTCTTTTCTTCTTTTTTCTTCTTTTTCAGAAGTTCCTTCTGTCTTTTCTCATAGGAATAATTGGTCCGGGCCATCTGCAATCCTCACTGGGGATAGGGAACGAGCGGAATGATCAACGTCCGCGGGCGCCTTTTTTCTTCGGGGGTTTGGCCTCGTTGACCACCAGAATACGGTGGTTGACGGTTTTGCCGTTCAGGGTTTCCATGGCTTTGTGTCCTTCGCCGCGGCTGGACATTTCGACAAAGCCGAAGCCCTTGGGCTGGCCGCTGTACCGGTCTTTCACCAGGGAAGCGGTGACCACCATGCCGAACGGTTTGAACAGTTCGGTGAGTTCGGAATCGGTGACGTTATACGGCAGGTTGCCGACATAGAGTTTCATGGGCGTTCTCCTCTGTGGGTTGGCTGGCGAGCAGAAACTTATGCGGAAACCTCGGAGCGCATGGAGAATCGCGGGGCGGGGCGGCAAGCTGCGCAGTAAGATTGTGCCGAGCACATGGGTTTGATGGTTGGACCCTACTCCAGCGGCACAACGATGGCAATGACTATATTCCGCGACCCGCCTTCCCCCTTTCCGCTCTGTATTCCGACCGGCCAGAATTTCCTCCGGGAAAACGAACGATTGCCCTGATTGAAGATTTTCCGCCAGGACCGCACCCGGGTCAAACCGGCCCAACCAGAGGCATCTGGAAGAAATTGCGCCCACAAACAATATGTGTCATATACTCTGGAGAGACGCCCCATGAGCTGGTTGCCGCCGGCAACCGGCACCGTTTTGTTCAGGCAATTTCTGGAAACCCGGCCAGACAGAAATCCCGTCCCAAAGCAAAGCACCGGCAACCCAAACCCGCGAGGACCGCACGTCATGAACATGTACACTAAAATCCTTGTCGCCTTCGACGGCTCGCCCTCGAGCCGCAACGCCCTCAACCAGGCCTTCCGCCTCGGCAACTGGATCAAGGTGGTGGCCGTGGTACCGGAATACGAGGGGGACCTCGATCTCTTCGGAGTGCAGAACATCCGGGAAGTTATCGAGGGGCCCGGGGAAAAACTGCTGGCCGAGGCCCGGACCCTGGCCGACCAGGCAGGAGTGGCGATCCAGGCCGAGATGAAGCGGGGCGAGCCCTACAAGCGGCTCGTCGAGGTGGCGGCGGAAGAGAACTGCGACTGCATCATCATGGGCCGCAAGGGCCGCAGCCAGATCGAGCGGGATCTCATGGGCGGGGTCACGGCCCGGGTGATCGGGCACACGAACCGGGATGTGCTGGTGGTGCAGGAGGAGAGCGAGGTCGGCTGGAAAAAGATCCTTTTCGCCACCGACGGCTCCGACTGCTCCGCGGCGGCCGAGACCCTTGCCATCGAGCTGGCCGCCCGGTTCTCGGCGGAACTCACCGCCATCCGGGTGGTGCCGGTGAACGACGAGTTTCTCGCCCTGGCGCCGAAGGCGGTGGAAGAGCTCAATGCCCAGGCCGGCACCGATCTCGAACGCTTCGCGGCCCGGGCCGAAAAACAGGGAGTGAGCGCCAAGACAATCATCAAGGAGGGCGAGCCCCACGAGATCATCACCACGCTTGCCGGTGAGCTTCAAACAAGCGTCATCGTCATGGGCTCCCACGGCCGCAAGGGCTTCTCCCGCCTGTTCATGGGCTCGGTCACCGAACGGGTGATCGGCTTTGCGACTTGCCCGGTGCTGGTCCGGCATCTGTAGGCAGGCAGAATGCCAGTTGGGCATTCTGCCTCAGTGAGAGGTGAGAAGTCAGACGTCAGACGTCATGACCGGGCTCCACCATAACAGGGCCACATCTCACCTCTCTCCTTTCACCTCTCTCTGCTTCTCCCACTCTCCCCTACACCTCGAACTCCTGGTGGGGCTCGGGGATGTCGATCTGCGCCATGCCCTCCTCTCGCAGCAGCCCGGCAAGATTCTGGGCCGCCTCCTCCTCGCCGTGCACGATGAACACCCGGCCGGGCTTCTTTTTCATGGCCCGTGCCCAGTCCATGAGCCCCTCGCGGTCGGCATGCCCCGAAAAGCCGGTGAGCACTTCCACCTGGGCCCGCAGCGGGTACTCGCGGCCGAAGATCCACACCGTGTCGTTTTTTTCCACCACTTTTCGCCCCAGGGTATTGGGGGCCTGCCAGCCGGAGACCAGGATGGTGGTCCGCGGGTCGCTGATCCGGCTTTTCAGGTGATGCAGGATGCGGCCGTGCTCCATCATGCCGGAAGCGGAGATGATGATGGCCGGCTCGTCCATGGCGTTGAGCCGCTTTGAATCCTCCACCGTCTGGGTATAGCGCAGGGCCTCGAAGCTGAAGGGGTTTTGCACCGATTCCTCGAGCTGGAAACGCAGGATCTCACGGTCGTAGACCTCGGGGTGGAGCCGGAAGATGTCGGTGACCCGGGTGGCCAGCGGGCTGTCCACATAGACCGGCATGGCCGGGATGAGGCCGTCGTTATAGAGCTTGTGCAGGGAATAGACGAGCTGCTGGGTGCGGCCCACGGCAAAGGCGGGGATGAGCAGAAAGCCGCCTTTCTTGTGGGTTTCCTTCACGATCCTGGCCAATTCCTGGTCGGACTCGACATAGGGCGGGTGGCTGCGGTTGCCGTAGGTGGACTCCATGATCAACAGGTCGCAGCCGTCGGTCACCGGCTGCGGGTCACGGATGATCGGGATGCCGGGCCGGCCGATGTCGCCGCTGAACACGAGCCGCGAGGAGCGGCCGGTGTCCCGGTCGTCGATGTCGAGAATGACGTGGGCGCTGCCCAGCATGTGGCCGGCGTCGTGGAAGGTGAGTTTGACGCCGGGCAGGATCTCCCGGCCGCGGTTGTAGCCAAGGCCGATGAAGTACTGCATGGCCTCGAGGGCGTCTTCCTGGGTGTAGAGGGGCTCGAAGGGGCGCTGGCCGTTCTTTGCCCGCTTCTTGTTGACGTATTCCACGTCGCGTTCCTGGATCGAAGCCGAGTCCATGAGCATAACGGCGCACAGATCCCGGGTGGCGGCGGTGGTATAGATGTCGCCCCGGAAACCGTTGCGGACGAGACAGGGAATATTGCCGGAGTGGTCGATATGGGCGTGGGAAAGGACCACGGCGTCGATGGTGTCGCCGCCGCAGAAACCCTTGCGGTTCAGTTCGAAGGCCTCCTTGCGCCGGCCCTGGAAAAGGCCGCAGTCGAGGAGGATCCGGTGGCCGTTGACCTCGACCAGATGCTGGGAACCGGTGACGGTCTTCGCCGCCCCGTGGAAGGTAAGTTTCATGCTGCCCCCTTTTTCAGTGTTCTCGGGAAAAGATCGGGTTGACGGTTCCTGCCGGCGGGCAGGCTCCGGACATCATAAACCCGGCAACGGCAGGCGAACAACGATCTTTTCCAAAAAACTGGAAAGGTGGCACGGGGTGCGGGGAAACGCCCCAGGCCGGGCGCTCACTCCCCCTCCATGTCCTCCAGCGCCATGTTGAGGGCCTGCACCGAGAGCAGTACCTCGCGGAGGGAAAGACCGAGGGAGCCCATCATCAGCAGCAGGCTCAGGCCGAAGATGATTTTACCCACCAGCAGAAAGCCGGCAAACAGGGTGAACATGCAGAACACGCAGCAAAAGAGGCTCGCCACCCCCAGGGCCTGCATGTTGCGGATGAGCACCAGGCGCCGCCGCAGGATGCGGATCTGGGCGGCCAGCGCCATGCGGTGGTTCTCCTGATACTGGGCGTGCAGGCTGCGGATCCGCGAGCCGATGGCCAGAAAACGGTTGGTGAAGGCCACCATGAGCAGCGAAATGGCAGGAAAGAGAAGAGCGGGGGTGGTGAGGGTTATTTCCATTTTTCTGGAGGCAAGGGGGGAAGAGATCAGACAAAAGGTCGCACCTGCCTGAAAAGGCATCGACCGGATAACGGTAACTTGTACCGGTTGCCGGCCGCCGCCGCAAGTATTTCCGGCAGGCGGCCGGGCAGAGCCCCTTCTTCCCCTCACACCGGAACTTCGGCAATCGGCCCCGAGTAGACCACCGCCTCGATCCCCCGTTTGTACAGCTCGTCCGCCGGCCGGACCCCGATGCGGGTTACGAAGACTTTTTTGCAATCGGCGAGCGCTGCTGCCAGGGGGGCGAAACGGGCGGCGTCGAAGCCGTGATCCTGATCCCCCACCGAAAGCGGGGTCACCGGCCGCTGGTCGACCAGCAGGAGCTCCTCGTCGTTGACCTCGTAAACCAGGAATTTTTCCGCTTTGCCAAAATGTTCGTTCACTTCGTTGCCGTTGGTGGATGCCACCGCGATTTTCATCTGTCCATCTCCTCGTGCTGGTTTTCAGTCTTTTTTCTACCCTACAGGCAACCGCCGCCACTGCCGGCGCAGCCACCCTTGCCGCAGGCGGCCCGCCGGGTCTTGAGCAGCTCCGGATTGCCGCCCTCGTACACGGCCCGCAGGCCGTCCTCGATAAAGCCGCCCATGGTATATGTTTTAACGCCGGTGCGGTTGATGATTTCGGCCGGCGTTTCGCCGATGGCGCCCACCAGGAGCGCCCGGCAATCGCCCAGGATGCGGGCCACCTGCAACCAGCGCCGGGGACCGAGCCCGGGTTCGGGCGCTTGGCGTTCGGTGACCAGCCGGTAGCCGCCGGCTCCCTTTTCCCAGATCTGGAAACGCCTGGCCTCGCCCAGGTGCTGGTTCACCAGCACTCCCTCGTTGGTGGCCACTGCCACGTAGGGCCGCTGTTCCGGCGGCATGGCCGGCAGCTTGGCACAGGCGGAGAGGCAGCCACGCATCTCCTCGGTGCGGTCCTCTCCGAGCAGTCCCACGGCATCGGCCCGGCAGCGGGTGCAGTGCCGCATCTGGGGCAGGAATTTCTCCGCATCCCGGCGGATGGCCGCCACCTCCTCCTTCGAGGGTTCGACCAGATCGGCAAACGGCGTGTCGGCGTTGGGAAAGAGCGCCATGCAGTTCAGCAGATCTACACCCAATTCCCGCATGGCGCGGGCCACCTCGACAACATGGTGGTCGTTCACCCCGGGGATGATGATGGTGTTTATCTTCACCGTGATCCCGTGTTGCTTCAGAAGGCGGATTGCATCGAGTTGCCGGGCCAGGAGCAGCTCGGCGGCGGCCCGTCCGCGCAGCACCAGGTTTCCGTCCCGAACCCAGCCGTAGATCTTTTCGGTAACCGCCGGGTCCACGCCGTTCACGGTGATGGTCACGTGGGACACCTGGAGCTCGGCGAGCTCCGCCACATATGGGCCGATGGCCATGCCGTTCGAGGCCAGGCAGAGGATGAGTTCCGGGAACCGGGCCCGGATGAGGCGCAGAGCGCCCATGGTTTCTTCGGGATTGGCAAAAGGGTCGCCGGGCCCGGCGATGCCTGCCACCGAGATGCGCGGTTCGGCGGCCAGCACCTTGTCCATGTAGACCACGCTCTGCTCCGGTGTCAGCACGGTGCTGGTCACCCCGGGCCGCGACTCGTTGACGCAGTCGTATTTGCGGTTGCAGTAGTTGCACTTTATGTTGCACTTCGGCGCCACCGGCAGGTGCACCCTGCCGAACTGGCCCTTGACCCCGGCATTGAAACAGGGATGTTTTGCCGTATCCACTCTCTGTTCGCTCTTCATGGTCGCGCTTCCTTTTGCTGAAAAGGTACGAGGCTCGAGGGTACACGCCTCCTGTTCGCTCCCCGGCCGTTTTTTTTGAACACGACCGGACAACACATTTTTTGTCTATTATTTTCGTTGCTTTAACAACCTACTGCGGTTCTTGAAAATCCCGTCTTGTTACATATAGCTGTAGCCCACCGTGGAATCGTGCTGTTTCTTTTCGATGAGCCCGTTCACCACCCGGTCGAAGAGTTCCATGGCGCCCCGGTAGCCCAGGTGCAGAATGCGCTGGCCACCGATCCGGTCGTGGACCGGAAAGCCCACCCGGATGAGCGGGATGTCTTTCTTTCTTGCCAGGGCATAGCCCTTGCTGTGGCCCACCAGAAAATCGGGCTCGAGCTCTTCGGCCCGCTCGGCGATCTCGAAGAAATCGGCTCCTTCATGGACCTCGGGCTGAACGGCGAGAATATCGCAAGTCGCCTCGCGGATGGCCGCCGCCAGCCGGCCGCTCTTGCCGCCCGAGGCACAGAGCACGGGCCGCGCCCCGAACTCGGCGAGCATCTGGACCAGCCCCACCACCAGATCCTCTTCGCCGTAGACCACCACTTTTTTGCCGGAGATATACTTGTGGCCGTCCACCAGCCCATCCACCAACCGGCCACGTTCGGCCCGGTATTTTTCAGGGCACCCCCGGCCGCTCAACCGTTCGAGGGCCGCAAAGAGCCGGTCGGAGCCGCGTATTCCCATGGGCAGGTCGAGACGGACCAGGGGCACTCCCAATTCGTCCCGCAGGAAAATGCCGGCGGTGCCCGCCTCTCCGAGAGTGGCGCCGAGCTCCACCGTGGCCTCGGCCCTGCCCATGTCACGGATGGCGGCAAGCGGCGTGCCCCCTTCCGGAATCAGCGGGTAGTCGGCAAGGGCCGGCCCGTCGAGGGTTTCGGAGAGATCGGGCAGCACGGTAGGCTCCAACCCGAAATCCGAAAATATCTCCTTCAGGTGGCGGATATCGGCGGGAGAGACGAAACCGGGCAGCAGGTTGATTTTTTTCTCCACCCTCATCTCGCCGGAGTCGGGCCGGTTGACCAGTTGCTCGACCACGGCCCGCACCGCTCCGTGGAAGCCTTCCATGTGGGTGCCTGAGTAGCTCGGGGTGGAGACGTTCACCAGAAGCGGCAGACGCTCCGGGTTCGCCACCTCGCTGCGGAACTGGGCGAGGATCATGGGCACGTCGTCGCCAATGGTCTCGGTGAGGCAGGTGGTGGCAATGCCAACGAGATCCGGCTTGTACTTGGCGGAAACGTTGACGATACCCTTCTTCAGATTGGGTCCGCCGCCGAACACCGCGTTTTTTTCACCGAGCGCCGAAGAGGCGATGTCGATGGGCTCGTTGTAGTGGCTGATGATGTAGCGCCGCATATAGGTGGCGCAGCCCTGGGAGCCGTGCAGGAAGGGCACCGCTCCCTCGATGCCGCGGAAGGCGAGCGCCGCGCCCATGGGCCGGCAGAGTTTGCAGGCGTTGGTGGTGGAAACGTAATTGGGCAGGTTCCTGGTTTTCATTTCTCCCTCCTCGGCACAAAACGCCAGACAGGACTGGTGACCGATAAATAGACCTCCCGGGCGAAGTTCAGCATGCCGGCAAAACCGGAAAGTATTTCCTTGCGCTCATGGTTGTGGTCGCAGAAGGCAACGCCGAGCTTGTAGGCGATGGGCCGCTCCTTGACGCCGCCCACGAAGATGTCGACCTCCTTTTCCTTCAGAAAGCTCGAAAGCTCCAGCGGGTTGGAGTCGTCGACGATGATGGTGCCCGGGTCGGTGATTTCCTGCAACTCCCGGTAGTCCTCGGGGGTGCCGGTCTGGGAGCCCACCATCACCACCTGCATGCCCAGGAGCCGGAAGGCCTTGACCAGGGAAAAAGCCTTGAAGGCGCCGCCCACATAGATCGCCGCCTTCTTGCCGGTTAATGCCTCCCGGTATTTTTTGAGCTCCGGCAGAAGTTTCGACAACTCTTCCTGGACCAGGGCCCGGGTGCGTTCCATGATCTCGGGCTCCTTGAAAAAGGCGGCGATGTCGTAGAGGGCCTGGCTCATGTCCTCGATGCCGAAATAGGAGACCCGGATCACCGGGGTGCCATACTTCTCCTGCATCATGCGGGCAAGATCCATGGTGGCGCCGGAGCACTGCACCACGTTGAGCGCCGCGCCGTGGGCCCGGCGTATGTCATCGATCCTGCCGTCGCCGGTGATGTTGGCCACCACCTCGATGCCCATCTTTTTCAGATACTCGTGCACCAGCCAGATCTCGCCGGCCAGGTTGAAGTCGCCAAGGATGTTCACCGAGCGTGGCGAAATTTTATCAATATCCCCGGTGCCAACCAGCCGGAACATGGCCCGGCAGGCGGCCTCGTAGCCCGCCCGCTTGTTGCCCTTGAAGCCCTCCGACTGCACGGGCAGCACCGGGATCCCCTTCTCTTCGCTGACCCGCTTGCAGACCGCCTCCAGGTCGTCGCCGATCAGCCCCACGATGCAGGTCGAATAGACGAAGGCGCCCTGGGGCTGGTGCCGGTCGATGAGCTCGAGG
>JBFHWX010000140.1:0-8414 GCA_041599275.1 Desulfobulbales bacterium | reverse complement strand
GGGCAGGGTGCGGGCGAACTCGACGTTCATGAGAGGAGCCGCGGCCAGTCGAGCCCGAAGAAGGTCTGGTGCAGCATGTGGTCGTCGTTTACCAGGTGGATTGCAAGATCGCTGAACACGGCGCGGGCCGCCGGCAGCACCAGGGCGGCTGGGGTCACTGTGTCGCGGTCGCCGAGCCAGAGGTGGGTTTCCACCAATACTTTTGCTGCCGGCTGCGGCGGGAAATCGCCGTAGTTGAAGGCCGGAGCCAGCAGCACCAGGCGGCGCACCGCTTGCGGCGCTTCCAGGGCGTAGAGCCCGGCCATCAGGCCGCCGAAGCTCGAACCCACCAGGATCCAGTCGCCGGAACCGGCCAGCAGTTGCCGCAGAGCTGCCATCCGTACCGCAAGGTCGCCGCTGAAGTCGGGAAGCAGCATGTCCGGGAAATGTTCCCGGAAGAAGGACCCCTTGGTGCCCCGGCTGCTGGTGTCGAGGCCGTGCAGGAAAATATTTCTGGTCATCTCGTTGTCCGTTGAGAGCCGAGGTGGAGGGGGCAACCCGCGCTCAGCGGCCGATGGCCCGCAGCACCGCCGGGTCCGGGGCAAAGGGCAGGGGCGGCGGCGGGGGCGGGGTGGGCAGTCGCTGGCTTTCGGCAAAGGGTGTGCCGTCGAGCTTGCGGTTGAAAGCGGTGACCATCAGCGTCTCCAGGGTGGCCACGTCCTGAAGGTTGTAGGCGAGCAGGGTGTCGAGGGCCCGCGGGTTGCCGGTCCGCCTGAACAGGTGCCAGAGGCGCACGGCGTCGAAACCGTCCACCCCGTCGAGGGGGCCGCGGTGGAGGCCGAGCCGGCGCTCGCAGTTCTTGAGCCCGCCCTTGATCCCCAGGCTGTGCAGGACAAAGCGCAGGTCGACGTGGATCTGGTCGAATTTTTTTGCAAAAAAATGTTCGAGAAAGGGCAGGTCGAAGAGCCGGCCGTTGTAGGTGACCAGCATCTCGAATGCGGCGATGTCCTCCACGAACTTCTCGAGGTTGCGGCCATGCACATAGGAGCGGTATCCTTTGCCGTCGAACAGTCCTATGGTGGTGATCTGGCCTGCCTGCCGGTCGAGGCCGGTGGTTTCGATGTCGAGGTAGGCGGTGCGCCGCCGGCAGGCCGGAAAGAGGCGCCAGAGGTGGGCGGCGCCCAGTTCAGCGGCGAATTGCCGGGGGCTGGGCGGCGACAGGAGAAAAGGCTCCAGGTGCTGGCGGACCAGCCGGGCCCTGGCCGGCGGCAGCACGGTGGCGAGCCGGCCGTCCAGGTCGTCCCAGCTCTCTATCCCGGCCGACCAGAGAAGAGCCTCGGTTTTCGGGCCGATGCCCGGGATGTGCAGAAAGGTGTTGCGCAGCATGGCCCGCCGGCTCAGAACTGCCGGCCGGGGGAAAGGGGGCGGCCGGCTTCCGGCAGCCGCTCCAGGGGGATGACCCCTTCCTTGCGGAACGGGAAACTGCGGCCAAAAGGCCCGTAGCCGCCGGTCTGCACCGAGCCGTCGAGGATGTAGTCCACTTCGCTGGAGGTTTCCATCCGGTTCAGGAAACTGAGGATGTCCCAGTAGGCTGAAGAAAGCCGCAGCGCCACGAAACCGTAGTCGTTGGCCGGTACGCTGACGGTGTTGAGGGAGTGGCCGGTGAACATCTTCACCCCTTTGAGCTGCAGGGTGTAGTCCACCCGTTCGACTTTCAGGGCGCTGGGGTTCGGGTTGAAGAGCCGGAGCTCCGCCACCATGTTGACATGGCTCAGGGTGACGTCCTGGATCTGCAGGTTGGTGAGGTTGACCTCCGGCGGCTCGCTGGCCGTGCGCATGGCGGCGCAGCCCGAAAAAAAGAGGGTGGTGGCGGCCAGGAAAAAAGCGAAGAGGCGGCGGGTCGTCCGGTGCGGCATGGGGGCTCCTGTTTGTCGGGGCGGTTTCTTTGAGATGAAGAACTGTGGTTTCCGCCTAAGTAGTACAACTTTTGCGCCGGGCAGGGCAAGGGCGGAGTGGGAGAAGGAAAGGGCATGAGGGAAAAAGAATGCGGCCCGTGGGGCGCCGGGGAAGAAATGTACCATGGGCTGCTGCTCGACGCCAATCCCCGGCTCAAGAAAAACGTTGCCCATTGGCTGCTCGAGCGGGGAGCAGAGTACGGTTCAATGGTTGCCTGGTGGCGGCAGGACGCGAGAAATTCGCCCCACGAGGGCATCGATCTCTACCGGTACCAGGACCTTGCCGGGAGGGTGCGGCAACTCGCTCCGGGTTTTGCGGTGCCCGCCGCCCGCGCCGGTCGCGTGGGGCGGGTCCTCGCCGATTTTTTGGGGGCCACGGTCTGGGTCGAGCATGGGCCGGCAGCAAGCGGCGCGCTGCTTTTTTCGGCTTACGGCCATCTGCGGCCTGAGCCCTGCCTTGTTCCGGGCCGCCGGCTGGAGGCAGGCGAGGTGCTCGGGGAAATCGCCGACTGCCGGGGCCACCGGGCTGGCATCGCCCCCCATCTGCACCTCTCCATCGGTGTGGTCCACGGCATGGCCGTCGAAGATCTCGACTGGCCACTTCTTGCCGACCGCCAGCGTGTCACCCTCTGCGACCCACTGCTCCTCGGCCTGCGCCATTTTGCGGGTTGAGGCCTGCTGCAGCTTTTCCTCGGCGGGGTGAATCGTCATTTTACGTTTCGCTGCCGGTGGCAAGGGGTTGGCGGTTTTTCCTCTTTCCTGGGGCGATGGAAAGGGTTGGCGTGGTGGGTTCTTCTGCCAGGGAGTGGTGGGCGGCGCCGAGCATCTCCTGGCAGAAGGCCCCTGCCATAAAGTTCTTGCCATTCATTTTTGGAGCTTATAACGTGCAGGAAGATCCGTGAGTCGAAAAAAACCGTGGCCGGAACGCGGCAACGCGGCGGGCACTCTTCTTTATTTTGGTGTAAAAAAAACGAGGTTCGATACCGTATGGATGATGCCAATCGCCGGGGGGCCGAGCGAATCCCCGCTTCCTTCAACGTCAATTTCATTCACGAGGGCGATTACGTCATCTCCTCGAGCCGCGACATCTCGGTGGATGGAATCTTCATCTGCACCGGAGATCCGCCGCCGGCCGGCACCCAGTTGTCCCTGGTTTTTTCCGTGGGCGAGCTGCAGGAGTTGGAGATCGCCGGCATGGTGGTGTGGACCAACGAGGCCGGCCCCAAGCGGGAGCAGGGCATGGGGGTGCAGTTTCTCGAGCCATTGCCGCCGGACATCAAACGTAACCTGATGCAACTCGTCAACCGCATCACAGTGCTCGAAACCAACGCCCACCTCGCCTGATCGCCCACCGGAGGCAGAGGCGGTGTCAGGGACCGCCGGTGCTTCCCACTGTGGCCAGGTAGAGGGCGCTCTCCTCCCCGCCGTCCACCCCCAGCAGTTCGTTCAATTCCCCGTCGAAAAAAGCAGCCACCGGGCAGGCCGCCCGCCCGAAGGCCTCGGCCGCCAGCAAGAGATTCTGGCAAAGGTGGCCCGCGTCCATGCAGATGTAGCGCAGGCCGCGGTGCCCGTATTTGGCCATGTTGCGCCGGAAAACGGCGGTCCAGATGAAGACCGCGCCGGCTTGGGCCACGAAGCGCTGGCCGAGGGCGGCCCGGGCCAGGGCCTCGGACGGTGCCGGGGAACTGAGCAGAGCGAGCTGGAAATCCCGTGGGTTGAAATGGTAGATGCCGGGCGAGAGATCCTCCACCTGGCGGATCGCCACGTAGGTTTCCAGGGGATAGAGGGCGCCGGCGGAAGGTGCGGTGCGCAGCAGATAGGGGCCCGCCGCGGCGGTGACACCCTGGCTGGCCCAGCAGAGGCCGGCCAGTTCGGCAAGGGCCAGGGGCTCGCGGCTGTAGCTGCGCCGGGAGCGGCGCTGTTGAAGGAGCCGGCCGAGGTCGGTGGTGCGGAAGTGCCAGGAACGGGGCAGATCGAATTTCTCGGCTTCGGGGTACTCCTTGAAAGGCGGGGCCGGTTCAATGGCCAGCCGTTGCGCCCGGCCGAGACTGTCCCGGCCGAACATGGTTTCCCGGTAATAGCGGACTCCGAGGGAGGAGGCGAGTTGGTCCATGGCGGTCTCCGTCTTTTTTGGTTCGTTTCAGTAAGCCGCGGGCCGGCCGGGGATCTCGGCGGCCATGGCGGTCATGGTGGCGGCAAAGGCGCCGGTGAGGGCGACGGCTCTCTGGTGGCTCTACGGATCAACTCTGCCCCACGGCGGATGAGGCCGCTGTCCATGAGGTCTCCCGGCCTGGAAACCCTTGGCGCTCCAGGGTGCTCCCAGTTTAGCGGCATTGATTGGTTCATCCTGTCTCATAAATGTTGGTCCTCGCGGCCCCGCGCTGTGTTGCGAAAAACTCGACATAGCGCTGCTATGCCTTCGTTCTCGCGCCTTGCGAGGCACCACGATTCCTCAACAATTTCCGGTCACGCTTAACCGTACAGGCCACTAGTTGCCAGGGAAGCGGCCGGCAAATTCTTTCTGGGTTCCGCCGCCGGGAGCGGTTTGTGGAAAAATATTGTCCTCGGTTCCGGGGTCTGATACTGTTTCTTGCCTGAACCAGGGTGCTTGTTTGCCCTCGCCTTTCACCTTTTTACCCAACCTTCCACCTGAAGGGAAATTCCCATGAACAGCTATTACGATCCCGAAGATCTCGGCCGTTTCGGCGAAATCGGCAAGGACGCGCCGGAGCTTGCCGGCAAGTTTTTCGACTACTATGCCTCGGTGTTCGCCGAGGGAGCCCTCAGCGAACGGGAAAAGGCCCTCATCGCGCTCGCCGTGGCCCATGCCGTGCAATGCCCCTACTGCATCGACGCCTACACCACCGGCTGCCTGGAAAAAGGTTCCAACCAGGCGGAGATGACCGAGGCCGTCCACGTGGCCGTCGCCATCCGGGGCGGCGCCTCCCTGGTGCATGGCGTGCAGATGCGCAAGATCGCAGGCAAACTCTCGCTCTAGGAAGCGGCCGCTCATGCCCCGTCCGTTTCACGAGACCCTGGCTGCCCACGGCAGAGAACTGCGCCGCGGCCGCCCTTCCACCCTGCAGGTGAACGTCGGCCTTCTCTGCAACCAGACCTGCAAACACTGTCACCTGGAGGCGGGGCCCAAACGCACCGAGCTCATGAGCCGGGCCACCATGGAGCAGGTGATCGGCTTTGCCGCCGCCCACCGATTCCACTGCATCGATATCACCGGTGGGGCGCCGGAATTGAACCCGGATCTCGGTTTCCTGCTGGAGCGGCTGGCACCGCTTGCCGACCGCCTCATGCTGCGCTGCAACCTCACCGCCTTGGACGAACTGGCCGCCGGAACGCGGCAGGAGTTGCTCGGCCTCTGCCAAAGGTTGCGGGTCGCGCTGGTCGCCTCGCTCCCCGCCACCAACGAAGCCCAGACCGACGCCATGCGGGGCGACGGCGTGCTCGGCCGCAGCCTGGCCACGCTCCGCTCACTCAACGCCCTGGGCTATGGCAAAAAAGAGAGCGGCCTTGCCCTCGACCTCGTCTCCAACCCCAGCGGCGCCTTCCTGCCGCCGGCCCAGTGCCAAATGGAGAAACGCTTCCGGGACGAGCTCCAGCGCCGCTGGGGCGTAGTCTTCAACCATCTCTACACCTTTGCCAACGTTCCCCTGGGCCGCTTTCGGAGTTGGCTCGAACGCTCCGGGAACCTGGAACCCTACCTGGAAAAACTGGCCGGCGCCTTCAACCCCGCGACGGTGGACGGGCTCATGTGCCGCTCTCTTCTCTCGGTGGACTGGCAGGGTTATCTCTACGACTGTGACTTCAACCAGGCCTGCGGCCTGCCGATGAGTGGCAGCCGGCTGCACGTTTCGGATCTTGCCGGGGTGCCGGGGGAGGGAGTTGCGGTCCGCACCGGTGACCACTGCTATGCCTGCACCGCCGGCTCCGGTTTCACCTGAGGCGGCGCCATCGAGCCCCGGGCTGGGGCGGCAGACAGTTGAGAAAAAGAAGGAGAGCGGCAGGCGAACAAAGGCGGCGTCCTGAATGGACACCGCCTTTGTCGTCAAGGTGAAGGGGAATTTAATCCGCCTTGAAGAAGGCGTTCTGGTTGGCGTTGCACACCGGGCACTTTCCCGGTGCTTCCTTCTCGTGGGTGTGGCCGCACACCGAGCAGATGTAGTAGTCGCACTCTTCGAGCCCTTCCGGGTTGTCCAAGGCCTTCTGGTAGAGGGCGGCGTGCTCCTTCTCCACTTCGTTGGCGTACTTGAAGGATCTGACCGCTGCTTTGTGGCCCTCGGCCTCGGCGGTTTCGATCATGCCGGGGTACATGTTCTTGAACTCGTGGGTCTCGCCGGCCAGGGCCTCCTTCAGATTGTCGATGGTGGAGCCGATGCCGCCCAGGGCCCGCAGGTGGGCATGGGCGTGCACGGTTTCGGCGGCGGCCGCCGCCCGGAAGAGCCTGGCAACCTGCGCCAGGCCGTCGCGATCGGCCTGTTTGGCGAAAGCCAGATATTTGCGGTTGGCCTGGCTCTCGCCGGCAAAAGCCTCTCTCAGGTTGTCATCGGTCTTGCCCATAATGATGTCTCCTTTGTCTCTGGTTGTCTTTTTCGGTGAGCCGAGGAGTTCTTTTTATTGCAATTGATAATCATTGTCAAGATGGTTTCTCAATTTCCCTGCTCCTGCTTGCCGGCGCTTCGCACGGCTCGTACGAAACCGCTGGGTTTCGGCTCATATTCCCTTTCCGGGTCGCAGGTAGCAGCAACCTCCCAGGCACCGGCGGTTTCCTCGTTTTTTTCATCGGTTGACCAGTAGGAGCCGGGCAGGTCCATGGAACATTCCGTTTCCTTGTGCAGGTCGAGGTAGTACATGAGCTCATAGAGTTCGCGGGTGGTTGGCAAGCGCCAGTCGCGGAAACCTCCCAACTCGAGGTTCTCTACATACGCCCGTGCCCCGCTGTCCGATTTTTTTCTCGGGCCTTTATCGATCTGCCACATCAGGGAACTGCCGGTGTCCAGGCAGATGCCGTTGCCCAGGTCATGCAACCGGCCTTTTCCGGTGGTCTGCGGTTTGGTCGCCCCGCAGGCGGCGAGCAGCAGGGAGAAAAGGACAACGGAGGCGAAGTGGGTGAGCCTGGGTGGTTTCATTGAGGCAGTTCTCCTCGCGGCGGGTAAATAGTCCATGAATCCAGGAGGCCCCCGGTTCGGGAATCCTGCTTGCTTTTTCACCGAACACCCCCTAATCTGAGCCCGCCGGCTCTCCGAGGGGAAGTGTTACGGGTGGGCAGAGGTCCTGGTCGTTTCACCGGTAGCCCTAAAGGTACACCCAATGGAAAATTTTATCCTCATTGTATTGCTTCTCGCCATCGGTATGGGCCTTCGCCGCCTGCCGGTCTTTCCTGCCGAGACCAGTCCGGTGCTCAACCAATTTGTGATCCATGTTTCTTTACCGTCGGTGATTCTGGTGGAGGTGCCGAAGCTGGTGCTGTCGGCCGAAGCTTTAGCGCCGGTGGTCATGGCCTGGCTGATGGTGGTGGCCGGCGCCGGTCTGGTTCTGGTGGCTTCCCGTTTCATGGGCTGCAGCCGGGAGGTGACCGGCGCGCTTCTGTTGCTCGTGCCGCTGGGCAACACCGCCTTCCTTGGCTTTCCCATGGTGACCCTTTTTTTCGGCGCCGACCACCTGCCTTACGCAGTGCTCTACGACCAGCTCGGATCGTTTCTCGCTCTTTCCACCTATGGTTCGATGGTACTCGCCCTGTACGGGGCCGGCGCCCGGCCTGGCGTGGCCGCGGTCCTGCGCCGCATTTTCACCTTTCCGCCGTTTCTCGCCCTGATCCTTGCCTTTGTTGCCCGGCCGTTTTTCGTCCTGCCCGCGGTGGAGGCAGTGCTGCGGCCAGTGGCGGCGACCCTGGTGCCGGTGGTGATGATCGCGGTGGGGGTGCAGCTCAGGCTGCGCTTTGCTTCGAGCCATGTACTGCCCTTTGGGGTTGGCCTCGTGCTCAAGCTGCTGGTTGCCCCGCTGGTGGCCACGGGTTTTGTCTCGCTTTTTGGCTGGCAGGGAGCCGCCGCCCGGGTGGCGGTGTTCGAGGCGGGCATGCCGCCCATGGTGACCGCCGGGGCCCTGGCCATGGCCGCCGGCCTTGCTCCGGAACTGGTCGCCGCCCTGGTGGGGTACGGCATCCTCGCCGCCTTTGCCACCCTGCCGTTGCTCGCCCTTTTTCTGTAAGCTGCTGAATCGGCGCGCGTTCGAGAACGGTGCAGGTAAGCGACCAGCGGCAGACTCCGGGTGTGCCGTTTTCGGGCATCCGGAAAGGCGGCGTGGTGCATCCGGTTGCCTCTGTTATATGAGCCTCTTGCAAAATGAACATCTACTGCGACCAGTTAAAAATCCCCTGTGCGGCGTCTTCCTTGTGAAATCGTCCTCAACGTAGCCCAGCTACGCTTCCGGGCGATTTCACAACTCATCCTTGCTCAGGAAATTTTTTCC
>JBFHWX010000139.1:0-8442 GCA_041599275.1 Desulfobulbales bacterium | reverse complement strand
GTCCCCCGGCCGCTTGGCCGGGGTGGGCACCCCCCTTGCCACCACGCCGGCGTTTTCCCGGCCGTCGTAGAGGCCCTCGATGGCGGCAAGCTTCATGGGCTGCACCCGGGCCACGGTGTGGCCGGACTCGTCGCCGCTCACCGCCACGAAGGAGGCCGAGAGAAAACCGAAAACCGCCGCCACCACGATGCTCTTCCGGGCCATCGCCACATGCCGGTTCTTCAGCAGGAACCAGCTCGACACCGCGATGACGAAGAGCGAGGCCAGGGTGAAGCCCGAGCTCGTGGCGTGGGTGAACTTGCCGATGGCCACCGGCGAGAAGATGACCTGGGCGATGTTTTCCATCTCGAAGCGGGCCTTGTCCATGTTGAAGGTCATGCCCACCGGGTGCTGCATCCAGCCGTTGGCCACCAGGATCCAGAGGGCCGAGAGATTGGAGCCGACAGCCACCATCCAGGTGGAAAAGAGGTGCATCTTCTTCGACACCCGGTCCCAGCCGAAGAACATCACGGCAAAGAAGGTGGCCTCCAGGAAGAAGGCGAAGATCCCTTCGATGGCCAGCGGCGCCCCGAAGATGTCGCCCACCATCCACGAATAGTTGGACCAGTTGGTGCCGAACTCGAACTCGAGGATGATGCCGGTGGCCACCCCGATGGCGAAGTTCACGGCAAAGAGGCTCATCCAGAACTTGGTGATCCGTTTCCATTCCTCGTTGCCGGTCTTCACGTAGAGGGTCTCGTAGAAGGCCAGCAGAAACGAGAGCCCCAGGGTGAGCGGTACGAAGATCCAGTGGTACATGGCGGTGAGCGCGAACTGGGCCCGGGCCCAGTTCACCATCGTCAGATCGGTCTGTTCTACCATGGTCACCTCCTCGGCTTAAAGGTCAGGGAATATGGGTAAGGTTGGAAAGGACGTGTTCGGCCCGTTCGTGGTCGGTGGCGAAGTTGGTTTCGAGATAATCAGGAAAGAAGAAGAGCTTGAACACCCCGAAGAGGACCAAAAGCTTTACGGCGATGATGAGCCACAGGGTGCGGCCCAGGGTCATGCGGCGAAAGCCGTCGAGGTAGAAACGAGCGACCTGGGAGATCATGGCCTATTCACTCCAGCGCTGGAAAAAAGGACGGTGCCGCCGCGGTCAGCCGGCCGGCTCGCCGGGTTCGGCGGTGGTGATCAGTTCCTCGGGTTGCAGGACAGGGAAGATGCAGCACTCCTCGTCTTCCAGGAGGCTTGCGAAATCCACCGCCCCCAGGGTCTCCCGGAGCTGGCTGCGGGCTTTGTCCCAGATCCGGCTCACCTTGCAGGAGGCCGAGGCCCGGCAGCTTTCCGGGTGCAGAACGCAGTCGTTCAAAAAGATTTCGCCGATGATCGCCTCGATGACCTCGAGCAGCGTGATGGTCTGCGGCGGCCGCGGCAGCAGGTAGCCGCCCCGGGCCCCCTGCTGGATCTGGATGATCCCGGCCCGGGCCAACTGCTGGGCAATCTTGGCCAGGAAGTGGGGCGGGATGCCGCAGCTCCTGGCGATCTCCTGCTTGCCCGCCAGCTTGCCCTGGCCCTTGCGGGCCAGGTACAGCACGCAGCGAACGGCGTATTCCCCTGCTCGTGTCAGTCGCATGGTATCCAGAAATAAGTTTATTGATGGCCGACTTGCAAGCAAACGTGCTCGGTTCACGTTTGTGCTTCGTATGTTTTCTTATATTTGTGCTTTTGTTTCGGCCTGTTTGAGCCCAATCGAATGCTTCGACAATTGAGATATTATTTATCTTTGTTTGGTGGGGGCTGTCAATGCTTTTCCCTGATGTCTGGCTGCGGCAAAATGTCGCGATCCGTGTTGGCAGGACCGCATCTGTGGAGGTTTTTGCTTCGCTGTTTTCCTCGCAAGAGGTGCCTTTTTTCTGGTGCAGAGGGAAAATATACGTGGTATCACCAAAGTGGCTTTGGGACGAAGTGATCTGGTCTTTTTCTACTCGTCCAAAGCATCGGAAGGGGCCAGCAGCAGGGAGAGTCGGTAGAATGCGGCTGGATTGGACAACTGGATGGAGAAAAAAGTGATCAAGCTGACGAACACGGTCCGGGCGGCCGGTTGAGCCGCCAAGCTGGGCCCGGGGGACCTGGGCCGGATTCTCTGCGGCCTCGATCTGCCCAAGGACGTTAACCTCATCGTCGGAGCCGAGACCTGCGACGACGCCGGGGTGTATCGGCTCTCCGACGAGGTCGCTCTCATCCAGACCGTGGATTTTTTCACGCCGGTGGTGGACGACCCCTTTGCCTTCGGCCAGATCACCGCGGCCAACGCCCTGAGTGACGTCTACGCCATGGGCGGCCGGCCGCTTCTGGCCATGAACATCCTGGCCTGCCCGCCGGAAAAGGAGATGGATCGGGCCGTCATCCGCCAGGTGGTGGAAGGCGGTCTCAGCAAGGTGAAGGAGGCCGGGGCGCTGCTGGTGGGGGGGCACTCGATCGAGGACAGCGAGCTGAAGTTCGGCCTGTCGGTGACCGGGGTTGTCCATCCCCAGCATGTGCTCCTCAATTCCGGGGCCCGGGCCGGCGACCTCCTCGTACTCACCAAGCCCATCGGCACCGGCATCCTCTCCACCGCCCTGAAGGGCGGGCTGGCCGCACCCGGGATTGAGGCGACCATCATCGAGGTGATGGCCACCCTCAACCGGCAGGCCGCCGAAATCATGACCGGGGGCGATCTCGAGGTGCACGGCTGCACCGACATCACCGGCTTCGGGCTGATCGGCCATCTTCATGAAATGGCCGTCGCCTCTGGCCTGGCGGTGCGGCTGCGGGCGGCAGCGGTGCCGGTTCTGGGTGGCGTTCTCGATTTTGCCGCCATGGGCATTATCCCGGCGGGCGCCCACACCAACCGCTCGTTTTATAAAGAAAAGGTCGAGTGCCGTCTGCCTGCCGGCTCGCCCCTTGAGATGGCCCTCTATGACCCGCAAACCTCCGGCGGTTTGCTGGTCTCCCTGGCCGCGGCCAAGGCGGAGCTTTTCATCGCCCGGCTGCGGCAGACCGGCTATCCCCTGAGAGTCGCCGCGATCGGTGAGATGGTGGCCGGGGAGGCCGGATATATCGAGGTTTTGCCATGAAGAAGCGATTCTTTTTGCGCCAGCGGGAAAAGGCAGCGGAAGAGGCGGCGCCCGCCAAGAAGGGCCCGGCGCCCCAGGAGATCACCCGTATGCTGGCCACCGCCGGCCATTGCCTGGAGTCCGGCCAGCCGACGGCGGCGGAAGGCTGGTGCCGGAGGGTACTGGCCCTGGAGCCCGCCAACACCGATGCCCTGAATCTCCGCGGCCTGGCCGCGGCCCAGCTGGGGCGGCCCGAAGTAGCCATGGAACTGGTGGGGCGGGCCCTGGCGGCCAAGCCCCAGAACCCGGTCTACAACTGCAATCTGGGCATTCTCCTGGCCGAAGCGGGCCGGGCCGGCGAGGCCCTCGACTGTTTCGAGCGGGCCCTGGCCGCGCAGCCCGACAACCTGCAGGTGCTGGCCAATCTCATCGAGCTCTACGAAAAGACCAACCAGCTCGACAAGGCCAGGCAGGGGGTTGAGCAGGCCCTGCGTTTCCAGCCCCGCTCCTCTTCCCTGCGCCATCACCTGGCCAAGCTCGAGTTCCGCCAGGGCAACCTGAACCGCGCCCGGGTGATCGCCAGCGGCCTGCTCGACGAGGAGCCTGGCCACGAACTGGCCCAGAAGACCTGGCACCTGCTCGCCCAGATCTGCGACCGGCAGGGCGAGAGCTACCAGGCCTACAAGGCCATGCAGCGCGCCAACCTGCTGGCCGCCGCCACCCCGCTCGCCAAGAAGCAGGAGCCCATGCGCCTCGAGCTCCTGCAGCTTCTCAAGCGCCAGCGTGCCGTGTTTCGCCGCGACCGGGTGCAGGAATGGGGCGCGCCGCTTGGCGATCGCCTGCCGCGGCCCGTCTTCCTGGTAGGCTTTCCCCGGTCCGGCACCACTTTGGCGGGCCAGCTCCTTACTGCCCACCCCGGCGCCCACACCGTCGACGAGGCCCGCACCCTGGACCCCATCCTGCGCGACTTTTTCCGGGCCGATCGCTTGGAACGCCTTGCCTCCCTGGGGCGGCAGGAGCTTCTCGACTACCGCCAGAAATATTTCGGCCGCCTGCAGGAGGCCGCCGGTGGTGCGCCCGGCAACCGGCTGCTGGTGGACAAGAACCCGCTCTACATCTGCTATCTGGGCTTTATCCAGCGCTTTTTCCCCGAGGCCCGGGTGATCGTCATGCACCGCGACCCCCGCGACACCTGCCTCAGCAACTTCATGCAGGATTTCACCCTCACCCCCTACCTCCAGAATTTTCTGACCCTGGAGAACACGGTGGGCTTCTACGAAACGGTGATGGGGCTCTATTCCCATTACCGGCGGACCCTGCCGCTCGAAATCCTCGAGGTGCGCTACGAAGATCTGGTGACCGACCTGCGGGGGCAGATGGAGCGCATGCTGGGGTTCATCGGTCTGGAGTGGGACGAGGCGGTCACCACCTTTTTCGAGGGGGCCGGCCAACGGTTCATCCGCACCCCCAGCTACCAGCAGGTGGTGCAGCCCCTGTATGCTTCGGCAATGGGGCGCTGGAAAACATACGAGGTGCAACTGGCCGAGCACATGCCGGCTTTGCAGCTCTACGTCGATGCCTTTGGGTACAGGTAAGGTCTGGAATCTATGAACGGTGTGCAGGTGGGGGGGGTCGAGGGCGAGTGCATCGATGCGCCGGGCAGCGCCTGGCGGCCCGGGCCGCTGGTGGCCAGCCAGTTGGGGGCGGTGCTTCTTTATGGGTCCTGGCTGCTGCCGGCGGGTCGCGTTCTGTGGGACGAACTGGATGCGGCGGTTTTCTTCTTCCTGAACGGCACGCTTGCCGCCGGCGGCGGCTGGTCGCTCTTCTGGGCCCTGGCCAACAACCGCCTCTTCGACCTGGTGCCGGCAAGCTTCATGATTCTTCTCTTCGGTGCTTTTCTGCTGGCCGGTGGCCGCCGCCACCTGGCCCGGCGTTCGGCAATCGGCCTGTTCATGGTCCTCTACTCCATGGTCGCCACCCGCTTGCTCAAAGTGGTGTTCTACGATTTCAACCGCTGGAGCCCGACCCAGGTCTTCGAGGAAAGCATCCGGCTTTCCCGCCTCTATCCAGACATTCCGTTGAAGGATGCCTCCAGTTCGAGTTTCCCGGGGGACCACACCACCGTGCTCCTGCTTTTTGCGGCCTTTCTCTGGCACCATGCCGGGCCGCGCCGGGGCCTGGCGGCCTGGGGCCTCGCTCTCGTTTTTTCCCTGCCGCGCCTGGTGGGCGGCGGCCACTGGCTGACCGATGAAGTGGTGGGTGGCGGCTCCCTCTTTCTGGCGGTCATCGGCTGGGCCCTCTATACGCCCCTGCAGCAGGAATCGGTTGCCTGGCTGGCCCCGCGCCTGCCCCTGGTTGGAGCCGGCAAGGAGCCGCCGCCGGCGGTCTCGTCCCCTCTTTCCTGAAGGGCCCTGGCTGCAGTTCTTTGTCAATTGACACCTGGGCCGGGAGCGCGTATAAAATCAGTAAGTGCCCTTTGTCGACGGCTTTTCTCCCGAAAGGCCCAGGGGGGCGCTGGTCTTTAGGTTGTTTTGTCTGTTCTTTTCGGAGTGCCCTGCCGGCAATGGGCGGGGGCGGTCGTGTTTTTCGAAGTTCGTTTCAGAAAAGTCTGAAAACAGCGGGCTGGTGGCCTTTTTGGCTTTTCCGCCCCCTTTCATTTTCCCGTTGAACGCGGATGCCGCGGAGGAGGAGAACTGATGGGTGCCAAGGACAGTATTCGTGGAGTCATTCAGAAAGACGCCCCCATGGTCAAGGCCCAGGACACGGTGCAGCTTGCCGTGCAGCGCATGGTGGAGGCCGGCAGTACGGCCCTGGCGGTGGAGAGCGGCGACGAGCTGATCGGTGTGCTCTCCGACATGGACATCATGCTCTGCATCGAGAAGGGCAAGGATCTCGCCAAGGAGCAGGTCATGACCTGGATGACGGCCTGTGATCTCATCGCCGGCCAGGGGCCGAAGTCGCCCTGCGTGCAGCTCGACGAGGAGGAGACCGTGGAGATGGCGCTGAAGATCATGGCCGAGGCCGGCGTGCACAATCTGCTGGTCACCGGCCGCGGCAGCAAGCCGGTGGGCCTGGTGTCGTCCCACGACCTGCTGGCCGCCTATATCGCCTGAGAGCGCTAGTGTCCTGTGCGGTTAATCGTGACCTGGAATTGTTGAGATATCGTGGTTCCTCGCAAGGCCCAAAAAGCTCGACATAGCAGCGCTGTGTCGAGCTTTTTGCAACACCGTGAGGGGCCGCGAGGGCCAACAATAATGAGACAGGATTAGCCAAACAGGACACTGATTTCTCAACCGGTGAGGATCCGCCCCACCAGTTCGGCACAGCGCACCATGTCGTCGAGTTCCACGGTTTCTTCCGTGGTGTGCACTTTGTTCATGCCGGTGCCGACGATGACGCAGGAAAGGCCGCGGCTGTTGAAGATGTTGGCGTCGCTGCCGCCGCCCGCCACCTGGAAACGGATCTCGCGGCCGAGGCTGCGGGCTGCCAGATCCACCCGCCGGTTCACCGGCTCTTCGAGGCCCACCCGCATGAGGGGGTAGTCCTCGCGGATGGTGCAGGCGAGTCTCGGCCTTCCCTTGGCCTGGCCGCTGGGGTCTCCGAAATCCTCCACCGCCTTCTTGAAGGCCTGGACCATCTCTTCGGTAAAGGCGGCGAGCTTGGCCTCGGAATGGCTGCGCACTTCACCCTCCACCGTGGCCAGGGCGGGTATGATGTTGGTGGCGCTGCCGCCTTGGATGGTGCCGATGTTGGCGGTGGAC
The DNA here is from genome assembly GCA_041599275.1 of Desulfobulbales bacterium. Classification (GTDB taxonomy): domain Bacteria; phylum Desulfobacterota; class Desulfobulbia; order Desulfobulbales; family BM004; genus JBFHWX01. The sequence goes on along the minus strand of JBFHWX010000139.1, from coordinate 1,607 downwards.
TCGGGGTCGAGGCGGCCCAGGCGGAGAGTGGCGATGGCCCGGGCGGCGAGTTGGATGGCCGAAATCCCCTGTTCCGGGGCGAGCCCGGCATGGGCCGGGATGCCGTGCACCTCGAAGGTGAAGCGGTTGGCGGCCGGGGCGCCGACGATCACATGGTCGATGCCGGTGGTGTCGAGGGCGTAGCCCCGCTTCGCCCGCAGCCGTTTTGGATCGAAGGCCTTGGCGCCGCGCAAGCCGGTCTCTTCGCTGGTGGTGAAGAGGAATTCCACCGGGCCGTGGTCGATTTTCTGTTCCCGGCAGCAGCGCATCACCTCGATGAGGGCGGCGATCCCCGCCTTGTCGTCGGCGCCGAGCACCGTGTCGCCGGCACTGCTGAAGGTGCGGCCCTGTCGCGCCACCCGCACTCCTTCCGCCGGCCCCACCGTGTCCATGTGGCAGTTGAAGAACACCGGTTCCAGGTCGAGGGTGCCGGCAAAGCGCACCAGCAGGTTGCCGCAGTCGGCGCCGGTAGCGGCGGCGGTGTCGTCCTCCTCCAGCAACTCCGGCTCCAGTCCCCGGAAAACGTTTTTCAGATATTCGGCCACCCGTCCTTCCCGGCCGGATGGGCTGTCTATTTCGCACAGGGTGGTGAATTCCCGGGCCAGCCGCTCCTCGTTGATCTGCATGCAAAATGTCCTTCGGTGATGGGTTGTCGGTGTCTTCCTGGCAGGCGCAGGGGGATGGATGTCCCAAGGCCTGGTGGCCGGATCTGCCCGGTTCCGCCGATCTCCCGCGGAGAGAAAGGGCACCGCAACGATTGTATCCCAGGAAGTTGCTTTTTCTCAAGCCATTGCTGCAAAACCAGGCCGGTAGCGGACGGCCGGTCAAAAAAACAGGAATTCCCAATTGACTGTTTCGGGCTATTGGAATAGCCTTTGCGGGAAGGCTGTCCTAATATCTTTCGGAAAAGCCGTATTGCCTCCTCAGCCCTACCGCGGCGGGCTGTTCTCAGGGCTGATTGCCTTCCCCCGGGCCCATGAACGGTCTCGGGGTGTTCCCAACGAAATTGCAATACCATTATGGATGGCTGCTGCCACAAGTCATGTGCTCTCACCGCACCCGGCCGGCGGTTCTTGTCCTGCCTGGCCGGGCGGTCGTTATGAATCCGGCAGTCCTGAAGGGAGGTTCCTATGCAGATGGAGCGACGGCGCTACGAGCGGTTCCGGTTGCAGAGTGGAGTTGCGGTGCTGCATGGCAGCCAGATCGGCGGGGTGGACGACATCAGCCTCGGCGGCATGGCCTGTTCCTGTTTGGCGGTCCTTGGCGACTGTTTGGATGCCGATGCGCTCGACATCATGTGCCATGGGGAGGGCTGCAGTTATCGGGTCCGGGGCGTTCATTTCCGGGTTGTGCGCGCCAATCTCGACACCTTTTTGTCCACTGTGCCCCTGGCCCGTAACCGCTGCGCTCTGGAGTTTCTGGAGGCGGCTGAGATGGCGGCCGACATCCAGCAGATTATCAATGATTTTTCTTGGTCTCGGGAGGCCTGATCTGCCCGCAAGTTGTAGCCGCCTCCAGCGCCTGCGTTGAGCGGCAAGCCGGCAGGCAACAACGCAAAGGCAAAGGGG
>JBFHWX010000138.1:0-8461 GCA_041599275.1 Desulfobulbales bacterium | reverse complement strand
GTTGCCCTTGCCCTGGTGGCGCACGTTTCGCACCACGGCGCCAGCGCGGGCGGCGCGGCCCGACGTCTCGTCCTTCGAGTTGTTGTCGTAGACGAAGACCGTGGCCTGGGGAAGCACGGCCTGAAAGTCGCGGACCACCCGTTCGATGGTCAGTTCTTCGTTGTAGCAGGGCACGAGCACGGCAAGGCGCTTTCCAGAAAGTCTTTCAGTCGGGTTCATTGGCGGAAACCAAGGGGAGATTTTACTTTTTGCGGGTGGCGGCAAACAGCAGCGGCGCGTTGCCCGGCTTTTCCAGGGAGGAAGCCAATTCCACGGGGCTGGACTGGTCCAGTTGCAAACCATAAGCGGCCAGAGCCTGGCTCATCGCCTCTTTCTCATATTCTCTGTACAGGGCAAAAACCGGCCCCTGGTGGGTTGTCACCACCTGCCGCATAAAGCGGGCAAAGCGGCTTTCGGTGTCTGCGGCGTCGATGAAATAGCTTTCGATGCGCAGAAACCGCACTTCCTTGGGAAAGAAGGGAATCACATAGGCCTGGGGATCGGTGCCGGCCAGAAGCACCAGGGTGTTCTCCGGTTCCCGCAGGGAAGGAACGGCCACTTCGAGAAAAGGCGAGCTCCACCCAACCCTCCCCCAGTTCCCTGGCTGAGTGGAGCACAGCAGAAAAAGGGCAACCGCCGAAGCCGCTGCAAACAAGCCACGGCTCTGCCCGAAACTTTTCATGAGCAGCAGCAGGATGCCGAGCGGTGCCACCATCTCGGCAACGACAAGATAACGGCCGATGGCAAAGAGACGCAGCCAGACCAGGAAGGTTAATAGACAGAACGCGAAAAAATAAAGCGTGGAGTTCGCCATGCCCTGCTCGGCCCGGCCGGGCAAACGCCGCACCGAGGCCTGCAGCCGGTGCAGGGCGGCGGCGAGCAGCAGAACGGCAAACAGCGGGATGCGGAAATCCCGGAAAGCAATCTCGGCGGTACGGAGTGGGGCCAGGGCGAAGGAAAAGGGAAAGAGCAAAACATCAAACAGAGTGCGGGGCAGGAAGCGTTCGTCCCGGTAACTGCCGGCCACTCCCCATTCCGACTCGAAAAAATCGTTGAAATATGGAAAGAGCGGATTGCCGTAGCGGTTCCACATCTCCAGGAGCCAGAAACCGCCGGTGAACGAGATTCCCAGCAGCACGCCGCAGCCGAACCCAAAGGCGAGGCCCACCCTGGTCGGCCACGAAAGATTCGCCAGGAGAAAGGCGGAGCACAGCCCCACGGCATAGACCGCCAGCGGTTGTTTGAGACCGACCGCGAGGCCAACGAGAAGACCCGCGCCGACAACGAGAAACACGGTTCTGCTCCGCTTCCTGGTGTGGAAGCCGTCGAGCACAACCAGGTTGAGCCACAGGCTGCCGAGCACGAAGAGTGACAGCACCGTGTCGGCAAAGGAAGTGCCCAACTCGCTCAGAAACAGGGCGCCGGTAAGACCGAGCAGAGTGACTCCCATCAGCAGGCCACTGCGGCCGGAGAGGCCGGGGGGCAGCAGGCGGTCGCCGATTTTCCAGAGGAGCAGTCCGTTGGCGCCCTGCAGAAAACCGATGAGAAAGGCCATGGTCTTCACCGGCAGGATCCGCAAGCCCAGATAGAACGGCACGTAGAGCAGGGGGTTGTAGAAATTTGCCACCTGGGAAGGCGCCACGTCCCAGCCGAGACGGTTCTCGAGAAAGGCGTACGGGATGTAGAGATGATAATTGCGCAGGTCCCAGTTGGCGTCCTGGCCGAACTGAATGGCGAGCAGGCCGAAGAGAACGGGCAGGAAATACCGGAGGGAGCCGAGGAGGACGGTGACCGGAAGCGGAAACTGCATGGAAGGCGGTTGGCGGAACACAACAGGCGTTTGCCACGCCCGGCAGCGAGCTTCTGTTCGGCCGTTCCGTTGGGGTGGCAGCAGGCGGCGGACCGGAGAGCGGGCCGCCAAGGAGACGCTACAATACTCACGCTACCTGACGCCGGCAAGATTTTTTTCACGGAGAGGAATCAGGGAGGGCGCCGGCAACGGGCGGCAGGCAGGGAACGCCCCTTGACGGTCTGAGGTTTTTTCAATATATAGATAGCCCTGCAGCGACCTCGGAGCCAGCCGTTCGTGCCGCCGCCGGGGTCCCGGACAGCCACTTTTTCCCTAACAGGTGAATCATGACACTCCGGAAAATCTTTTTCCTGCCGAACCTTGCCCTTGCCGGTTTTTTTCTCTTCTGCCCCGCAGCCCAGGCCGCCGACACCATCAAGCTCGGCGTGGCCGGGGCCCACTCCGGCGATCTCGCCTCCTACGGCATCCCCACCGCTCACGCCGCCGAACTGGTGGTGAAGAAGGTGAACGCGGCGGGCGGCGTGCTCGGCCGAAAGGTGGAACTCCTGGTGGAAGACGACGTCTGCAAGCCCGAGGTGGCCACCAATACCGCCGCCAAGCTGGTGGCCGACGGCGCCACCGTGGTGCTCGGTCATATCTGCTCCGGCGCCACCAAGGCGGCGCTGGGCACCTACCGCGACGCCAGGATCGTGGTCATGTCGCCCTCGGCCACCAACCCGGAGCTCACCCTGAGCGGCCTCTACCCGAACTTCTACCGCACCATCGCCAGCGACGACGCCCAGGCACGGCTCGAGGTGGATTTCGCCCTCAATACCCTGGGATTCAAAAAAATCGCCGTGATCCACGACAAGGGCGACTATGGCAAGGGCCTTGCCGAATTCGCCAAGAAATTCATCGAGGAATCGGGCAAGGCCGAGGTCGTGCTGTTCGAGGGCGTGACCCCGGGCGCGGTGGACTACTCGGCGGTGGTGCAGAAGATCAAGCGCAGCCGGGCCGAAGCCGTGCTCTTCGGTGGCTACCATCCCGAGGCCTCGAAAATCGTCTCCCAGATGCGCAAGAAACGCATGACAACGGCGTTCATCTCCGGTGACTCGGTAAAGGACGAAGCCTTTCTGAAGGTCGCGGCAGATGCCGCCGAAGGGGTATACGCCTCCGGCCCCCGGGATCTTTCCAACAACCCGCTGGCCGCGCAGGCCAGGCAGGAGCACCGGGAGGCCTACAAGGAGGATCCCGGCCAGTTCTACCTCGAGGGCTACGCCGCGGCCCAGGCCCTCTTGAACGCCATCGACAAGGCCGGCTCCACAGACTACGAAGCGATCCGCACCGCACTTACCGCCCATGACGTGGCCACCCCGGTGGGCACCATCCGCTTCGACCAGCGGGGCGATGCGGTGGGAGTGGGCTTCACCATGTACCAGGTGAAGAACGGCGCTTTCGTCGAAGCCGGCAAGTAGCTTCGAGATGGACTACTTTTTCGAACTGCTGCTGAGCGGCCTCACCCGGGGCTCGATCTATGCCTTGATCGCGCTCGGTTACACCATGGTCTACGGCATCATCGGGCTGATCAACTTCGCCCATGGCGAGATCTACATGCTGGGCTCGTTCACCGCCCTCATCGTGGCCAGCGTTTTACACATGAAGGGATTCGGCCAGGCGGCGGTGGTCTTCTGCTCGGTGCTCTCGGCCATCTTCTACGCCTCGGCCTATGGCTTCACCATCGAAAAGGTGGCCTACCGGCCCCTTCGCAACGCGCCGCGCCTGTCGCCGCTGATCAGCGCCATCGGCATGTCGATCTTTCTGCAGAATTACGTGTTGCTTGCCCAGACCGCCGATTTCCAGCCCTTCCCGAGCCTGATCCCCGAGTTTCCCTTCATGGAGCCGGTGGCCCACATCGTCGGTTCCAGCGATCTGGTCATCGTTGGCACCACAGGACTTGTCATGCTGCTTCTTCACCTCGTGGTCAAGCACACCCGGATCGGCAAGGCCATGCGGGCCACGGCCCAGGACCGCACCATGGCCATGCTGGTGGGGGTGAACACCGACCGGGTGATCTCCGCCACCTTCATCCTGGGCTCGGCCCTGGCCGCCGTGGGCGGCGTGCTGATCGCCAGTCACATCGGCCAGATCAACTTCGCCATCGGCTTCATCGCCGGCATCAAGGCCTTCACCGCCGCGGTGCTGGGCGGCATCGGCTCGATCCCCGGCGCCGTGCTCGGTGGCCTCATCCTCGGCTGGACCGAGAGTTTCGCCACCGGCTACATCTCCAGCGACTACGAAGACGTGTTCGCCTTCGCGCTGCTGGTGCTCATCCTCATCTTCCGGCCGGCCGGCATCCTTGGCCGCAGCGAGGTGCAGAAGGTATGACCCCCGGCCCCGCCGCGACCACCACCGCCGCCGCCATGCTGCGCCGGGCTCTCTTCACCGGGCTGTGGTTCATGCTGCTCACCTTTCCGGTGCTGGTGATCAAGGTGAACACGGTGGAGGACACGGTAAACTGGCGCTGGGCCAACATGTGGCTGGTTGGCGGTGCTGCCTTTTTGCTTTCTCTGAGCCAGCAGTTCCTGGCCCGCCGGCGGGCGGCGACCGCTGCAGCAGAATCGGCTGCCGGCCCGTTCCTGAATTCCGAAAAACTCGCCCCCCTCAAGATCCCCGCCCTTCTCCTTGTCGCTTCCTTCGCCCTGCTCTTTCCCCAGTTCTTTTCGAGCTACCAGACCGGCATCATGACCACCGCCCTCATGTACGTGGTCCTCGGCCTGGGGCTCAATATCGTGGTGGGCCTGGCCGGGCTTCTCGACCTCGGTTACGTGGCCTTCTACGCGGTGGGAGCCTACACCTACGGGCTGCTCAATCACCACTTCGGCCTCGGTTTCTGGGCGGCGCTGCCGGCGGGTGCGGCGCTTGCCGCCCTGTTCGGGGTGCTGCTCGGTTTTCCGGTGCTCAGGCTGCGGGGCGATTATCTCGCCATCGTCACCCTCGGTTTCGGCGAGATCATCCGCCTGGTGCTCGAAAACTGGAACGACTTTTCCTTCGGCCCCAGCGGCATCGCCGGCATCTCGCGGCCGGGTTTTTTCGGCCACGAGTTCTCCCTGGAAGGAGCCACTGTTTTTCTCTACTACCTGATGCTCGGCATGGTGCTCTTCACCGTCTTCTTCGTCAACCGCCTGAAGGACTCCCGCATCGGCCGGGCCTGGCTGGCGCTGCGGGAGGACGAGATCGCCTGCCAGGCCATGGGCATCGACCGTACCCGCACCAAGCTCACCGCCTTTGCCCTGGGCGCCACCTGGGCCGGCATGATGGGGGTCTTCTTCGCGGCCAAGACCACCTTCATCAACCCGGCGAGCTTCACCTTTCTGGAGTCGGCCATCATTCTCTCCATCGTGGTGCTCGGCGGCATGGGCTCGATCCGCGGGGTGATGGTGGCGGCCCTTCTGCTCATCCTGCTGCCCGAATACCTGCGGGCCTTTTCCAATTACCGGATGCTGCTGTTCGGCGCCACCATGGTGCTGATGATGCTCTTCCGGCCACAAGGGATCGTCACTTCCCGGCGCCCGACCTACCGGCCGGCTACCGGCCAGGCCATTGGCAAGTAAGATGGCCGGAACGATGAACGCTTCGGACAGTATTTCAAAGCCCGCCGTGCTGCAGGTGGAAAAGCTCTCCATGCGTTTTGGCGGCCTGCAGGCCCTGACCGCGGTGGACCTCGAGGTGGGGCCCGCCGAGATCGTCGCCCTCATCGGCCCCAACGGCGCCGGCAAGACCACTTTCTTCAACTGCATCACCGGTATCTACACTCCCAGCGAAGGCAGAGCCTATCTTGCCGACAGTAAGGGAAAGAGAGCCGAAATCAGCGGCCGCAAGCCAAACCAGGTCACCACCCTGGGGGTGGCCCGCACCTTCCAGAACATCCGCCTGTTCGGGGCGATGAGCGTTCTCGAAAACGTCATGATCGGCCGCCACTGCCGCACCCGGGCCGGCATCCTGGGCGCGCTTCTGCGCGGTCCGCGCACCCGGCGGGAAGAAAGAGACATCGTCGAGAGTTCCTACCGGATTCTCGAGCGTTTCGATCTCGCCGACCAGGCCGACGAGTTGGCCCGCAATCTGCCCTACGGCGCCCAAAGGCGGCTCGAGATCGCCCGGGCCCTGGCCACCGGGCCGCGGCTTCTGCTCCTCGACGAACCCGCCGCCGGCATGAACCCCCAGGAAACCCGGGAACTCGACGAGCTCATCTGCCGCATCCGGGACGAAGACGGTCTTGCCGTGCTGATGATCGAGCACGACATGCATCTGGTGATGTCGATCTCGGACCGCATCCAGGTCATGGAATACGGCCGCCGCATCGCCTGCGGCACGCCCGAGGAGATCCGCCAGGATCCGGCGGTGATCCGCGCCTATCTCGGGGAGGAACAACATGCTTGAGGTGCGCGCCATCGACGCCGCCTACGGAGCGATCACCGCTCTGCGCGGGGTGAGCCTCAGGGTGGGGCGCGGCGAGATCGTGACCCTCATCGGCGCCAACGGCGCCGGCAAGTCGACGACCCTGATGGCGGTCTGCGGCGTGGTGCCGGTAAAAGCCGGCGTCATCCTCTTTGAAGAAAAACCGATCACCAGCCTGCGGCCCGACCACATCGTCCGCCTCGGCATCAGCCAGGTGCCCGAGGGCCGGCGCATCTTCGCAGAGCTCACGGTGGCGGAGAACCTCGACTTGGGCGCCTTTCTCCGGAAAGACCCGGCCGGCGTCCGCCAGGACCTCGACTACGTCTACGGTCTCTTTCCGGTGCTCGCCGAGCGCCGCCGCCAGACCGCCGGCACCCTTTCCGGCGGCGAGCAGCAGATGCTCGCCATCTCCCGCGCCCTCATGGCCAGGCCGCGCCTGCTGCTGCTCGACGAACCGTCTCTTGGCCTGGCGCCGCTGATTATCCGGCAGATCTTCGCCATCCTCGAGAGGATCAACCAGGAGCACAAAACCACCATTCTGCTGGTCGAGCAGAACGCCAACCTGGCTCTGCAGGTGGCCCACCGCGGCTACGTCATGGAAAACGGCCGCATCGTGCTCGACGGCAGCGGCAGTGAACTGCTCGACAACGAGGACGTGAAAAAGGCCTACCTGGGTTTCTGAGCCGCGCCTTTCCAAACCCGCCCCTGCTTGCGCCCGACCCGGCTCCAGAAGCCAACAGGGATATTTCACAGAACAGATCCTTTCTTTCAATAATCGCCCTTTTCATCTACAGTAACCGCAGACCTACCTGAATTCCTGCCCACAGGAGACACCGGCCATGCAGCACGATGTATTGATCCTGCTCCTCGAGGCGATGGTGATGTATTTTCTCGTCCTCTGGACCCACTCGCTCCGCCACCGGTTCGGGCCTGTTCACTTCTACGCGCTCATCGGCGGCATCACCGCGGTCATGAGCTGGGTCACCGATGCCGGACTCATGGTGGAAGTGGCGGGGATCACCTTCGTCGTCGGCTCGACCGTGTTTTACACCTCGCTTCTGCTCGGGGTTTTCGTGGTCTACGTCTTCGATGGCCCCCGGGCCACCCGCATCGCCATCTCCACCGTTCTCGGCGTTTCGGTGCTGATGCCGCTCATCGCCACCGCCCTGCATCTCCAGGCGGGTCTTTTCGCCAGCGGCGAGCTTCCCGGCGTGCCGCTCCCGAGCCCGCGGATCAACGTCGCCTCGGTGGTGGCCACCCTGGTCGATCTCGTCTTTCTGGCCATCGCCTGGGAATATTCGGGCAAGCCCGGGATCGGTCTCAAACTCTGGCTGCGCGCCTTTCTCACCCTTCTCGGAGTCATGTGGATCGATGTCCTGCTCTTTGCCACCGGCGCTTTTGCCGGCACCCCGGAATATCTGAGCATCATGCAGGGCACCCTCGTCTCCCGGCTCATCGTCACCATCTTCGCCCTGCCCTTTCTCTACGGTTATCTGCTCTGGCAGAGCCGCATCAAGGGCGTCGCCATCGAAAACAGGCCGGTGCTGGCAATCCTCAGGCAGGTCGCCGAAATCGAAAACAAACTCTCCCTTGCCCAGCAGGAGATCGAAGCCCGGAAAAAGGCGGAAGCCGAGCGGGACGTGCTCATCGACAAACTCCAGAAGGCGCTTTCCGAAGTAAAGACCCTGCGGGGGTTTCTGCCGATGTGTGCAAACTGCAAGAAGATCAGGGACGACAAGGGATACTGGAACAGGCTGGAGGCCTACATCCAGTCGCATTCCGAAGCCCAGTTCAGCCACTCCATCTGCCCGGACTGCGCCCAGCAGCTCTATCCCGAATTCATGGATGAAATTTCGTGACCGCAGTTACGAAAAAAGGGAGGCACGAAGCCTCCCTTTTTTTGCCAAACAAGCCGGGCCGGTTCTAATTGACCGTCAAGGACACCGGTTGCGCCGACCCGTCTTGGCTGAATTCGTAACCGTTCTTGATCACCTCGACCACCTGCACACTGTAGACGCCGCCCGGTGTCTTCCTGGCGACCCTCCAGATCATTTCGGCGCTGCCACCGGTATCGCTGAAACCCTGCAGACTGGAGACCACCTTCCCTGCCCCGTCCCTCACCTCGGCAAACACCTGGGCCCCGGATACCGGCGCCATCCCACCGCCGGCAACGGTGGC
>JBFHWX010000137.1:0-8478 GCA_041599275.1 Desulfobulbales bacterium | reverse complement strand
TTATTTACGGGGGTGTCAATCGAATCGGCGACTGGAGGGCTGCTGAGTGCGCGTGGGGCACCCAACCGCAGGTCATTTCATTCGAAGCTTGTGGCCTCTGCCCTTGTTGCCGTTAAGCGGTAGCACTCCGAAGTATCACTTTCGTGATTTTTATTGACTTTCCAGTGGCCTACTGATAAGTGAATCGGTTGTTCTGACAACAGGAAAGAGTTGACGTGGGCGGCAGATAGTGCCGCACGGGCTTTAGGCGCGCCTCTCAGGCGTGGCGCCCGGCAAAAAAATCAGGAGAAAAAAATGTTCCACCCGAGGCTCTCTGTGTCGAAGCGGGCTTTCAGTTTGTTGCTGCTTTTTACGGCTCTTTCCCTTGTCGGCTGTTCCGTTCGTTCCATTTCGGACTCGGGATATGACGGCGGTGGGCACTATCGCTCCGGCAATCCCTTGTACAAGGGAGAACTGACCGAATTCGATGTTCTGGGGATAGATCCCGGCAAGGCGATTTCGGATGAGGAAATCGCAGCATCGCTGTCCAGGCCGGCGGTGGAGAAGAAAGTCAATATCCAAAAAGGCGACTCCCTGATGCTCATTCAGTCCGGCGCCATGTTGCCGGATGAGCCCATGCAGCGGGAGTTCAACAAGCATTTTGCCGTCATGCCTTTCTCCGGTATTCCCCTGGCCGACCATAAGAACAGCTCCGCCAGCAGGCCGAACTACGGCAACGCCTTGCGGTTGGCCGCCGCCAAAGGTGGAAACGAAATCATTGTCTGCTACTGGGGCGTTTTGGAGACGGCTCAGAAGAATTTGGCCACCAGCGCGGTTTCCTGGGTGCCTGTCGCCGGCTGGGTGATACCGGACGAGAAGCAGATGATGCGCATTCGCCTGAAGTTTGCGCTCGTTGATGTGGCCACCGGCAGTTGGACGGTTTTCGCTCCTGATCCCCTCGACAATACGGCGATAAGTGCCATTTTGAGTCGTGAGAGCTCAGACCAGGGCCAGGTGGCTCTGTTGAAGGAAAAAGCCTACGCAGAAGCGGTGGAAAAGCTGGTGCGTGTTTACAAGGAGTAGATCAGGCCGCTGCCAGAGGGCCAACCGGCAATGGCTTCTAGGTAGGCTGGCAGGGAATCGGTACCCCGCCGGCCTGCCTGGGCGTTGGCGGGACCGAGGCGCCCATGAGTCGGGGTCGCAAGATCACGCCGCGGCGGGCTCGATTTCCTTTTCGATGCGTTCGGCGTTTTGGATCTCCGCGATCCGTAGATCATAGGCTGCCTGAAGATGCAACCAGGACCGGGCATCCCCTCCAAAATACCGGGCCAGGCGCATGGCCGTGTCCGCCGTGATACCTCGCCGTTCCCTGACGATATCATTGATGCGCGGCGCCGGAACATGCAGGGCCTTGGACAGGGCGTTGGCGCTCATCCCCAGAGGCAGCAGGTATTCCTCCCGCAGAATTTCGCCGGGATGAACCGGTCGCATGCCATTCTTGAACATACCTCTTCTCCTTCAGTGGTAGTCGACGATCTCGACGTCCTCCGGCCCGGTCTCGGTCCAGCGGAAACACAGGCGGTACTGATCGTTTATCCGGATGCTGTGCTGCCCGGCGCGATCGCCCTGCAATCCTTGCAGACGGTTGCCGGGCGGTGATCGTAAAAACTCGAGAGTCTGCGCTGTATCGAGCATAACCAGCTTCCGCGTCGCGACATTGGCAATTCCGGCAAATCTTCTGCTCTTCCCTGTTTCGAACAGGGCTTGGGTGTCCGGACAGCGAAAGCTCTTGATCATGTTGTTTAATGTATATCGTTAAGCGTTATGCGTCAAGCCGGTAAAGCAGATATCAACAGGAGCCGGCCTTTCTGTAGGTTCTCCGTTCGAGATCAGGTTGGCAACTCATCAGTTGCAGCGGGACTTCTCGGGCAAAAAATCGAACTCTTGGTTGTGCGGCACGGCAAGCAGATCCTCCCTGTGGAAGAAGTACAGGGTGGGCATGGAGCAACATGACAGGGAAAACTGAGGCGCAGAACGACAGGGGGTGGGGTCTTTCTCCGGCAAGCTTCAGGCGTTTTTCATTCTTTCCACGGCCTGGGCTGCCAACTCGCCCACGGTGGTGGTGACCAGTTGCCGGTTCAGGTAGTGGCGCACCGGGTGGCTGTCGCCTTGGAGTTTCTGCAGTTTTTCTTTCGTTTCTTTCGCTTTCAGCAGCCCCAGGGTCCAGGTGGCAAGGCCCCGCACCGTGTGGTCGCCGGCTTCGAGATAGGTGGGCAGGTAGTCGGCGGCCTGCCAGCAGAGGAGCGCTGCCGGCCGCACCTGGGCGAGGCGGCCCAGGCCCCACATGAGGCCGCGCTGCAGGGCCTCGAGCTCGAGGTGGAAGCCGTCTTCGCGCATGTAGGCGACGAGCACGTTGGTGTACTCGCCGGCCAGCCCCTCGTGGCAGGCGAGGACCTCGCCCATGGACTCGGGCGCTCCCCAGCCGATGCCGCCGGACTCGTCGTTCAGGCTCCACATGAAGCGGCGCATGATGACCCGCGCCGCCTCCATATTGGCGTCGGCTATGCGGGCCACCGTTGGCCCCATGGCGGTGACCGCGTGCCACTTGACGGCCTCGTCGGCGTGGCAGATCCCCGAAAAGAGGGCGTTGACCAGGGAGCCGGGGTCCATGGTTGCCAACTCCTTGAGAATTGCCTCGGTGTCGTCGCCCCGCAACAGGGCCACCACCCGTCTCTTGTCCCTGATCGCGGTCATGGCTTCGTGCTCCGAAAAAAGAGGTGAGCGCGGCGCTCCCCGCCGGCTTGGCCGGAGCGCGCCGCGCTGGGGGATCAGGTGGATTCGGCGACCAGCTTGCCGATCTTCTGGCCCAGTTCGACGCAGGAGGCCAGCGCCTCGTGGGTGGGCACGTTCTTGATCTTCACCCCGGGGTCCACCACCTCGACGCCTATCTCCTCGAGGTGGCCGGTGAGGTGCTTCACCGCCTCGCCGCTCCAGCCGAAGGAGCCGAAGGCGGCGCCGATCTTGTTCTTCGGCCGCAGCCCCTTCATGTAGGTGAGGATGTCGGCCATCCGCGGCAGGATGCCGTTGTTGAGGGTGGAAGAACCGATGATGATCGCCCGGGCGTCGAGGATCTCGGTGATGATGTCGCTGCGGTGGTGGCCGCTCGCCTTCATCATCTGCACCCGCACCCCTTCCTTGAACAGGCCGGCGTAGATGGCCTTGGCCATCTTCTCGGTGGACTGCCACATGGTGTCGTAGATGATCACCGCCTTGTTGGCCGGCTCCTGCTTGCTCCAGCGGTCGTAAGCCTCGACGATCATGCCGGCGTGGGAGCGCCAGACGATGCCGTGGTCCGGGGCGATCATCTCGATCTCGAGGCCCAGTTCCGCCACCTGGGCCAGCAGCTTCTGGATCAGCGGCGAGAAGATGAGCAGGATGTTGGCGTAGTACTTGGCCGAGTGCTTCAAGAGCGCGTCCATGTCCACCTCGTCGTCGAAGCGTTCCGAGGTCGCCCAGTGGTGGCCGAAGGCGTCGCTCGAAATGAGCAGCTTCTCCTCCGGGATGTAGGAGAACATGGAGTCGGGCCAGTGCAGCATCTTGGTTTCGAGGAAGGTGACGCTGCGCTTGCCGAGGCTGATGGTGTCGCCGGTCTTCACCACCTCAAACGGCCAGTCCTCCCGGTGGAAGTGCTCGATGAGCGCCCTCTTGCCGTTCGGTGAGCAGAAGATCTTCTCGGGCTTGACGAGCTCGACGATCTCCGGCAGCGCCCCGGAGTGGTCCATCTCCACGTGGTTGACGATCAGGTAGTCGATCTTGGTGGGGTCGACGAGCTGGCGGATGTGGTGGATGAGGTCGCCGGCGAAGTTGGCCTTCACGGTGTCGAACAGGGCGATCTTCTCGTCCATTACCAGGTAAGCATTGTAGGTGGTGCCGCGCTCGGTGGAATAGCCGTGGAAGTCACGGATATTCCAGTCGATGGCACCCACCCAGTGGATGTCCTTTTTGATCTCGGTGGCGCTCATGGTGTTTCTCCTTAGCGGTGCGATGAAAGAAGGCAGGTCCGGCGTTGGGCCGGTGTTGTCGCGGTAAAAGGGCACAGAGGGCCCGCGCCGGCGGCGCTGGCCCTCTCTCCGGTGTTTTGACTCTAGAAAGTCTTGCCGCGGGCTAAGCGCCCTTGGCGGGCGGCGTGAAGACCCGGGCCGAGAGATCGCGGTCCAGGGTGAACAGGCCGTTGGCGTCGGAGCCGATCAGTTTCAGCTTGTCGACGATGGCCCCGGCGGTGGCCTCTTCCTCCACCTGCTCGGAGACGAACCATTGCAGGAAGATGTTGGTGGCGTGGTCCCGCTCGTCAAGGGCCAGGTTGACCAGCTCGTTGATGAGCCCGGTCACCTTGCGCTCGTGGGCCAGGGTCTCCTGGAAGACGGCCAGCGCCGAATCCCATTCCCTGGGCACCGCCGGGATCGGCTCCAGCAGCACCCGGCCGCCGCGCTCGTTGACGAAGCGGTACATCTTCATGGCGTGGAAGAGCTCTTCCTGGGCCTGCTGCTCCATCCAGTGGGCGCAGCCGGCAAGCCCCGTCGACTCGAAGTAGGCGGCCATGGACAGGTAGATGTAGGAGGACCACATTTCGGCGTTGATCTGCCGGTTGATCGCTCCTTCCATGTTCTTGCTCAGCATTACTTTGTCTCCTCGCTTAAGCCTTCCAGAGGCCGTGCAGGTTGCAGTATTCCCGGGCCGTGACCTCGGTGGCGTCGGTCGTGAAAGTGGCCTCCGGCGCTTCGCCCGGTTTCAGGTAGCGGCGCAGCACCGTGGCGCCGGCGATGAGCTCGATCCATTCGATGTAGTGCTTCTCTTCCATGGGGTGCGCCACCGAGCCCACCGCCACCTTGTAGCCGCCGTCGACCTTGGTGACCACCGGCACGTGCTTCTCGCGGGCCGCGTCCACCGTGTTTTCGGCCAGGTGCTTCATGGGCTGGCCGCAGCAGACCAGCTGTCCGGCGCCGCCGTGCAGCACTTCAACGATATTTCCGCAGAGGTCGCATTTGTAAACCTGATTCCGTTCCGCCATGACTATCCTCCTGTTGGTAAGAGTTGCAGACAATACTTAGTAGTTTTCGCCCAGCAGTTCGAAGTGGGCCTGGGCATGGGCGCAGGCCGGGCATTTCTCCACGGCTTTCTCGCCTTCGTGCAGGTAGCCGCAGTTGCGGCAGCGCCAGGTGGTTTTGGCGGAGCGCTGGAAGACCCGGTTGTTCGCGATGTTGGCGGCCAGCGCCAGGTAGCGTTTTTCGTGCTGCTTTTCGGCCACCGCGATGGCCAGAAAGATGTCGGCTATCTCGCCAAACCCTTCATCCCGGGCGATTTTGGCGAATTCCGGGTACATCTCGGTGTGCTCGTGGTTCTCGCCGGCGGCCGCCTCCTTGAGATTCTCGATGGTGCTGCCGACAACCCCGGACGGAAAGGAGGCCGTGACCTCGACCTCTCCACCTTCGAGGAGCTTGAAGAGCCGCTTGGCGTGCTCCTTTTCCTGGTCGGCGGTCTCCTCGAAGATGGCGCTGATCTGGACGTATCCTTCCTTCTTGGCCTGGGAAGCGAAGTAGGTGTAGCGGTTGCGGGCCTGGGACTCGCCGGCAAAGGCGGTGAGGATGTTCTTCTCGGTCCTGGTCCCTTTCAAAGATGCCATCTGTCTCTCCTCTTTTTTGAATGATTTTGATGGGAAAACTGAAAACCTAAAGTAGCAAAGTTGGTATTGGTAATCATTATCAACTTTGATGTCGGAATGCAAGCGAAAAAAGGATGGTGCAACGCGTTGGATCGACGGAGGTGCCGTAAGTAATTTGTAAGGAAGTTTTCAGTCGAGGTCAAGGAAAGAGAAGGAGGTGGCGGAAAGGAGGGAGGGGATCTGGTCGGGAAGAAACTGCAGAAAGGAGAAGAGATGCCGCTCGAGACGGACGCAGCGTTTGAAATTGGCGCGGATCCTTTCCTGAAGCACGGCGTTGTTCGGGCTGTAGCGCTCGAGGATGTATTGAAGGCGTTCCGGCAGGCTCACCACCTGGTCGTGGTTGACCCGTTTGTCGGCGTAGTAGACGATTTCCCGTTCGCCGAACTGCGTTTCCGGGCGGTTGCCGAGCACGATGTGCTCGCCCACGATGTCGGCGATTTCGGGGTAACCCTCTCTGATGCAGATCTCGCGTCCGACCTTGGCGTGGTCGAGACCGTTTGCGAGGCAACCGGTCTTGCCGATGTCGTGTAGCAGGGCGCCGGCGATCACCTTCTCCTGGGCGAGGGTGACGCCGGTCTCCCGCAATCCTTCGGTGACGATGGCCGCCACCTGGGCCACCACCACCGAATGGGCGCGTATGTTGGGCAGCATGCGGTGCGCGTCCATGAGCTCGAAGCACGCCGCCACCGAGGGGATCATCGTGGGGTTGGCTCCGCTGCTACCTGCCGCTCAGCCGGTGCACGGCCTCGACGAAGAATTTGGCCTGCTCCGGCGGGGTGGGCGGGTTGATGCCGTGGCCCAGGTTGAAGATATGGCCCCGGGCGCCCTTAGCTCCTTCGAGCACCGCAGCCACCCGTTTTTCGAGCTCGGGCTTGGGCAGCAGCAGGGCCACCGGGTCGAGGTTGCCCTGCAGGCTCACCTTGCCTTCCACCCGGCGCACCGCATCCGCCATGTTGATCCGCCAGTCGAGGCCGAGCACGTCGGCCCCGGAGGTGAGGGACTGCTCGAGGAGTGTGGCGCCGTTGTTGGCAAAGTAGATGATCGGCACGCCGGTGTCGCGGATGGCGGCGATGATCCGCTGCACGTAGGGCAGGGCGAAGCGGCCGAAGTCTTCGGGCCCCAGGGCGCCGGCCCAGGAGTCGAAGATCTGCAGGGCCTGGGCCCCGGCCTCGGCCTGGGCCCGGAGGTAGAGGATGGTGCAGTCGGTGATCTTGTCGAGCAGCTTGGTGTAGAGCTCGGGGGCCTGGTACATCATCTTCTTGGTTTCCCAGAAGACCTTGGAGGAGCCGCCCTCGATGAGGTAGGTGGCCAGGGTGAAGGGCGCGCCGGAAAAGCCGATGAGCGGCACCTTGTTGGCGAGTTCCCGGCGCAGCAGGCGGATGGTGTCGAGCACGAAGTTCAGGTGCTCCTTGGGCTCGGGCACGATGAGGCGCTCGACGTCGGCGGCGGTGCGCACCGGGGTGGGGAAGACCGGGCCCCGGTTTTCGTGGAACTGCAGCTCGAGCCCCATGGCCTCCAGCGGGATGAGGATGTCCGAGAAGAGAATGGCGGCGTCGACACCGAGGATGTCGATGGGTTGGATGGTCACCTCGGCGGCCAGCTCCGGGGTCTTGCAGAGCTCGAGAAAGGTGACCTTGTTGCGCACCGCCATGTACTCGGGGAGATAACGGCCGGCCTGGCGCATGAGCCAGACCGGGGTGTAGTCGGTTTTTTCGCCGCGGCAGGCCTTGAGAAAGGTATCGTTCATGGGAGTTGTCCTCTTCGGGTTCGTTGGGGTGGTGAGCAAAAAGGTGATCGGGACCGGCGTTCAGCGTTTCGGGGTATAGGAGCAGAAGGGTTCCTCGGCCAGGTAGTCGCCGGTCATGGAATAGCTCCGGGCCCGGCAGCCGCCGCAGACGTTGAGGTACTCGCAACGGCCGCAGGAGCCTTTGTAGCTCTTGAAGTCGCGCAGGCTCTGGAAGAGTTCCGAGTTTTCCCAGATCTCCTTGAAGGATTTTTCGCGGATATTGCCGGCGGATTTCGGGAAATAGCTGCAGGGCAGGACGTTGCCGTCCACGTCGATCAGGCAGATGAGCTGGCCGGCCAGGCACCCCTTGGAGCCGCCGGTGGAGAACTTGAGCGAGCGGCGTTTGAACTTCTCGCCCTCCTCCTTCGCTTTCTGGAGCACGATCCGGTAGTAGTGGGGCGCGCAGGTGGGGCGCACCAGGAACTCGTCTTCTTCCTTTTCCATCTGGTAGTGCCAGTCGAGGATCTCCTCGTAGTCCTCCTTGCTGATCAGCTCGTTCATGATCTCCTGGCCGCGGCCGGTGGGCACGATCATGAACATGTACCAGGCGGTGGCGCCGATTTCCTTGGCCAGCCGGTACACCTTGGGGATCTCCTCCTGGTTGCGCTTGGTAAAGGAAGAGTTGATCAGAAACTGGATGCCGTGCTTTCTGAAGAGCTCGGCGGCCCGCAGGGTACCGTCAAAGGCCCCTTTCTGGCTGCGGAAGTCGTCGTGCACGGCGGCGTTGGAGCCGTCCAGCGACAGGGACACCATGCGGATGCCGGCCTCCTTGATCTTGCCGCAGATCTCCTCGTTGACCAGGGTGCCGTTGGTGGCCATGCACATGCGCAACCCCTTGCTGGTGCCGTAGGCGGCTATTTCGAAGACGTCCTTGCGCAGCAGGGGTTCGCCGCCGGAGAGCACCACCACGGGACTGGCGTAGGAGCTGATGTCATCGAGGACGCGGGTGGCCTCGGAAAAGGGGAAGTCGGGATGCTCCTTGGCCTCGAGCCCG
>JBFHWX010000136.1:0-8694 GCA_041599275.1 Desulfobulbales bacterium | reverse complement strand
TCCTTGTCCTCGGCAGAGACCCGGCGCAGTTCCTGGGAAAAGGCGTTCACCACCTTGAACATGCGGTTGAAGGGCTCGGGCCGGGTGTCGAGCTGGTCCTCGAAATAGGTGAGGATCTTGTCCCGCACCGAGCGCAGCCCCGAGGTCATGAGAAAGAGCGAGCCGCCGCCGTGCCCGATGACCGAGAGTTTCTTGGCCTGGGTAAGCACGTTGCCGGAGGTGATCAGGGTATCGGCGATGCCCACCAGGCCCTCGTGGGTCCGCATGCCGAGGCAGAAGGTCATTGACTGGCTCCCGAAGGGTTGTCCCCGGAAAGGGGGTGCAGTGCGAAGTAGGTCTCGGAGATGACGACCCCCGCATTATTCAGGTCAACCTGGAAGCGGTCAAGGAATTCGTGCAGGCCGGAGGCGAAAATCTCCTCCACCTCGGTGTAGGCCAGCTCGGCCCGCAGCCGGCCCAGGGTTTTTTCCGCCGGATTGTGGAAAAAACCGGTGGGGGTGGAGTTTATCGCCCGCAGCGACTCGTCGGCGGCGATCACGCAGTGCTGGATGGCGCGGGGAAATTCGCGGTCGAGAATGAGGAAGCGCGACACCCGCTGGGGGGTGATCTGGTGGTATTGCTTGCGGTACATCTCGAAGGCCGAGGTGGAGCGCAGCACCGCGGCCCACAGGATGTCGTCGTAGGGTGTGCCGGTGTAGCTCTCCGAGGGCAGGATCCGGTAGTACTTGACGTCGAGCAGGCGGCTGGTCTTGTCGGCCCGCTCGAGCTTGCGGCCCACCCGGCACCAGTGCCAGCCCTCGCCGCGGCTCATGGTGGCGTCGGTGATGCCCTGGAAGAGCTGGCTCGCCATCATCACATCGGTATAGAAGTCGTGGGAGAGGTCGAGGGTATCCTTCTGCCGTTCGAGATCTTTGAGCAGTAGATAATGCTCGTTCAACTGCTCCCACATCTCAAGGGTTATGAACTGGCGGGCGATCCGGGCATTTTCCCGGGCCTTGGCCACGCAGGAGAAGATGGAGTTGGGGTTGGCGGCGTCGAAGGTCAGGAAGCGGACCACCGACGCCTCGTCGAAGCTCGGGTACTGCTCGGCGAAGAGCTGGTGGTCGCCGCTCGCCGTCACCAGCGGTTCCCACTGCTCGGTGGAGGAACCGGGCACGTCGAGGCTCATGTGCAGGGTGACGTCGAGAAAGCGGGCCACGTTCTCGGCCCGTTCCATATAGCGGCTCATCCAGTAGAGGGCGTCGGCCAGTCGGCTCAGCATGTTTGTTCTCCTTCGGGTTTCCTAAACGATCCAGGTGTCCTTGCTGCCGCCGCCCTGGGATGAGTTGACCACCAGCGACCCTTTCTTGAGCGCTACCCGGGTCAGCCCGCCGGGCATGACGTAGATCTCCTTGCCGTAAAGGATGTAGGGTCTCAGATCGACGTGGCGCCCCTCGCAGCCGTCGCTGACGATGGTGGGGGTGCGGGAAAGCGCCAGGGTGGGCTGGGCGATGTAGTTGCGGGGTGAGGCGGTGATCCGGGCGGCGAACTCCTTGCGCTCCGCCTCGCTGGCGTGGGGGCCCACCAACATGCCGTAGCCGCCGGATTCGTTGGCCGCCTTCACCACCAGTTGGTCGAGGTGATCGAGCACGTAGCGCCGGTCGTCGTCGCGCCAGCACAGATAGGTGGGCACGTTGGGGATGATCGGCTCCTCGGCCAGATAGTAGCGGATGATCTCCGGCACGTAGGCGTACACCACCTTGTCGTCGGCAATGCCGGTGCCCGGCGCGTTGGCCAGCCCGATCCGCCCTTTGCGGTAGGCCTCCATGATGCCGGGCACGCCGAGCAGCGAGTCGGGCCGGAAGGCCAGCGGGTCGATAAAATCGTCGTCGATCCGCCGGTAGAGGGCGTCGATCCGTTCGAGCCCGCGGGTGGTGCGCATCATCACCCAGCCGTCCACCACGACCAGGTCGCCGCCCTCGACCAGCTCGGCCCCCATCTGCTTGGCCAGGAACGAGTGCTCGAAATAGGCGGAGTTGTAAATCCCCGGGGTCAGCACCCCGACCCGTGGCGCATCGAGGGCGGCGGGGCAGAGGTACTCGATGGTCTCCAACAGGTGGCTGGCGTAGTCGTTCACCGGCCGCACGTTGCAGACCTCGAAGATTTTCGGGAAGGTGCGTTTCATCACCTGGCGGTTTTCGAGGACGTAGGAAACGCCCGACGGGCAGCGCAGGTTGTCTTCGAGCACGTAGAAGACCCCGTCCCGGTCGCGGACCAGATCGGTGCCGGTGACGTGGCACCAGATGCCCTTGGGCGGATTGAGGCCGACGCAGGCCTTGCGGAAAGAGGCGGCGGAGGTGATGACCTCGGCGGGGATGACCCGGTCCTTGAGGATCTTGCGGTCGTGGTAGATGTCGTCGAGGAATAAATTGAGGGCGTAGATCCGCTGCTTGAGCCCCTTTTCGATCACCTCCCACTCTTCGGAGGCGATAACCCGGGGCACCAGGTCAAAGGGAAATATGCGCTCGGTGCCGCCCTCGGCGCCGTATACGTTGAAGGTGATGCCCGCCTTCAGCAGCGCCTGCTCGGCGGCCTGCTGGCGGTATTCGAGCTCGCCCTCCGGCAGGGCCTGAAGGCGCTCGACCAAGAGCCGTGCGGCCGGCCGCGGCCGGCCCGGCGCCTCGAACAGTTCGTCAAAAAAATCGCCCACCTCGTAGCGGCTGAAATCCATAAAGCTTCTCCTGGTCTTGGGGTGGATCGGGCTCCGGCACGGAGCGACCGGTGTTGCGGTCTACCTGACAAGTATGGTCCAGATCCGGCCGGAATTCCAGATTTTTTTTGAGAAAGGAGAAGGTGGCGCGCTTCTTTGTGTAGTTAAAACAGCATGTTATGTCATTGCTCTGGCAGGACGGCTGGAGTCACGGCGGAAAGAGGTCGGGTTTCCTCGGCATGGAGTGCTCTGTTATCACCCGGTCCACCACCTGGCGGACTTCAGGCAAACATCAGCGTTTTTTCGGATTTTTTTCGGCACAGCGACATCCCCCCGACCGCTTGGCGGCAGCTATTTCTTCGAGGATGGTGGAACGGCCGTGGGAGAGAAGATCTTCCTCGATGGCCGCCTCGGTATGGCCGAAGCACCAGCAGATTTTTTTTGACATGGGGGTCACTTCTCCTGGGAAGAGTTTTTTGGGTTCAGCGCCGCAAGGGAGTCCGGCAGCGAGCTGACGAAATCCCGGATCTCATCCCTCACCCGCCGGTAGGGCGCGAGTTTTTCTTCCTCGTTTGCGGCCTGCGCCGCAAGCCTGGGCGGGTCGTCGAAGCCGCGGTGAAGCACCGGCCCGGGGAACCAGGGGCAGGTTTCATGGGCGTGGCCGCAGAGGGTGATGACGAAATCGAAGTTTTTTTCTTCGAGACCGTCAAGGGTCTTGGATCGCTGGGCCGAGATGTCGACCCCGCTCTCCGCCATCACCCGCAGGGCCAACGGGTTCATGCCGTGCTCCTCGATGCCAGCCGAGAAGGGTTCGATCTCGCCTGATTTCAAATGCCGGGCCCAGCCTTCGGCCATCTGGCTGCGGCAGGAATTGCCGGTGCAGAGAAAGAGGAGTTTCAGTTTTCGGGCCATATTTTTTGATTGAGTAGGCAGTTGGCAGTGGGCAGTTGGCAGAAAAAACGTCAGCCGGCGTTCAGAAATGGGCAGTTGCCCTTGCTGTCTACTGAAAACTGCCTACCGCCAACTCTCCTGCATACCACAGGTTTGCGTCTTTTTCTTCTTCTTTCCCCCTACAACAAGGCGAGGAAACCGGCAAGCGACAGCACCGTTACCGGCAGGCCCAGGCGGGCGTGGGTGCGCCAGCCGATTGCCACGCCGTGGCGGGCCGCCTCTTCGATGACGATGATGTTGGCGATGCTGCCCACCACCAGGGCGTTGCCGGCCAGGGTGCTGGCGATGGCCAGCACCAGGCCGGCGTCGGGCCCGGGGGCAAGGGGCAGCAGCAGCATCACCGCCGGCACGTTGGAAACCGCGTTGGAGAGCAGCGCCACGGTGGCGGTGAGCCAGCCGGGGTTGCCGAGGTCGAGGCCGCGGCCGGCAAGCCCGGCGGCGAGCCCCGCCGGCAGGCCGGTGCGGGCGAAGGTGTCGTTGACGATGAAGAGCCCGACAAAGAGCACGAGAAGCTGCCAGTCGACCAGCCCCAGCATGTCGCGGGAATGCAGACGGCGGCTGGCCAGCAGGAGTCCGGCGCCGGCCAGGGCGGCCAGATCCCGGGGCCAGGAACCGGCCAGGAAGAGGACCATGAGCACTCCTGCCACCAGGAGCCCCTTGCCGCTCTTCCAGGGATCGAAAACCGGTTCGAAGACCGGGCCGGCGCCGGTGTCTGCCGCTGTTTCATAATGCCATTTGTCGCGGTACAGCCATGCCGTGACCAGCCAGGTGGCGGCCAGACCAAGCAGCACGGCGGGCAGGGCGGCGAGGATATAGGCCGTGAAGTCGATCTTTTTCACTTCGCCGATCAGGATGTTCTGCGGGTTGCCGATCAGGGTGGCGGCGGAGCCGATGTTGGTGGCGCAGGCCAGGCCGAGGAGAAAGGGCACCGGGTCGAGCTTTTTCGCCCGGCAGAGGCGGATGGTGACCGGGGTGGCGGCCAGGCAGATGATGTCGTTGCTGAAGATGGCGGCAAGTCCCGCCATGGCCAGGATATAGCAGCCGAAAAAGAGAAGCGGCGGCAGGTGGAGGGCGGCGACCCGCTCCGTTACCTTTGTGTAGAAGCCGCCCAGCCGCAGTTGGGCCGACACCACCATGAGGGCGAAGAGCAGCGACACGGTGGGCACGTCCACCGCGGCAAGCGCCGCCTCTTCGCTGGCGGCGCCCGTGGCCAGGAGCACGATGGCGCCCAGCAGCACGACGCCGGTGCGGTCGAGGCGCAGCCCCGGCAGGCGGCCGAGCACAAGGCCCAGGTAGACGACGAGAAAGACGGTTGCGGTCAGGGTGGGCATGGCGTTGACCGGAGAGGAGGGTGCTCCCGGAAGACAGAGAAGTTGAGGAACGTCGAAAAAAAAGTCCTTGGGCCTTTTACCAGCCCGGCTGCTGCCGCGCCAGAGTCTTCTTTTGCCGGCGGCGCCGGCGGGTGCTGTAGGTGCCGCCAGCTATCCATTTGGGGATGGTTGCCGGCAAGTGTTCCTCAGGGCTCACAGCTCAGGTGACAGACCCCGGTGGGCGTCTCTTTGGCAAAGGGGAAATACTTCTTCTTGAACCAGAAGGCCACGCTCACCAGGGAGATCAGCACCGGCACCTCCACCAGCGGCCCGATCACCGCGGCGAAGGCCTGGCCCGAGTCGATGCCGAAGACGGCGATGGCCACCGCGATGGCCAGCTCGAAGTTGTTGCTGGCGGCGGTGAACGACAGGGTGGCGGCCTGCTCGTAGGTGGCCCCCACCTTGCGCGACATGAAAAACGAAACCAGGAACATGACCAGGAAATAGATGGCAAGCGGCAGGGCGATGCGCACCACGTCGAGGGGCAGTTGCACGATGACCTCACCTTTCAGGGAAAACATCACGACGATGGTGAAGAGCAGGAAGACAAGGGTGAGCGGGCTCAAGCGGGGGATGAGTTTTTCCTGGTACCATGCCTCGCCCTTCGCCTTCAGGCCGATGAGCCGGGTGAGCATGCCGGCCAGGAAGGGGATGCCCAGGTAGATGAAGACGCTCTCGGCGATCTGGCCCATGGAGATGTCGACCACCGCCCCCGCAAGCCCCAGCCAGGCCGGCAGTTTGGTGATGAAGAACCAGGCGTACAACGGGAAGAAGAGAACCTGGAAGATCGAGTTGAAGGCAACCAACCCGGCGCAGTACTCACGGTCGCCCTCGGCCAGGTCGTTCCAGACGATGACCATGGCGATGCAGCGGGCAAGGCCGATCAGGATGAGCCCCACCATGTACTCATGGTGGCCCGAGAGAAAAACCACCGCCAGGCCGAACATGAGAACCGGGCCGATGATCCAGTTCTGGACGAGCGACAGGGCGAGCACCCGGACGTTGCGGAAGACCTCGTGGAGTTTCTCGTACCGCACCTTGGCGAGGGGCGGGTACATCATGAGGATGAGGCCGACGGCGATGGGGATGTTGGTGGTCCCCACCTGGAAACCGTTTATCACACCCTTGATCCCTGGAAAGAGATAGCCGCCCATGACGCCGGCGACCATGGCGAGGAAGATCCACAGGGTGAGATAACGGTCGAGAAAGGAGAGTTTTTTTTGTTGGCTGCTCATATGGGCGTGCATTTTGTTGAGTCCCGAAGGGAAACTGGCCTGTCCGGCGGTTTCAGCGGAGCCAGGAGAGGATCTCTTTTTTCAGGGGCACCTTGCCGACGCATTTCACCTGGCCGTCGATCACCACCGCCGGTGTCGAAAAAATGCCAAGTTTGGCTATGGCGTTGAAGTCGGTAACCTTCTCGACCTCGGCCTGCACTTCGGTTTCGGCCAGGACTTCGCGGACCAGCCGCTCCACTTCATGGCATTTTGGGCAGCCGGGGCCGCATACTTTGATTTCCATGTGTTTCCCTCCTGATATCAGAAAAAGTAACCGAAGATCATTCCGGCGGTGGTCGCCATGACGATGACCAGGCAGACGAAGACGGCTGTTTTCTTGGTGCCCATGACACTGCGGATGACCAGCATATTGGGCAGGGAAAGCGCCGGGCCGGCCAGCAGCAGGGCGAGCGCCGGTCCTTTGCCCATGCCGCTGCCGATGAGGCCCTGGAGAATCGGCACCTCGGTCAGGGTGGCGAAGTACATGAAGGCGCCGGCGAAAGAGGCGAAAAAGTTGGCGGCCAGCGAATTGCCGCCTACGGCTCGGCTCACCCAGGCCGAAGGGATGAGGCCCTCGTTGCCCGGCCTGCCGAGAAGGAGGCCCGCCGCCAGTACCCCGAACAGGAGAAGCGGCAGGATCTGTTTGGCGAACCCCCAGGACTCCCGGAACCATTCGCCGTTTTCGTCCTCCCGGGTGCTGGTCAGCACTGAGAGGCCGACAAATCCGGCCACGAAGGCGAGGGTCGGATGTTGGGGGAGAAGCAGGGCCAGCACCACAGCCGGTGCCGCGGCCAGGAGAACCTCGCCCTTTCGGAGGCCGTGCCAGGTCATGAGCATGGCACCGAAGGCAGCCGCGAAAAGGCCGGTGATCAGCCATTTGTGGACGTATATCTGTTGCCAGAGGCCCGTGGGCTGGTCTGGCCTGCCCCAGTTGACGAAGACCAGGATGCCGGTCATGGCGGCGAACGAGAGGGCGGTCTGCCAGAGCGGCCGCGTCGGCTCCTGTTCCGGCAGCACGGCCTGGGCCGCGGCCTTCTCCAACTCTTCGTTCCGGAAGAAGAAATGCATGAGCAGGCCGATCACCACCGCGAAGAAAACTGCACCAACGGCCCGGGCGATGCCCAATTCGGGGCCGAGGATGCGGGCGGTGAGGATGATGGCAAGGATGTTGATCGCCGGCCCTGAATAGAGAAAGGCCGAGGCCGGGCCGAGGCCGGCACCCATCCGGTAGATGCCGGCAAAGAGCGGCAGGATGGTGCAGGAGCAGACGGCGAGCACTGTGCCGGAGACTGAAGCGACTCCGTAGGCCACCACCTTGTTGGCTTTGGCTCCCAGGTATTTCAGTACCGATGCCTGGCTGACGAATACGGCGATCGCCCCGGCTATGAAAAAGGCTGGCACGAGGCAGAGCAGTACGTGTTCTTCTGCGTACCACTTGACCAGATGCAGGGCCTCCAGAACCGCGTTATCGAAGCGGAGGTTGCCCACCGGCAGGTAGTAGCAGGCGAGAAAGCCGGTGACGAGCCAGGCCAGGGTTTTCCCTTCCCTTTTCAACTCCAAGTTCATTTCTTAAACCCCTTTAAAGGGGACAGAGATTGTGCCGGTCGATGCGGGCGAGTTGCTCCAGGTCCGTGACAACGGCTTTGTCGTCGTTCAACCAGGTGGCAAGATGGGCGAGCATTGCCGCGGCATAGGGGCAGTCGTCTCCGGCAGCCAACCGGTAGTTGACCCAGGAGCCTTCCCGCCGTGAGGCGATCAGGCCGGCATCCTCCAGGACCCGCAGGTGTTTGGAGACCGTGGGCTGGGCCAGACCGAGCACGGCGGTGATCTCGTAAACGCAGAGCTCTTTTTCTTCGAGCATTTTTAAGATCTTGACCCGTCCTGGTTCGGAGAGGGCCTTCATGACGCGGGTGAATTGCTTCATTTGTTTCGTCCTTTAGCTATATTGCCATATGTCTATATGGCGCGGTTGGTTCTGTCAAGCGATATCTCTGGGCGAAGGGGGTGGTTCGGCCGGTGCCAGCCGGTTCAGGACTTTCCCTCAGGGGGAGTCGGTTCTCTGTCAGGAGTTGGAAGAGAGCCATCTCGCGCAGGGCTCGGGGCGCAGGGGGATTGAACGGTTTGGTGCGCAGTGAGTTCGGTTTGTATGGCTGCCGGC
This sequence comes from Desulfobulbales bacterium, assembly GCA_041599275.1. GTDB lineage: Bacteria > Desulfobacterota > Desulfobulbia > Desulfobulbales > BM004 > JBFHWX01. The sequence goes on along the minus strand of JBFHWX010000136.1, from coordinate 252 downwards.
TGCCGTGCCGCAGGCTCATCTTTTCTTCATCTTGCGCCACAGGGTGGAGGTGTCGATGCCGAGCAGCTGGGCGGCCCGGGCCTTGTTGTTGTCGGTGGCCAGGAGCGCCTTCTGGATCATGAATTGTTCCATCTCCTCGAGGCGCATCACCGGCAGGTCCAGACCGGCCGGTGGTCGGCCCGATTGGGTCAGCTCATCGGGCAGGGCGGCCTCCGACAGCGAGTCGGTCTCTTCCATGACGACTCCCCGGCT